>CAXSDZ010000182.1:0-9933 GCA_964235505.1 uncultured Chthoniobacteraceae bacterium
ACGAAACCGGCGCGGTGCTGCGGCGCTTCGACAATCCGATGGCGACAGTGATTTCATCGGTGGATTTCGCCACCACGCCGACGTCGCTGCTCATCGGCTCGTCGGAATCCGAAGGCATCTTTGAACTGAACCCCGACACGGGCGCGACGCTCCGCACGCTGCGAAACCCCGGCGCGGAGATCAATGGGCTCGCCTATCTTGACGGCGAGATTTACGTGATGGACGGATACTCGCCGTATGGCCAGATCACCGTGCTGGACTACGCCACCGGCGCCGTGAAACGCATCCTGCCGGTGATGGGCACCGACAGCCATCTCGCCGCATCCGGCGACACGCTTTATTCCGGCACGCTCGTCATTTCCCGGGTCGATCCGCTGAGCGGTGCGAGGACTGCGCTCGGCGCGCTGCCGGGCAGCTTTTCTCCCTCGCACACGGCCGTGCTCGGCGGGGAGCTGTATGCCGCCAGCGGCACCACTTTGAACGTCTATAGTCTGCCGAGCCTCGCGCTGCTGCGGAGCTTCACCAGCGCGACATTCATTGCCGGACTCGCGGGCGACGGCTACGCGATGGACGCGGATTTCTACCGGGTCGAAGCGGCGGCCGGGGCGACGCTTTCCCTGCGCACCACCACTCCCGGCGCGGGCGTGGGCGAGCCTGCAAACACGCTCGATCCAAGGCTGGAGCTCTTCGGCCCCTCAGGCGCGCTGCTCGCCGGCAATGACAACGGCGCGGCGGATGGGCGCAATGCGGCGCTCGACTTCATCGCGCCAGCCGCCGGCACTTACACCGTCGCCTTGCATGCCGCGCCGCTTTCTTTCGGCGAGTATGTGCTGAGCGCAACCGGCGCGCTCGCGGCGGAACCGGCTTTTGCCGTGAGCGCCACGACGCCGCTCGACCGCACCCGCTTCGCCACCGCGCCGACGAAGTTCCGCTTCGACTTCAATGACGCTCTGAGCCTGCCGAGCGTGCAGGCGGCGGACCTCACGGTGGATGGCGTCGCGGCGACGGCGGTGGCCATCATCGACGGCGACACGCTGGAGTGGACGATCGCCGATCCCGGCCCGGGCACGCACGCCGTGGCGCTGGCTGCCGGAGCGGTGAGCGATGTGCAGGGCACGGCCGTCGGCGCGTTCGCTTCCAGCTTTCATGTGGATGTCCTCGCGCCGCGCGTCCTTTCCACCTCGCTGGCCAGCGGCGCGGTTTTACCGGCGGGCGCGCTCACGGTGACGATCGGCTTTTCCGAGCCGATGAAGACGGCGAATCTAAGCGTTGCGGACATGACGCTCCAAGGCGCTCTGCGCGGCATCAGCTATGCGCCGAAGAGCTTCGCCTACGACGCGACTGGGACGCAGCTTACGCTCACGTATGCCACGCTGCCGGAGGATCGCTACACGCTGGCGCTCGTGAGCGGCGACGGCGCGTTTGAGGATACGGTGGGACGCAACCTCGATGGCGAAGCCGTGAGCTTCCCGCTGCCTCCGGGCGGCAGCGGCGACGGAGTGGAAGGCGGCAACTTCACCGTGGCCTTCACGCTCGATGTGGATGCTGTGCCGCTCCCGGCATTGCGCGCAGCGAGGCCGCTCGGCGGTCTCGTGAGCGAGGGCAGCTTCATCGCCGCGATCACGCCCACCGCGCCCCCGGGCGGCGGGACGAGCTCCGACGGCGACACCTACACTTTCATGCTGGAAGCCGGCGAAACGATCGCGTTTTCCGCTGATCCCAGCGCGACGCTGCAGCCGCGGCTTTCGCTGCGGACGAGCGCTGGTGCCACGCTCGCGACGGGCACCGCCGCTGCCGCTGGGGAAGGTCTGGAGCTGCCCATGTTCACCGCGCCAGCGGCAGGCACGTATCTGCTGCTGGTGGAAGGGGCTGGGCAAAGCTCGGGTCTGGCCACCATCCGCACACTCCGCAATGGAACCCTGGAGCCGGAGGCGCATGGCGGCCCCGCGAACAGCACGCAGGCGACGGCGACCGACCTCGATCCGCTGCTCGCGCCGCTGCCCGGCGGCGGGGCGCGCGCCGCGGTGCTGGGCGGAATCGAAACCTCAGGTAGCCCGCTGCCAGTCGAAATCGAGCCGAACAACACAATCGCGCAGGCCAACCTCGCCGCGTCGAACTTCTCCGCCACTCCCGCGAGCTTCTTCCAGCTCGACGTCCGCGGCGCGCGCGACACCACCGGCGGCCTGGATTATTTCAAGCTCGGCGCGCTGGACGCAGGCGATGTCGTTTCGCTCGGCGCATTCGCGGCAGGCAGTGCGCGGGGCTCGTCGATCGACACCCGGCTGACGCTTTACCGCGGCTCCGTGGACGCGCCAGTCGCGGTGTTCACCGACGACAACAGTGGGCCAGGCAGCGATGCGTTTCGCTTCCGCTACACCGTCGCAGCCAGCGACACTTACTTTGTCGCGGTGACGGCGTTTGAAAGTGGCACCGGCAGCTATGAGCTCGGCGCCTGGCTGGAAAACTCGGGCGTGGCGCCGCAAACGGGCGGCAGCGTCCCTGCCGAAACCGAGCCCAACAACAGCGCCGCGACCGCGACCGATGTCTCCGCGAGCTGGCGGGCGGTGCAATATCTGTCGCGCACGGCCGGCACGCTTTCCTCCTCCAGCGACGCGGACTATCTCCGCTTCTCCTTTTACGCGGGCGATCTGGTTACGGTGAACCTCGACTCCACGGGCACCGTCGATCTCGCGGCGGCGCTGTTGAATTCCGCCGGGGCGGTCGTCGCTTGGGAGGACGGCTCCAGCATCGGCCCTGGGTTTAATGCGCCGATCCATGCCTTCCGCATCCCGGAGACAGGCACTTACTTCCTGCGCGCGACTGGCGCCGGCAGTGGCGCCTACAATGCTGACGTTTATCTTTCCTCCGCCACCCCGCCGCCTGCGCAGGGCAGCCCGGAGGATTTCTACGCCCTCACCCTGGCTGCGGGTGAGCACGCCAGCTTTGTCGCGAACACAACAGGCAGCGCGGTGAAGTTTGAAATCCAGGACGCCACCGGCGCGGTGCTCGCCGTGAGCGCGGCGGGCGCGGCCCCGGCCGATCTGCGCGGGGTGTTGCACAGCTTTTCCGCTCCGGCAGCGGGCAGATATTTCGTGCATGTGACCGGCGACTTGGGCGCGGACTACACGCTGCTCGCGTTGCGCGGCGCGGACTTCGACACGGAAGCAAACAACACCCTTGCCACGGCGCAGCCGCTCGGCCCGGATGGGACGGTGCTCGGCCATGGGGGCGCGCAGGGGTTGAACCGGCTCTTCGCGTATGATTCCACGGCAAAGCTGATCCGCGAAGTGGACCCGCAGAGCGGCGCGATCCTGCGCAGTTTTGCCCCTCCCCCGCAGGCGGCGTCCATAGGCACGGATTACGGGATGGCGACCACCGGGAGCACACTGCTCGTGGGCGGCAAGGGCGGCGCCATTTACGAGGTCAATGCGGACACCGGCGTGACGCTTCGCACCGTGGCGACCGGCGTGGGCGACATTGCGAGTCTGGCTTTTGTGGACGGCGAGATCTATGTGCAGGGGCTCAGCTCCTACAGCGGCGTCCGCGTCCTCGACTACGCCACTGGCGGATTCAAACGCACCCTCTCGAATTTCGGTGCTTCTTACGCCACAGGCGGGCTGGCCGGCGGCGAAGGCTCTTTGTTTGCGCTCGGCGCACCAGGTGCATCCGGCATTCAGCTTCTCGAGATCAACCGGATCAACGGCATCAGCACAGCGGCTGGCACGCTTTCCTCGCAAAGCTCCAGCATGCGCGGCGGCCTGGGTGTGATCGGCGGCGAACTGTTCGTAGCCAGCCTTTCGCAGATCCAGGTCTATGATCTCGGCTCGCTCACCCCGGTGCGCACGCTGAGCGGTTTCAGCGGTTTGCAGGCGCTCGGCGCGGATACTGGCGTGGCGCGCGACGACGATTTCTTTCAAGTGCGCGCGGCGGCCGGGGCGACGCTCACCCTTTCCACCACGACGCCGGGCGGCGCGGCAAACGCCTTCGACCCGCTCGTGGAACTGTATGACGCAGCGGGCCGGCTGGTCGCCAGCGACAACAACAGCGCGCCCGATGGGCGCAATGCCGCGCTCGCCTACACCGTCGCCGAGGGCGGCATCTACAGCGTGAAAGTGCGCGGCGTGTCGCGCACCACGGGCGACTATCTGCTCCACGTGGATGGTGCGGAAAACGCCCCCTTTTCCGCGACTCCGGCCACTCCTGCCGCAGGCGCCCTGCTCACCGCCGCGCCTGCGACGCTGCGGCTGAACTTCAACGGGAATCTGCTGCTCCCCTCGCTCGCGGCGGGCGACCTCACGGTGGATGGCGCGCCGGCCACCGCCGTCACCCGGATCGATGGCGACACCGTGGAATGGACGCTTCCCACCGGCCTCGGCGCCGGGCCGCACGCGGTGGCGATTGCGGCGGGCGCGCTGACGAATGCCGGCGGCGTGCCGCTGGAGGCCTACACCTCCACTTTCACGGTGGATCTCGCCGCGCCGCGCGTGACCAGCATCAGCGTGCAGCAGGGCGATACGCTCGCGCCCGGTCCGCTGACGGTGCTTGTGAGCTTCAGCGAGCCGGTCAGAAAGGCGAACATCACCGTCGGCGACGTGACGCTCTGGGGCGCGCTGAACAACGCGAGCTCCCTGCCGTCGAGCGTGGCTTTCAATGCCGCGGGCGATGAGCTCACGATTCGGTTTGCGAGTCTGGCGGAGGATACCTACCTGCTCACGCTTCTCAGCGGGAGCGCTTCATTTGAAGACCTTGCCGGACGCGATCTGGATGGCGAGACACCCGCGTGGCCCATCGGGCCGAACCAGTCCGGCAACGGCACGGACGGCGGCAGTTTCGGCGTGAGCTTTACGGTGGACGCCACCGCGCCTTCCCCGCTCCCGCAGTTTGTGGCGGAGAATGCCTTCAGCAGCCTGATCCGCAGCACTTCGGCCCACACGGCGATCCAGTCCGCGGGTGATGCCGACAGCTTTTCCGTGTCACTCGCGGCGGGGCAGTTTCTGCGCATCGCCGCGCAGCCTTCGTCCGGATTGCGCCCGGTGGTGACGCTGCTCGATGCGGCGGGCCTGGCGCTGGGGGTGGCGACGGCTCCGGCAGCCGGCAGCGAGGCGCTGCTCCAGACCGTGGCAGTGCCTGCCGCGGGCATCTACACGGTGCGTGTTTCCAGCACGGATGGCACGGTGGGACTCGCCGATTTGCAGGTGCTGCTGAACACGAACACCGAGGCGGAGGAAGCTGGAGGCCCCTCCAATGATCTCGCATCCGGCGCGCAAAACCTCGACGGGCTTTTCGCCAGCCTGCCCGGCGGCGGCAGCATCGCGCGGCTGGCCGGCAGGATCGATCCTTTCAACGCCGCGCTGCCGGCACCGGGGCGGCCGGATGATTTCTACGCCGTGACGCTGGCGGCCGGGGAACATGCAACCTTCGTCGCCACGAGCCCCGGCCGAAGCCCGATCGGACTCACGGTGCAGGACAGCGCTGGGACCACGCTCGCACTCGGCACGGGAAACTCCGCCGGCACGCTCGTGCAGGATTGGGCGGCGCCGGTGGCGGGCACCTACCTCCTGCGCGCGACGGGCGAGCCCGGCGATGCGTATCGGCTCACGGTGCTGCGCGGCGCGGACTTCGACACGGCTGGCAACGACTCTCTCGCTGCGGCGCAGCCGCTCGCAGCCGCGAGCAGCGTAGTGGCGGGGCACGCCGGCTATGAAGTGCTCGGGCGGCTGTATGCCTACAACTCCAGCGCGGATGCGATCCAGCAGCTCGACCTGCGCACCGGCGCGGTCCTCCGCAGCTTCGCCCTGCCCTTTCAGGAATCCAGCAGCATGGGGCTGGCCACCACCAGCACGACGCTGCTCGCCGCGGGCTACTACGGGAGTTTGATTTACGAGTTGAACCCCGACACCGGCGCGGTCCTCCGCACCCTCCCGAAGACCATCGGTTTTACCGAAGGGCTGGCATTCTCGCAGGACGAAATCTTTCTCCTGTCATCTTTGTCGAAGATCACCGTGCTCGATTATGCCACGGGTGCGGTGCGGCGTTCCTTCACGGCGAGTGACGTCAGCTCTGGACTCGCGGCGGCGGATGGCCTGCTGCTCGGAACCAGCGGCAGCGGCCAGCTTTACGCCATCGATCCGCTCACCGGCGCGACCACGGCGCGCGGCGCTTTGCCCGACACCTACCCGAGCGGTCTTGGTGTGGTGGGCGGCGAGTTGTTTGTCGGATCTGCTTCCACGGTGAAGGCATTCCCGGTCTCCGCTCAGAATTTCGCGCGGACTCTTCCCATCACCGGGAATGGCTCCGTTTATGCAATTGGCGCGGACGCGGGCGGCAGCAATGACCGTGACTTTTTCCGCGTCTCCGCCGCCGCTGGCGCGACGCTCAGCTTCCGCACGAGCACGCCCGGTGACGGGATGCATGCGCTCGATCCGGCAATCGAGCTGTTCGATGCCTCCGGCACGCTCCTCGCCGCGGATGACAATGGCGCGGCCGACGGCCGCAATGCCGCGCTCACCTTTGCCGTGCCGGCGGCAGGCGACTATTTCCTCTCCCTCCGCGCGGTCGGCGGCACGCGCGGCGAGTATGTGCTGCAAGCGGATGGCGGGGTGGCAACGCCCGCGCCCTTTGCGGTCGCCCGCCGCCGGTGCGGCGCTCGGCAGCGCGCCTGCGACGGTGCGCGTGGATTTCAATCGCGCGCTTGCCCCGGCCTCGCTCGCGGCGGGCGATCTCACAATCGATGGCGTCCCCGCCACGGCGTTCAGCCTCGTGGATGGCGACACCGCGGAGTTCACGCTGCCGGCCGGGCTCGCTTCCGGGACGCACACGCTCGCGTTCGCGGCGGCCACCGCGACCGATGCCGCCGGCCTGCCGCTGACTGCATTTGCATCGCAGTTTGCGATCGATGTGACCCCGCCGCGCGTCGTCGGCTTTCCCACGGCTCCGGGCGCTTGGGAAACCGGGGCGCTGACGCTCACGGTGGAGTTCAGCGAACCGATGAACACGGGAACGCTCGACGCCTCCGACATCACGCTGCGGGGCGGCGTGCGCGGTGCGACCTACACTACGAGCGCGCAAAGCTTCGACCCCACCGGCCGCTTCCTCACGCTGAGCTGGAGCAATCTCCCCGATGACTCCTACACCCTCACGCTGCTCAGCGGCGAAGGGCAGTTTGCGGATCGCGTCGGGCTGGGTCTCGATGGCGAGACTCCGATGGGGCCGCTCCCGCCGGGCGGCTCGGGCAATGGCGTCGCGGGCGGGAACTTCGTCGCGGGGTTCGCGCTCGACGCAACGTCGCCGGTGCCGCTTTTCCCAAAGCCGCAAGGTCCTGCGGGCAGCCTGGCCGCGCGCACCGGCGCCACCACGCAGCTCCACACCGGCACAGATCAGGACGCCTTCACCGTGCAGCTCGCGGCGGGCGAGACGCTCTCGGTTTCCGCCGACCCGTCGGAAACGCTCCGACCGATGCTCACCGTCCGCGATGCCGCCGGAGTGGTGCTGGTAACCGGTGAGGCATTTGCGGCGGACGGCACGATCACGCTCCCGACGGTGGTCGCCCCGGCGGCGGGCCTTTACACGATCACCCTCGCGAGCGCGGACGGCAGCGCGGGCAGCGCGAAGCTCGACTTTGCCGTGCGCGGAGTCTTCGAGGCGGAAGGCCGCGGTGGCGCTG
Source organism: uncultured Chthoniobacteraceae bacterium (assembly GCA_964235505.1). Classification (GTDB taxonomy): domain Bacteria; phylum Verrucomicrobiota; class Verrucomicrobiia; order Chthoniobacterales; family Chthoniobacteraceae; genus CAXSDZ01. Next base: position 7,664 of record CAXSDZ010000182.1, read on the forward strand.
CCAACGACACGTTCGCCACCGCGCAGGAGCTTGCGGGCGTTTGGACGCGCCTCGACGATCGCGCGCGGCAGACCGCCGTCTTTGGGATCGCGGCGGGCGACGATTGGTATCAGCTGGAGCTCGCCGCCGGCGAAACGCTCACGCTGCTCGCCGATCAAGCCACCACGTTGAGCAGCTCGCTGCTTTCCACGCTGGAGATCACCGATGCCTCCGGCGCGGTGCTCGCCGCGGGCGCGCCCGGCTTTTTCGTGGAGCGCGCGCTCCATAGTTTTGCCGCTCCGTCCGCAGGCGCCTACTACCTGCATGTCGGCGGCGGGAACAACAGTGCCTACCAACTGCTCGCGACGGTAAATGCCGAGGTGCGCGATCACGGCCTGAACACCGTCGCGCAGGATCTCGGCCCGGAAACCGCGGCGCTCTGCTATCTCGAAAGCAGTGCCGATCGCGTGTATCTTTACGATCACTTGCGCCGCAGCATCCGCGTGCTCGATGCGGTGAGCGGCTTTGAAACCGCAAGCTTTTCGCCGCAAGTAGGCCTGTCGCCGGGCACGGACTTTGGCCTTGCCACCACTGGCGCGACGCTGCTCGCCGCCGGCTCCCGCACCGCGCCCATCGTGGAGCTCGACGCACAGACCGGCGCGCTGCTTCGCACCCTGCCAAATCCGGGGATCGCTGTGAGCGGCATCGCTTTTGCCAATGGCGAAATCTTCGTCCTCACCGACTCCTTCGGCGGGCGCATCACGGTGCTCGACTACGCCACCGGCGCGGTGAAGCGGACGATCGCCGCCGACGTGACGCTGGAGGAAAACCTCGCCGCGACGGCGACACAACTGCTGAGCGTCGCGGGCGGTGTGCTTTACCAGGTCGATCCGCAAACCGGCGTGACCACCTCGCTCGGCGCGCTGCCCTCCGTGCGCGGAAAAACGGAAGGCTTGGGCGTGGTCGGCGGCCGGCTTTACGTCGGCACGGACAACTCTTTCGCCAACGTGGATGTGTATGATCTCGCCACGCTCAAGCGGGTGAGCACCTTCTTCACCGGTGCCGACGCGGAAGGGATCGCCGGCGACGCGCCGCAGCCCGCCGGACATCTTTACACGATCCACGTCCCGGCGGCCGGGACTGGGCTGCGGCTTTCCACGCAAACGCCGGGTGCGGAGAATGGGCTCAATCCGCGCATCGAGCTGCTCGACCCGGCTGGCGCGGTCGTGGCGGCGGACTCGGATAGCGCGGCGGACGGGCGCAATGCGGAGCTGGCTTACACGGCGCAGACGGCGGGCGTCTTCACGGTGCGGATCACCGCGGAAGCGACCGGCGTGGACCCTGCGGCGGCGAACACGCGCGGCACGTATCTCCTGCGCGTGCTCGGCGCAAACGCGGTGAATGATGCGCCGGCGCTCGACCCGAGCGGCGAGCCCGCGGTGCCGCTGGCGGAGGAGGATGGCGCGCCGGTGGCGGTACGCGTGGCGGCTTTGCTCGGGCTCGGCACCGCGAGCGTGAAGATCGCGGACCTGGATGCTGGCGCGCTCGCGGGCATCGCGATCACCGGCGCGGATGCGGCGCACGGAAGCTGGGAGTTTTCGCTCGAAGGCGGCGCGTGGCAGCCGCTCGGCGCGGTGGGGGAAGCGGGCGCACGGCTGCTCGCGCCGGCCGCACAGGTGCGGTTTGTGCCGGCGGCGGATTTCCACGGCAGTGCGGCGCTCACGTATCGAGCGTGGGACCAGACTGCCGGAGTGAATGGCGGGACCGCCGACGCGACGATCCGAGGCGGGGCGAGCGCTTTCAGCGACGTGGCGGAAACCGCGGCGTGGACGGTGGCTCCGGCAAATGACGCGCCGGAAGTCGCCGCGCCCGCCACAGCGACGACGCGCGAAGATGCGCCAATCGTTTTCTCCACTGCGCGCGGCAACCGCCTCGCCGTGGCGGATCGCGACGCGGACGCCGCGGACGTGCAGGTGACGCTCGGCGCGGCTCACGGCTCGCTCACCCTCGCCAACACCGACGACGCCTTCACCGTGACCCTGCAGCGCGTCGGACCGCGCCTGCGCCAGCTCCGGCTGGAGCGGGACGCCACCCTGGCCGACCTGTCCGCCGAGACCGGCATCTCGGTCGAGGTGATTTCCAACGAGGCGCCGCAGGAAGCCCGTGGCGAGCGCCCCGCGCCGGTCCCGGCGCCGACGCCGGTCACGGCGCCTCCCCGCCCCGAAGCGCCGGAACAGCGCCCCAACCAGGTGACCGCGCCGCCGCCCCCGCCCCCCCCACCCCCCCCCGCC
>CAXSDZ010000183.1:0-9104 GCA_964235505.1 uncultured Chthoniobacteraceae bacterium
GGTGAAGTCTTTGTCCGCCGGCTGGCGCGCATTTGACGCCGCTCCTTCGCGACTCGCGCGAGGAGGACTGGCTCCCGCGCTGCGGCCAGCACGGACCTTATCTCCAGCACCGGCTCGCGACGGCGGCGGTATGCCGGAGGAGACGTTGCGGACTGACACGCGCAACCACGAATTGCGTGAGCGCTTGCGTGCGCCGCAGGCATCGCAGCGCCCACTGAAACTCGAGCGCAAGAATCGCCAGCCCTGCCAGGATCACCAGTGATCCCGGGCCAGGCAGCGCGAGCATGATCAAGCCAATCAGCAGGACCGTAGATCCGATCACTGCGACGCCGGTGCGCCGCAAGATGCGCGGCTGCACGCGATCCACGCGCGTTTTGATTCGGAACATCCATGGGGGGAGTTCGTTGTTCATCACACAAAGTATCGAGTCCGTGGGCTCCGTCGAGCGGGCGCTGGAAATTTGGTCGCTCGGAGCGGTGCGCCGCCGTGCATCTCCAGCGCTGGATTGGATCGCCACTACAGCGCGAGGAAGTTTTTCAGCAGCCGCTTGCCTTCGAGCGTAAGAATCGACTCAGGGTGAAACTGCACCCCGTGGATCGGGAACTCGCGGTGGCGCAGGCCCATGATTTCGAGCTCCGCAGTTTCTGCGGTGATCTCCAGCGCAGCAGGAAACGTCTCGCGCTTCACGATGAGCGAGTGGTAACGCGTGGCCTCGAATGGACTCGGCAATCCCGCGAACACGCTGCCGCCCTGGTGCAGGATCGGCGAGGTCTTGCCGTGCATGAGCCGCGGCGCGCGGATGACATCGCCGCCGAAGACATCCCCGATGCACTGGTGCCCGAGGCACACGCCGAGCAGCGGCGTGGCCGGTCCAAAGCGGCGGATGACTTCGTTCGAAATGCCCGCTTCCTTCGGAGTGCACGGCCCTGGCGAGATGACGATGCGCTCCGGTTTCAACTCGGCGATTTCGTCCAGGGTGATCTCGTCGTTGCGCTTCACCACCGGCTCCGCGCCCAGCTCGCCGAAGTATTGGACGAGGTTGTAGGTGAACGAGTCGTAGTTATCGATGACGAGAAGCATGGGAATTTAGGAAAGAAGAATTAGAATTTAGGAAGTCGGCGGAGTCCGGCGCGTGGTCGTCGTGGCAGTGAAGAAGATGGCGGTGAGTTCGTTAGCCTCCTGAAGTAGCGCGGTGACTTTTGGTTCCGGCAACATGCCATCTTCGATAATGACTTCCAGCCAGTGTGCACTTTCATCCACTTCCTCCAGCACGATGCCCAGTTTTGACAGAAACTCGGCTCGCGACCGGCCACGGCAGGCGGAGCGGTAATTGGCACCGACTGACAGCGCGCTGCGGATGAGCTGTTTCGCAACCACATCGCCTGCAACATCCCGCGGCAGCGCTCGTGCAAGCTTCAACACTCGCAGACCAAACAGCTTCGTCCTTTGCTTGAGCTCAGCTTTGTCCACTTCCTAAATCCTAAAATCTTACATCCTAAATTCCCTTCGCCCGCGCAATCGCCGCCATCATCCCCATCGCCTTGTTCACCGTCTCCTGGTATTCCCCCTCCGGCGTCGAGTCCGCCACGACTCCCGCGCCCGCTTGCACAAAGGCTTTGCCGTCCTTCAGCACCACGGTGCGCAGCGCGATGCAGGAGTCCGTGTTGCCATCAAAACCGAAGTAGCCGACCGCACCCGCATAGACGCCGCGTTTGCTCTTCTCGAGTTGGTTGATGATCTGCATGGCGCGCACTTTCGGCGAGCCGCTCACAGTGCCGGCGGGGAAGGTCGCGCGCAGGACGTCATACGCGGTTTTGTCCGGGCGGAGCTGCCCGGAGACGTTCGTGACGATGTGCATCACGTGGGAATATTTCTCCACCGTCATGAACTCGGAAACTTCCACGCTGCCAAACTCCGCGATGCGACCGACGTCGTTGCGCGCGAGATCGACCAGCATCAAGTGCTCCGCGCGCTCCTTCGGATCAGCGAGCAGGAGCTGCGCGTTGCGCTCGTCTTCGTCTTCCGTCGCACCGCGCAGCTTCGTGCCGGCGATGGGGCGGATCTCCACGCGGCCATCGATCGCGCGCACATGGACTTCCGGTGAAGAACCGACCAGCGCGAACTTCTCGCCGAGCTTCAAACAGAACATGTAGGGCGACGGATTCACGAAGCGCAGGGTGCGGTAAAGCGTGAGCGGATCGCCGGTGTAGTCCGACTCGAAGCGTTGCGACGGCACGATCTGAAAGATGTCGCCCGCGTGGATATACTCGTGGCTGTCGCGCACCATCTGGCAGTATTCCTCGCGCGTGGTGTTCGCGGTGGGCGTGAGCGGCTCAGGCGCGTGCTGGGTGAAAATCGGCGGCAGATTTGCCGCGCCGGAAAGACGCTCCGTGATGTGCGCGATCTGCTCGGCGGCGCGCGCGTAGGCCGCGTCGGCGTCGCCATCGCGGATGAGCGCATTGCTCACGATCCGCAGCCCGCGCGTGCGGTGATCGAAGATGAGCACCGTTTCCGCGATCATGAAAAGCGACTCGGGCAAGCCGAGCTCATCCTTCGGAGCGGGGCCGATGCTCGGCTCGAAAAAGCGCACCATGTCGTAGGTGAGATAGCCCACCGCGCCGCCGAAAAAGCGTGGCTGCATGGCGGTCGATTTCTCTGGCGGCAGCGCAACGGGGCGGAACTCGCGCATGAGTTCCTCCAGCTCGTGCAGCGGGTCGTGCGCAGTTTCAAACTCCCGCGTCTTGCCCGCTTCCGTGACGCGAATGGTGCGTCCACGGCTTTCAAAGATCACGCGGGGTGCCGTGCCGACGAACGAGTAACGGCCGATCTGGTCGCTCTTTTCCGCGGACTCGAGCAGAAAGGAAAACCCGCCGTCTTCGATCTTCTGAAACGCCGAAACGGGCGTCTCCGCATCGGCGATGAGCTCGGTGAAAACAGGGATGAGATTGCCCTGCTGCGCGAGCGCGCGGAACTCTTCGAGGCTGGGCGTGAGCGGAAGCGCATTCATGAAATCAGGACCGCGGATGACGCGGATGGAACGGATGGGAGACGCGGCGGTGCGACGCGTGAAACTGGAAGTTCATCCGGGCAGTTGGCTTAAGCGGGTATTTCAAAGAGGCAGTGAATCCGGGGCGAAGCGAATGGAATGCAACGATCCTCTTTCTGGGGATTTTCGCCCATCATCCGCGTCATCCGCGGTTGAAAAAATCTCCGCCTCACCCGGCATAAGTTTGCTGCGGGTCGAACACTTTTTCTTCCGCCACCGCGAGCGGCGTGCCGCTGCGATCGAGTTCCTGAAAGAAGCAGCTCGTGTGGCCGGTGTGGCACGCGCCGCCGGTCTGCTCAACTTCAAAAAGCAGCGTGTCGGCATCGCAGTCCGCATACCACCGCACGACGCGCTGCGTGTGCCCGCTGGTCTCGCCCTTCAGCCAAAACGCCTGCCGCGAGCGGCTCCAGTAGTGCATCAGCCCAGTCTCCAGCGTGGATGCGATCGAGCTTTCATTCATCCATGCCATCATCAGCACGCGCCCGGTCGTGGCGTCCTGCGCGATGGCCGGAATGAGACCGTCGGAGTTGAACTTGAATCGGGTGTTCGTCATGGGTGGCGGAAAGGAGGACGTGGTGTGAAAAAAGCAAAAAGCCCGACGATCCGCAGCGGGAATCGTCGGGCCGAAAGTGCGACGCGCGGTGGCGACGACCAAGCTGGCGGAAAGGAGTTGCCAGCTTCAGGCCCGTCTCAGTGGCGCCACCAATGCAGAAATTTCACGGCGGCTCGTATAGTGCTGAGTGGAAAGTGCTGCAACGGAAAAGTGCGCCGGTGCGGCCCTGCAGGGAGCCTCCCGTGGCGGACGGTTTCATTGCAAAGTCAGCGGAGGATTCCGTGGGCTGCGGAGCGCCGGTCTTGACCGCACCGCACAGCAAACGATTTCGCTCCCGGTCATGCCGTGAAATGAGCACGATCCCTGCTTTATCACTTTTGCCATGTCGTTTGCCCTTTCCCATGCTGCCAGCGTCCCTGCCTCCGAGCTGGAGATCAAAAGCATCCTCCTCGTGGATGATGATCTCGAGTTGGCGGAAACCTTGAAGGACTTGCTGGAGTCGCGGAATTATGTGGTCACTGCGGTGGAGAACGGCCGCGAAGCTTTGCACGAAGTGATGGCCTTCGATTTCGATGTGATCATCTGCGACATGATGATGCCGCACATGCCCGGCGACATGTTTTACCTCGCCGTGCAGAAGACGAAACCGGAGCTCTGCAAACGTTTCCTCTTCGTCACTGGACACGCGGACAATCCGAAGGTGGAGGCGTTCTTGAAGCAGATCGATGGCGTGGTGGTCTTCAAGCCCGTGCTCATGGATGAGCTCTTGCGCATGATCGCGCTGGTGCTGAAACGCCACCCGACGAACGGGTGAAGAGCAGCGGCTGGGAAGCGCGGCTCCGAATAAACCCGAAAGGCGGCACGCACGCCGCTAGCCAGCTCCCACCCTACGCCTTCGCGTAGAGCTGATCGTTCTGATCGAGGTCTTTGATGACCGTGCAGAGATAGACCGGCTCGGGGAAAAGGTCGCGGTATTTGGTGATCTCGGCTTTGTTTAAAACGCGGAAGCCGTAGCGCTCAAACATCTTCGTGGAGCGGCGATCCTGGAAGACCACCATCTGCCCATAGACCGCCTTTTCGCGGTGCTCGCGGAGGTATTTCAGGTAGGAATCCACGAGCGCACGCGTCGTGGCGACCTGCCGCGCGTCGGCGAGGAGATTGATGTGAAAATGCGCGGTGCGGCGCGGCGCGGCGGGCACTTCGCGCCAGGCTTGCGTGAAGACCCAGCGCACGAACTTCTTCGAGGCGGCGGAGTAGCGCGGGTAGCGCAGCATGCCGCGCAGGAAGATGGCGACGTTGTTGTAGGCGTTGTAAAGCTGCTGGCGGAGCGGGTGGCGCGAGCCGAGCAGGTAGCCGCGGATGTCGCCATCGACCAGCAGCACGAAGGAACTCTGCGGCTCCCAGTCCGTGTAATAAGCGGTGAGGTAGTCGGCAAAGATTTCGCGGTCTTCAAAGATCGGATCGATCGGGTTGGCGAGGAAGCCGGTCTCGCAGCAGAGTTCGCGCACGCGGGCGCGATCGGCAGCTTGGAAAGGGCGGATTTGAAAGTTGCGCTCGGGCTTCATGGATAAGGGAGAGGCACGTTTTGCACGAGCCGCGCGGCGAAGGCAAATGCCGCCGCGTCGGGTGGGCGCTGCGGGGCTGTTGCGCTGATTCAAAGGCGGGCGTCGGTCGCGAAGCAGCGGGTAGTTTGGAAAACGCAGAGACGCAAAACGCGGAGGCCGCAGAGTGGATTTCGTTGCTCGTTGGTCCTCTCTACGCCTCTGCGTCTTTGTGTTTTCAGATTCGCCAAAGCGCGGTGCGGGCAGTCGCATTACCGATTCCGCCCGGTGGCGATCACCTCGCGATAAAGTTCAAACAAGTGCGTGAAAACGCCGGTCCACGAGTAGCGGGCGGCGATCTCGCGACTGAGCGCGATGCGGTCGTGCGCAGCGCCGGCGGCCGTGGTTTGCTCGATCGTTTCAGCCAGCGCGCGAGGCGAGTTTTCCTCCGCCCAATGCGTCTGCGGATGGTGAATGATGCGGTCCATGTAGGAGCCGCGGATGCCCGCCACAGGCGTGCCGCACGCCTGCGCTTCCAGCGTCACGAGGCCGAAGGTCTCCTGCACTCCCGGATGCACGAAGAGGTCGGCGGCGCGGTAGAGCTGCGCGAGGCGCGCGGAGTCGTCGCAATACGGGAGGTGGGTGAGGGGAAGCGTTGAGCGTTGAGCGTTGAGCGTTGAGCGTGAGGAAAGGCTGGCGCGCAACCAATCGAGGTCCGTGCGTTGCAGGCCATCGCCGACGACCAGCAGGTGGAAGCGGCCGGGGGCGCGCATTTCCAGCTCGCCGAAGGCGGCGAAAAGCGTCCGCGTATTCTTCTCCTGCGCGAGGCGTCCGACGTAGAGCAGCAGCGTGCGCTCGCGCGGAATGCCAAGCTCTCTGCGGACATTTTCCTCACTGCCCGGCTGCGGGTGAAACACCGCGGTGTCCACGCCGAGATCGGTGTGCGCCACGTTTCCGACGCCCCACGCCGTGAGCAGATCGCCGAGCGCAGGCGAGGGGACCAGCGTGCGCTCGAAGCGGTTGTAAAGCGCGCGAATGTAACGGCGCGAGAAGTCGAGCAGAAACTCGGTGGCGGTGCGGCCCAGGAACTTCCCTGCGGTGCGCAGATACGCCTCAGGAAAGTGCGAGTGGTAAAAGCCGACGACCGGGATGCGCAACGCCGCGCCGGAATGCACCGCCTTCCAAGCCACCTGATACGGATCGCCGCACTCGATGAGGTCCGGTCGCTCGCGCTCCAGGATCCTTTCCACCGCCTCCAGCCGCAGCAGCGCCCGGTAGCGCGAAGTGCGCGAGATGAGCGGCGAGCGGATGGTGTAAGTGCGCGAGCACATTCCCCGGATCACTTCATCCCGCGGGCCCGGAATGATGAGCACATGCTCATTCCCCGCCGTGTGCTCCCGAAGAAAGCGCACCTTCTCCGACACATACCGTTTCACTCCGCCGCTGACCGGCGAGTAAAACTGCGTGAGATCGCAAAGCTTCAAACGCGATTAGAACTCCGGTATGCCACGCGCGGAATGCCAGATGCGGTGAATGGTAACGAGATTGTCGCGCTCGCTCACCTCATAAAGGATTCGATACGGACGATGAATCAACTCACGAAAGTCCGGGTCCGCCTGCCGCGGCAGGACTCGTCCAAGCCGCGGGTGTTCTTCCAAAAGATCGATCTGGTCGAGGATTGCCGTCCCGAGGCGCTCCGCCGCCTGCGGGTCTTCGGCGGCGACATAGGCTGTTACGTCGCGGAGATCGGCGAGGGCTCGCTGTTCGTAGAGAATTTTGAATGCCATTCCTCGGACCATTGTTCGAGTTGAGCCCTTGCCTCATCTGCCGTGTAGAGCAGCTCCTTGCCGCGATTCTGTTTGATGTCATCCACCATCCACAACGACTCGATACTTTCACATATCTCTGAGAGTTGCGCGTCGTCCGGCATCTCCTGCACCAGCGCGAGGGCGCGCGCTTTCGGGCTCAAATCTTCGACCATGCGTGGAACTTAGATGCGGTCACTTGGCTCGCGCAAGTCTCCTCACGCCCCGAGCGTCGCCAGATACCGCTCCGCATCCAGCGCGGCGGCGCAGCCGGAGCCGGCGGCGGTGATCGCCTGGCGGTAGATCCGATCGGCGACGTCGCCGGCCGCAAAGACGCCGGGCACGTTGGTGTGCGTGGTGTCTGATTGACGGAGAAGATAGCCCTCATCGTCGGTGTCGAGCTTGCCGCGAAAGGCCGCGGTATTCGGCGTGTGACCAATGGCGACAAAGACGCATTTCACTTCCACCTCACGCTCCGCACCGGTCTGCGAATCGCGCAAGGTGATCCCGCGCACCTCGCCCTCCGCATCGGTGAGATACTCGGTCGGGATGGAATTCCAGAGCGGCTCGACCTTCGGGTTGGAAAGCGCCCGGTCGGCCATGATCTTCGAGGCGCGCAAGGAGCCGCGCCGATGGATGAGATAGACCTTTGAGGCAAAGCGCGTGAGGAAGGTCGCTTCTTCGCAAGCCGAGTCGCCGCCGCCGACCACGCACACCGGCACGTTGCGGTAAAAGGCACCGTCGCATGTGGCGCACGAGGTGAGCCCGTGGCCGATGAGCTCTTTTTCCCGCGGCAGCCCCAGCCATCGCGCCGACGCGCCGGAGGCGATGATGAGCGTCTCGGTCTCGATCCAGCCTTCGTCCGTCCGCAGCCGATGCACCCCGCCGTGGCCAGGCTCGAACTCCTGCACGGTGGAATACGAAAACTTCGCGCCGAACCGCTCCGCCTGTTGCTTCATGTTGATCACGAGTTCCGGCCCGTCGATGCCGTTTGGGAAGCCGGGAAAATTCTCGACGAGCGTGGTCGTAGAGAGCTGGCCGCCGGGCTCGTGGCCCTCCAGCACGAGCGGCGCGAGATTGGAGCGCGCCGCGTAAATGGCCGCGGTAAGCCCGGAGCAGCCGGTGCCGACAATGATCATCTTTTCCATAATGGGGGATGGACATACGCGGGGCGGCGGGAGGGTGCAATCGTGGAGCGTGGAGCGTGGAGCCCTCTTCGTCTCGTTTCTTCATCTTCATCTTCTTCCCTAAGTCTGCTCCCGCCTGAAGAAGATGAAGACGAAGAAAGAGACGAAAGAGACCCGCTACGCTCCACGATTTTCCCGTTGCCACTCCGCCCTTTGCTCAGCACCCTCCCGCCCCATGCACGAGGGCAGCATCACCATCCGGCTCGGCGTCAGTGTCCACGAGATCGAGCGGCTCAACCGCCTCGTGCGGCATTTCGGCGAGCTGCACGAGATCCCTGGCCGCACCCTTTACGCAGTCAATCTCGCGCTCGATGAACTGGTCAGCAACGTCGTGCTTTACGGCTTCAGCGACCCTCCGCCGAGCGGACACGAGATCGTCGTGCGGGTGGAGACTGGCGAGGGGGAACTGCACGCGAGAGTCGAGGATACAGGGCGTGAGTTCGACCCGCTGCGCGCGCCGGTGCCTGATCTGGACGCGCCGCTCAGCGAGCGTCAGATCGGCGGCCTCGGCATCCACCTGGTGCGCTCGCTCATGGATGGCTTGGACTACCACCGCGAGGGCGGAAAGAATGTGCTCACGGTGCGAAAACGAATTCGCTAGGCGATGCTGAGATGAAAACCAAAGTGCTCAGTGGTCGGTGCTCAGTTTTCCAAGTGTCGCGTCACTGACCACTGAGCACTGCTCCCTTCTCACCTTCCCACCCTTCATGGAACTCCAGGAAACCAAACAAGACGACGTGCTCATCCTCACGCTGGGGGGGCACCTCGACACGGCTGCCGCGCCGCCTTTTGAAGAGCGATTGTTGAAGCAAATCGCCGAGGGCGAGACGCGCGTGCTCGTGGACTGCGCCGCGCTCGACTACGTGAACAGCGCGGGGCTGAAAGTCTTCCTCCTTGCCGCCAAGCAGCTCAGCGCCGCGGGTGGAAAGCTCGTGCTTTGCGCGCTCACCCCGAGCGTCCAGGCGATCTTCG
>CAXSDZ010000183.1:9114-9877 GCA_964235505.1 uncultured Chthoniobacteraceae bacterium
ACCGCGACCAGGTCGCCGCCGGGCTGAACCTCGCGCCGGAGCAGGCTGCGGGGCTGCGGATGTTTCAAAGCGATGGCGCAGCGGCGTAGCGCGGCTGTGATCGTGGAGCGTGCCGCGCGGAGCGTGGAGCGTTTCGCACGCAACGCCTCTTCGTCTTTTTCTTCACCTTCATCTGCTTCTCCCAAGTGGCGTTGGAGGGGAAAAGATGAAGCTGAAGTAAAAGACGAAGAGGCCGCCACGCGCCACGCGCTTTCCCCCCGGTGAAGGCGAACCTTTCCAAGCGCCTCATCGTCTGGGTCGGCGCGCCGGCGGCGCTGCTCTTTGCCGCGGTCATCGCCATCGCTTCGCAGCGCTCACTCGACCGCGTGGTGGAGCAGACGGAGCGGATCACGCGCGGTCTGGCGCGGGTGCACGCCGCACAGATCGACCGCAAGCTTTCGCGCGCCGCGCAAATCCCCGAGGGGATCGCGCTGATGATGGAACTAGGGCTGCTCGACTCGGATCAAAAGATACAATCCTTCCTCAAAGGCATCATCTACAACGCGCCGGACATTTACGGTTCCTGCGTCGCCTTTGAGCCGCAAAGCTTTCTGCCCGAGCAGCATTTCTACGCGCCCTACTTCTATCGCAAAGACGGTCAGGCGGAGTTCGTCCAGCTCGGAAATCCCGAATACAATTACTTCAAATGGGATTGGTATCGCCTGCCGAAGATGGCCGGAAAGCCGCTCTGGAGTGAGCCGTATTTCGATGATGGCGGCGGCAA
>CAXSDZ010000184.1:0-7270 GCA_964235505.1 uncultured Chthoniobacteraceae bacterium
GTTGAAAGGGGTTCATTGTCCCAGGATCGACGTTCAAGTAGGGGTCGAACTTTTGCAGCACGACCTTCAAGCCGCGGTGCTCGAGAAGCGTGCCGAGCGCCGCGGCGGCGAGGCCTTTGCCCAGTGAGGAAACGACGCCGCCGGTGACGAAAATGTATTTCATGGAAGTGCGGGAAAGGTGGATGGGCAAAAGCGGAGAAGGAACGCCAAAAGCCGCGGCACTTCAAGCGCGGGACCGGCGGGATTGCGGCTCGCGTGTCGCGGCTGGGGACCGCCGCGCGCTGGCTCACTGCAAGAGCCGCTCGGCGATGGCGACGTCCTCCGGCGTGTCCACTCCGACGGAGGAATGCTTCGTGAGGACGACGCGGATAGTCGCGCCATTTTCCAGCGCGCGGAGCTGCTCGAGCTGCTCGGCCTGCTCCAGCACGCCGGGTTTCCACTTCACAAACTGAAGCAGAAACTTCGTGGAGTAGCCGTAGATGCCGTGGTGGCGATGAAATGCTGGCGGCTTCGCTTTTGGCGCTGCTTTTCCGACGTTCCCGCGCAGGAATGGGATCGGACTGCGCGAGAAGTAGAGCGCGTTGCCCTCCCGGTTCAGCACCACTTTGACCGCGTTCGGGTTCATCACCTCCGCGGCATTTCCGAAGACATTTGCGGCCGTGATCATGCCGAGGGATTTGTCGCCGATGAGCGTCTTCGCGAGCTTTGAGACGAGCGCCGGATCGATCAGCGGCTCGTCGCCTTGCACGTTGATGACGTGCGAAATGCCGCGCATGCGCTTCGCCACTTCCGCGCAGCGATCGGTGCCGGATTGGTGCTTGGGCGATGTCAGCGCGACCTCCGCGCCGAACGCAAACGCGGCTTCTGCAATGCGCATGTCGTCCGTGGCAACGATGACTTTTGCAATGCCGCGCGCCCGGCCACAGCGCTCCCAGACGTGCTGGAGAAGCGGCTTGCCGGCGATCGGGTGGAGCGGTTTTCCGGGAAAGCGCGTGGAGCCCCAGCGGGCGGGGATGATAACGGCGACTTTCGGCATGGTAAGTGGCGTGGAGCGTGGAGCGTGGAGCGTGGAGCGTCAATGCGGCGCCGCCGCGTGCGAACACGCGACGCTTCACGCCAGAATCCGGCCCACCGCTGCTGCGAAATCCGCCGCGACGTGCGTTGCGTCTTCGCTGCTCTGCGTCGTGCCGTAACCAGTCTGCACGAGGATCGCGCGCACGCTCGCGGCACGACCGCATTGCACATCGATCGCCTTGTCGCCGATGAACCAAGACCGAGCGAGATCGAGGCCGAGATCGCGCGCGGCTTCCAGCACCATCGCGGGCGAAGGCTTGCGGCGCGCGGACTCCGCGCCCGGGGCGTCAGGGCAGAAATAGGTCGCGTCGATAAGTCTCGGGCCGATGAGTTCCAGCAACCGCGCTTGCACCGCTTCGTATTCCTCCGGTGCGATCCGCCCCCGTCCGATGCCGCTTTGGTTGGTGATGATGACGTTCCGAAAGCCCGCCGTCCTGAGCTTCTGCAATCCTTCGATCACACCCGGTAACAGCCGCACTTCCGCGGGATCGCGGCAGTAATGAACCTCCTCCATCAGCGTGCCGTCGCGGTCCAGGAAGACAGCGGGCGGTCGTCCTGAACTTCCCTGACTCATTCGGCAAAGCTCGCCAGCAGCTCGTCGCGTGTGACTGTGGCGGTGCCGAGCTTTCCTACCACGATGCCGCTGGCGTGGTTGGAAATCTCGGCGGCCTCGCCGGCGGTGGCGCCACCGGCGAGCGCGGCGGTGAAGAGCGCGATGGCGGTGTCGCCCGCGCCGGAAACGTCGAAGACCTCCTGCGCTCGGGTCGGGATGTGGAAGGGCGCACGGCTGGGCTCGAAAAGCATCATGCCCTGCTCGGAAAGGGTGATGAGCAGGTGCTCGCACCGCCATTCCTCCAGAAGCTGCGCGCCGACCTGCAGCAGCGCGCGATCGGTGAGCGGCGGATCGATCGGGTCGCTCCACGGCACGCGCGCGGAGCGGAAAGCCTCCGAGCGATTCGGCGTCACGCTGGTCACGCCGCGCCACACGATCGCGTTGGAGGGATTCGGGTCCACGGTGACGATCTTTCCCGCGCCACGAGCACGGCGGATGATCTCGTCGGCGAGCGGCTGGTCGAGCAACCCCTTCGCGTAGTCTTCTAAAATGACCGCGTCCAGCGAAGGCAGCAGCGCCTCGAACTGCGCGAGGGCGCGTGCCTTTTGCGCCTCGGTGTAGGAAGTGCGCCGCTCGCGATCGACCCGCACAACCTGCTGATGCCGCGCGATGATGCGCGTCTTGCAGATCGTCTGGTAGGCGGGATCGACCTGCACGCAATCCATGCGGATGTTGCAGGCGGCGAGCAGGCCGTGCAGGCGGTCTGCGAAAAGCCCTTCCCCCGCGAGGCCCATGAGATGCACGTGCTCGATAAATTCGCGGAGATTGCGCGCCACATTCGCCGCGCCGCCCGCGTTGTAGCTTTCGCTGATCACCTCCACGACCGGCACCGGCGCTTCGGGGGAAATGCGCGACACTTTCCCCCAGATGAACTCGTCCAGGATCAGCTCGCCGCAGACGAGGATGCGCTGGGCCGGGGAAAGGATTTGGTCAACGCGGGAACGGGTCACGCAATGACGAATGACGAATGACGAATGACGAATGAAGCCAGAAGTGCGCGAGTGAAGGTTTGGGAACCGTGGCGGACGCCGCAAAGTCTGCCACCCCTCATGTAGTTAGTTCTTCCGCCACCGCTGCGAAGAGCAGCGGGATCATGATCTCGTGATGGCCGACGAGGTAGAAGCCCTGGCCTCCCAGCGCGGTAGGACGGCGCTGGACGTTTTCGCTGGGCCGGTAATGGCGCGTCATGTCGAAGGTGGCAGTCGTGAAGCGCTCCACTTTGTGGCCGAGGTTGCGGGCGACGGTCAGCGCTTTCAAAAAGACCTCGGGCATGATCACGGCGCTGCCGACGTTCAGCACCACACCGCCTTCGAGCTGCGCGCAAATCGCGGCGAAGGTCTGGAAATCGCGGTAGCTCGCCTCGCCGAGGTCCGCCCCGCGGGTGGTCGGGTGCTGGTGGATGATGTCGGTGCCGACCGCGATGTGGACGGTGACCGGGATGCCGAGTTCCGCGCCGGTGGCGAGCATCGAGAGATGGCGATTTGGGAAGCTGCGCGTCGCTTCGCCCAGCGCGCGCCCCGCGCCGAGGCCGCGCGCCACGCCATCCGCGAGCGCGGCATTCATCAGGCGGCCCGTCTCGTCCGCCATGCCAAAAGAGCCGTCATTTAGACCCCGCTGCACGTCCTCACTTGTCTCGCCCTGAAAGCAGAGCTCCCAATCGTGGATCGCGCCTGCGCCGTTGAACGCTATGGCGTGCAGGAAGCCGCGGCGCATCGCGTCGATGAAGATCGGGTTCAGCCCGACCTTGATGGAATGCGCGCCCATCATCAGCACGACTGGCCTCCGATTTCGCACCGCCTCGGCCATCGCCGTGACGATCTTGCGGAGGTCGTGGACCGCCAGAAACGACGGCAGACTTTCCAGAAAGCTCCGAAACGTCGCGCCCGGTTCATGTGGCTGCGCAAATGCTTCGACCGCCACCTTGTTCACGCGCTCCGCCACTGGGAAGGTGCGGATGCGGGAGAAATCGAGCGGAGGGAAGTCCATAGAGCAGGCGGCGCGGATTGCTTCGGAAAAGGCGCGGCGCTGTCAAATGCGGAGTTCATCTGCCGCGTGCTGTGAATGCCGGCGGTGGACGATGGGTGAGCCACAGATGATTGTGGAAAGAATGCTTGCCCGCCCGATACACGCTTTGTTTGAGTCGCGCTCGTTTCTCATGGATGCTCCGCTCTGTATGAAGAAAGCCCTTTGCCTGGCGCTTGCCGCCGCCCTTCCCACCGCCGCTGCGCTCGCGCAGCAATCGCCGCCTCAACAGATCGATGTCAAAAAGCTGCCCGGTCAGGCGGTGATGATGGATGAGATCGTCGTGCCGGTCCCAAGTGAGATTTTCGCGGTGCTCGACAAGCTTGGGCACCCAGCCTGGAACGGCGTGCTGCGCACCAGTAAAGATGTCATCAAGCCCACCGCCGGCTCCGGGCGGGAAAAAATTGCGCTGCTGCTCGGCACGGTGATCGCCGAGGGATTTATCGCGGTGGAAGCGGAGAACTCTGAGGAGGTCAAAAGGATCGGGAAGAGCGTGCTCGCACTTTCGGAAGCCATCGGCGTGAAAAAGGCGGTCGTGCGGCGCAGCAATTCCATCATTGAATACGCGGACAAAACGGAGTGGCAGCAGGTCCGTAAAGAACTCGATGGAGCACTCGCCGACGTGAAGGGAGCGATGACTGACATCGGCGACGAAGCGCTCGCGCAAATGGTTTCACTCGGCGGCTGGATGCGGGGCACCGAGGCGCTGACTCAGGTGATCGGCGCGGCTTACACCAAGGAAAGCGCAGAGCTTTTGCATCAACCGGTGCTGGTCGAGTTCTTCGAGCGGCGGATCAATGGCATGACTGATAAGCGCAAGCACGACCCGCTTATTATGAAGGTGCAGGAAGGGTTGAAAGGAATTCGGCCGCTGATGGGTGTCACCGATGGCGCGGATATTTCAGAAAAGACCGTGAAGGAAATCGGACTTATCGCGAGCGATCTCGTGAAAGGCATTCAGCAAAAAAGCAGCAATCAACCGTGAGCCGATCTGCCGTGAAGCGATCCCTACTTCTCCTCCTCTCCGCGCTCGTGCTGTGCCTCGTGCAAGCACCGGCTCGCGCAACCATCGACGATGCGCTTTCCTTCGCTCTGGAAGCCGCTGATCCCTACGTGAAGGAAGGCTTCACGGTCCGGGAAGACTACTGGGGTGGCGACCTGCCCGCGAAGCAGAGCAAGGCGATCGTGCATCAGCTCTTCAAGGGCAATGAATACTGGTTTTGGATGGGCACAGACACCAAGGACGCGAAAATCTCCGTGCACGTGTATGACAGCGATGGGCGGCTCGTGGAAGTCGAGCAGTGGCAAAAGCCGCACAAGGCGGCTGCCCGCGTGATCCCGAAAAAGACCGGCACTTATTACCTCATCGTCGAGATCGAGAAGTCGCCGGAGGACCGCACGTTTTGGTCGCTCTCGTATGGATTCCGATAGGGAGGGTTGCAGACTGCGAGTCGAACGTTGAGTGGCGCACTCCGAAAAGTCGCGTGCTTTGCGTCTAGTCCGGGTTTGCGTAAAGTGCCGGTGTTCTTTTGCGTGACGCATTGATCGTTCGTTCACCGCCGGTCGTCGCTCAAACTTCCAATTTTCAACTCATCGCCCCAGTGCCCGAAGTTCAGACACTTCAATTTGAGAACGGACATGTTTTGCAGTCGCTGTATGCGAACGATCTGAAGCTTCTCAAAGGGCTGGAGGATGCGCTCCAAGTAAAGGTTACCACTCGCGAGGGTTGGCTGCGGGTGGAAGGCGAAACGGAACAGATCGATACGGTGCGCCGCTTGTTTGAACAGCTCGACCGGGCGCGGCAAAGTGGGGTGAGTATCCGGCGGCATGAGTTCAACTACGCGCTCCGCGCCGTCCTCGAGCCAAATGGCACCGGACTCGACGAACTAAGCAGCACCCGCATCCAGGTCTCCGCCAAGCGCGCGGCGATCATGCCGAAGTCCGCGGGACAGCGCGAATATCTCCAGGCCATCAGCGGCAGCGACATGGTTTTTGGAATCGGCCCGGCGGGCACCGGCAAGACGTATCTTGCCATGGCGATGGCCGTGCAGGCGTTGAAGCAGGAAAAGGTGGCGCGCATCATCCTGACTCGGCCAGCAGTGGAAGCGGGCGAGGCGCTCGGCTTCCTGCCGGGCGACCTGAAAGAAAAGATCATGCCGTATCTGCGGCCGCTTTACGATGCGCTGCAGGACATGCTAGATCCCGAGGAAATGCAGCGCTATTTCGAGCGCAACATCATCGAAATCGCACCGCTGGCCTACATGCGCGGGCGCACGCTCAGCCGCGCGTTCATCGTGCTGGACGAAGCACAAAACACGACGACCGAGCAAATGTTCATGTTTCTCACCCGGCTCGGCTCGGACTCGCGGTGTGTCGTCACTGGCGACCAGACGCAGATCGATCTTCCTGGGAATAAGCGCTCGGGCTTGATCGAAGCGGCGCAGGCGCTCAAGGGAATCGAGGGGATCTCATTCTGCCACTTTTCGGATCGCGATGTGATCCGCCATGAACTCGTGCAGCGGATCGTCCGCGCATATCGGACCCACCGCGGGACGGGTGAAGTCGAGCCGGCTAAGCCGTAATCCCATCTTGTGAGCGCTTTCGAGCGATTGCGGCTGAGGGGCGAGCGGCGAGTGGCGCAGGCGGTGGCTGGCGGGCGCTCCGTTGCATCAGCCCTGCGAAGCTGGAGTTTCCCAGCCTACGGCTGATTCGCCTCCTCATGTTCGACTTCTTCGAAAGAAAGCGCCTCGTCAAACGGGGGCTCGCCTCTTCCAAAGTCCGCCGCCGCCGCACCGAAAGCGAATTCGTCCAGACGCTGGAGCACGGCCTGGCGGCGAAGGTCGCCATTTGCCTCGGCTTCGTCGCCGGACTTTGGATGTTGATCTACTCCGACGCCCGCGAGCGACCGATGGAGAACGTGCTGATCGGCACACTCATTTTCCTCGTGGCGCTCGCGCAGCTCTGGATCAACCACCCAAACACGTGGGACCGGAACTCCCGCCTGCTGCTGATTTTTGGCATCCTGCTGCTCCACCTCACCGCGATCAAAGCCGTGCTCGTCACGGCGGATGGGCAGGTCCGCTCCGGCATGGTGATGCCGGGCGCGCTGAGCGGTCTGGAGAGGCAGCAACTCTGGCTCCTCGCCGTGCCGTATGCCCTCGCGCCACTCACGCTTTCCGTGCTGCTAGGGAGGAATCACGGCATCTACGCCGCCATTTTCGCCAGCCTCTGGACCTCTGTGATTTACGAAACGCTGAATGACGCGCGCCTGCTCGTGATGAGCCTGATTTGCGGTTTCATCGCCGTGTATGTCACCATGGAAGTGCGCCGCCGCTCGCGACTGATCCGCGCCGGGCTTTATGTCGGCCTCGCCACGTGGCTGTTGGCGGGGATCTTCGGCATGATCGGCCCGATCATCTGGGAATCGCCCGTGAATACGCACTGGCGTGAGATCGGCTGGCAAAGCCTCGTCGCCATCGGCAGCGGGATCGCCACTGCCCTGCTCATCGGAGGCGCGCTGCCGCTGCTGGAGCTCGACGGCCCCGCCGTCGCGCTGCCCGC
>CAXSDZ010000184.1:7280-9810 GCA_964235505.1 uncultured Chthoniobacteraceae bacterium
GCGACGACGAACATCACCTGGCTGGAGCTCGCCGACCTGAACCACCCGCTGCTGCGCCGCATGACCATCGAGGCGCCAGGCACCTACCACCACAGCCTCGTCGTGGCGCAGCTCGCGGAAGCCGCGGCGGAGGCCGTCGGCGCGAACCCCACGATGGCGCGCGTCTGCTCGTATTTCCACGACATCGGCAAGCTGGTGAAGCCGGATTACTTCACGGAAAACATGCGCTACGGGCGCAACCCGCACGATGACTTGGCGCCCACCATGAGCGCGCTAATCATCATCGCGCACGTGAAGGAAGGGATCGATCTCGCGCTGAAGAACAATCTCAACCAGCAGATCATCGACGTCATCCAGCAGCATCACGGCACCTCCGTCGTGTTCTACTTTTTCAAGCGCGCGCAGCAGCAGCAGGAAGACGCGCGGCAGGGCGGCAAGATCATGAACATGCGGGAGGAAGACATCCCCGAAGTGCGCGAGGAGAGCTTCCGCTACTCTGGCCCGAAGCCGCAAACCCGCGAAGGCGCGATCATTTCGCTGGCGGATTCGATTGAAAGCGCGTCGCGCTCCATGGAACGCATCACGCCGCACAAGGTGGATCAGCTCATCGACGGCATCATGGAAAAGCGGCTGCTCGACGGGCAGCTCAGCGAATGCGACCTGACGATGCGCGAACTCGGCGTCCTGGCCGAGAGCTTCAAGCACACGCTGCACTCGATGATGCACTCGCGCGTGGCCTACCCGAGCGACAAAACTGCGGGCGAAAAGCGCGACACGCCCGCGCCGCCCACGCGGATCGCGAATGCGCCGCCCATCTCCGCCGCGTGAGCGGAGCAGCGTCCCGGCGGCCGCTTCGCGGATGACCATCACGCTTCTCAATCGCCAGCGCGCCATGCGCCTGGACCTCGGCTGGCTGCGGCGCTTTGCCTGGCTCGCGCTAGCGCAGTGCCAGGAGCATTCCGCCGATGGCCGGTTCGCACTGCGCCAGCTCGCGGAAGTGGAGGTGGTGCTCGTGTCCGATCGCACGATCGCGCGGCTTCACCAGCAGTTCATGGCGATTTCGGGCGCGACCGACGTCATCACCTTCGACCACGGCGAAATCGTCATCAGCGCCGAAACCGCCCGGCGCCGCGCACCGGAATTTGGCCACGCTGCCGCGGCGGAGATCGCGCTTTACCTCACGCACGGGCTGCTGCACCTGAACGGCTTCGACGACCGCACGCCGCGCGACGCCGCACGCATGTGCCGCGTTCAGAATCGCCTTTGGAAAGCGTGCCTCGCCCAGTTGCCCGCCTGCGCGTGAGCGGGAGTTCGTGGCAGGGCCCGCCGCAGAGCGGCGGACTTGCACTTCTCCCTTCTCACAACTCCGCTCTCGCACTAAAATGCCACGCTTCCACGCACCCATGCACTTTCTTCCCAGCTCCCTCCGTTTCCGCCTCGCTGCCGGCGCGCTTCTCGCCGCGTTTGTGCCTTCCAGTCACGCCGTGGAAGACACCGCGCCGCCCGATGTCTCGAGCATCATCCAGTCGCTGAAAACGCTCCGCGAGCAGCAGGCGGCGCAGGAGAAATCGCTCCGGCAAAAGGCGATGCAGGAGATCGCCGCCGCCGCGGCGAGCCCCACTCAGGCGGCGGCGCTTTGGGAGCAGGCGGAGCGGGTGATGCGAGATCCCGTGGCTTTCAAGGCGTGGAAGGAAAAGGAAGGGGATGTGCTCGCTTCCAAGGAAGTGCTCAACGCGCTGCGGCTGCACTTCAACTGGCTCCAGCTCACCCTCCAGCGCGCAAACGGCGCGGAAGTGCGCGACCTGCTCCCGGCCATCATCGCCCACACCAAAGACGCGGCTGCGGACCAGGCAATGATGGAAGCGTTCGCCGACCAGCTTAAACGCGAAAAGGAACTCGCCGAACGTGGTGGCGCACGTGCCAATGCGAGGCAGCGGGAAAAGAACGACGACGAGGTGACCAAGGAGCTGCACAACAAAATCATGACCACTTCTGTAAAGGGGAGCGTCGTCGCGCAATGGCTGAAGCTCGGCGAACTGGTGGCGGACGCCGGCCCAATGGGCGGCAAAGGACAGCCGGCGCCTCCGAGCGGTGGCTGGGAAGGGACGCCTGGAAACGTCGATGGCATCTTCCAAACCATCGTCCTCCCCGAGCTGCGCAAGCGCCAGGATCCGCGCATCCTGGAATACTGGGACAACAAGCTGCGCAAGGATGCCGACATTGCCTCGAAATCCAAATCAGCCTTTGAGACGGATAAGTTCAACACCTTCAGCCGTCCGCAAATCCTCTGGCAACGCGCGCAGGACATGGCCGCGATCGGGCTGAAAAACCGTGCGGCAGGCGAGATGTTCAACTTGATCAAAGCGAATCCAGCGCACCCCAGTTCGGATGGCTGGATGAAGGAGCTGGAAACCGTGCTCGGCATCGGAGCGCCCGCTGGCGGAGCCCCCGCAGCGCCGCCCGCAGCTTCACCAGCCACACCAGTGCCAGCGGCACCCGCGCCGGCTGTACGGGCACCCTAAAATCCAGC
>CAXSDZ010000185.1:0-9795 GCA_964235505.1 uncultured Chthoniobacteraceae bacterium
CGGGAGGCAAGGCCGACGGTACCGTCTCCGTCGCTGACGCCGTGCTGGACAAGAAGGCCGCCAAGGCCCTCAAGGCCCAGCAGGGAACTGAGGCTGCCAAGGAGGCCGCGCGCACCGTGCCGCCTCGGGAGCATGGAGGCAACTGCGACATCAAGAACCTGACGCGCGGCTCGAAGGTCTATTTCCCGGTCTATGTGAAAGGTGGCGGGCTCTCGATGGGCGATCTTCACTTCTCGCAAGGCGACGGCGAGATTACTTTCTGCGGAGCGATCGAGATGGCTGGCTATCTCGATTTGCGGGTAAGTCTAATCAAGGGCGGCGTGGCCAAATACGGTATTGTGAATCCAATCTTTCAGCCTAGCCCGGTGGAGCCGGTGTATAAGCAGCATCTTATCTTCGAGGGCATCTCGGTCGATGAATCCGGCAAGCAATACTATCTCGATCCGCACGTCGCCTATCGCCGCGCGTGTCTGAATGCGATCGAGTATATGAAGAAGTTCGGCTTCACCGGCGAACAGGCCTACGCGATTCTCGGCACGGCGCCGGTCGAGGGCCGCATCAGCGGGATCGTGGACATCCCGAACGCCTGCGCCACACTTTGGCTGCCGACGGAGATCTTCGACTTCGACATCAAGCCTAATGCCCACGGTCCCACGCAAAGCGTTTCTTCCGGCTTTGATCTAGCCAGGGTTGGCTGAAGACTTGGTTTCAACTCATCCTTGTGCCTTTGTCGCTTGTGGCTGGCTTCCAGTCGGTCCTTCGCAGCGGGGCACGGGGTTGCCATTCACCCTTTGAACCTATGCCACTTTACGAGTTCGAGTGCTTCACCTGTGGGACCTTTGCGGAGTTCCGCGCGATCGATTCCCGAGACCAGCCCGCAACTTGCGGGATTTGCCAAGCTGTCGCTGAGCGCATGATTTCCGCGCCGAATCTGGCGCTCATGGCCCCGCTCCAGCGCATGGCAGCGACTCGCAACGAGCGCAGCCAGCACGCGCCGCGAGTTGGTTCAAAGAGCTCCTGCTGCTCCGGCGGCAAATGCACGCATCAACGCACGGGACTCAAGATGGCGCAGGATGGAAAACCCGCCCTGCGCGCTTCGCAAAAGAAGAATCGCCGCCCCTGGATGCTGGGGCACTGAGTTCACATGTAGCTGTTGGCGAGGTAGAGGAGCCGCTGTTGATTGCGGCTGCGGCTAGCACAATGGCGGTAGGTAGTCAGGTTAATCAGGTCGAGGATGATGCGGCGGCGGTATGCCCGGCCCGGTGTGGGTTCGGTTGCTCAGTTGACACCAAGCACCCTGCTCCTAACATCGTCGGATGCGCGCTCTTTTCACCAAGCCTGCCCCGGGTGACGGCGGTAGATGCGTTCGGCAGACTCAGCTTCGCTGAGGAGTGAGCTGGAAGGCGAACCCGCCTGAGCATGAACGATTCTATCATCGCCGCACTGGTTTGGGTGGGGCTGGCAGTGCTCGTTGGGGGATCGGTGGGAGGCGGGATTAAGCTGGGGAGAAAATGGGTGAAGCATCCCGTCGGCGGCGTGCTGGTGGGACTCGTGTTCGCCGCGATTTTCTTCGTCGCGGGTCTGATCGCGCTCGTGGGCGGGTGCATGGCTCTCACTGGTGGCCCGACTTTCCGTTGAGGTGCGCCCATGAGCTGGACGAAGCCGAAGCGCTGGTGGGAGTGGCTGTTGCTGGCGATCCCAGCGTTCATTTTGGTCGCTCACCCGGTGATCGCTCAGCGGCTCGCGGATCTGGAATACCTGAGAGGTCCGCAAGACGTGGAGCATTGGCATCGTCGCACTTTTCAGTGGATCGGAACCGGCCAACAAGCCTTGTGGGAGAGCGGCCTTGCGGCGCTGGTGCTCGGGATTTGGTGGGTCGGCGGGCAACCCACTTTCAAGACGCGCGTCCGCGAAGGCTTATGGTTGGGCTTCTCCATCTGGCTCGTGAATCTCATGCTCGCCTTCCCGGGCTGCATCGCGATCGGCGCAGGGATGACCTCGGGAGAGCCGTTTCCAATCCCCTCGGATCCCGCAACCGGAATCCCGCCGACCGCTCCCGCTCCGCCACATGCTCCTCCCACGCCCGACCGTCAGTGAATCCCTCCTGAAGCGCACCACGTCACGCTGCCCGGTGTGCCAGCGCGATTGCGCGGCGGAGGTGTGGAAGCGCAGCCGGGACAGGGAGGAAACGCAAACCGTGTGGCTCGTGCGCCACTGCCCGGAGCATGGGGAAGCCGAGGCCTGCATCTCCAGCGACGCGCGCTTTTACTGGCTCGCGCAGGGCGATCCGAAGAATCGCGGCGAGGGAGCGGGCAGCGGTTGTTGCGGCGGAAATGCCTGCTCCGCCAGCGACGGCACTCCGCGTGGCGTGCTCGGGCGGAATGCAGCGGGAGTCGAAAGCGTCGAAGGTCGAGCGACGAGCGTCGAGAGCCTAAAGCTGGCGCAAGATCCGCAGGCCCTCGACCCTCGACCTTCGCCGCTCGACGCCCCCTTCGACTCCCTGTCCACCTGCCTCGCGCTCATCGAGATCGTCCACTCGTGCAATCTTGCCTGCCCTACTTGCTACGCCGATTCGCCGCAGTCACGCGCCGTCGATGCCGTGCCGCTCGCGGATTTGCAGGCGCGCATCCAGGGCGTCATCGACCGCAAGGGCAGCATCGAAATCCTCCAGCTTTCCGGCGGCGAGCCGACGCTGCACCCGCAGTTCTTCGAGCTGCTCGCGTGGTGCCACGCGAACCCCGGCATCGACTACGTGCTGCTGAACACCAACGGCGTCCGCATCGCCAGCGACGCCGCTTTTGCCGAGGAGCTGGGGAAAACGTTCCGCCTCGGCCGCTTCCAGCTCTATCTCCAGTTCGATGGCGTGCAGGAGGAAGCGCAACGCGCCCTGCGCGGCGCGGACCTGCGCGAGATGCGCCGCCGCACGCTGGAGCGCTGCCGCGAGCTCGGCATTCCCGTCACGCTGGCAATGACCGTGACGCCGGAAAACCTCCCGCACTTGTGGAAAGCCGTCGCCTTTGGGCTGGAGTGGTCGAATGTGCGCGGCATCTCGTTTCAGCCGATGTTCACGAGCGGACGCGTCGGAGGGACGCGCTCCCGCGCGTCCCAAATTTCTGATGCGGGCGAAGGTGCTGAGCGGAACGGTGACGCGCAGGAGCGCGTCCCTCCGAGGCTGAACACCGCCGACATCATCCTCGCCAGCGTGGAGCAATCCGGCGGCGTGCTCGGCTTCGACGCCTTCACACCGCTCCCGTGCGGCGACCCGAACTGCGCCACGATCGGCTACCTGCTCAAGACGCCGGACGGCCCGCGCTCCATCTCAGACCTCGTCGATTTCTCGCAAATCCAGGGCTTTCTCCGCGACCGTGTCCGCTACTCGCTGGACGATCTTGCACGCTGCGGCTGCGAAAGCGAGCCACTCGGGCGCGTGCTGCACGAGCTGGAGCTGGATGAAACCCACACCTTCCGCCTCTTCATCAAGCCCTTCATGGACGCATGGACGTGGGACCAGGACCGCATCGACCGCTGCTGCACCCACGTCATCCGGCCCGATGGGAAGCTGGATTCGTTTTGCCGGTATTATGGAGGTCGCTAAAGGTGAGCGCTTGTCGCCGCAGATGGCATATTAGCCGACTCCGCACTTTCGTCCCTGACATGCGCCTCTACTTCACCGTTCGTTCTATCCCAGAGTTGGCCTCCCTGCCGCCCACGAAACGCGAGGAAGTCTGGCAGCGCAGCCATCGCGCTGCATGGCGCCATTGGCAAACATGGCTGGCATTCTTCGTTTGCACGGCGTTGGAGGCAGCAGGGCTCTATTTCCTGGTCTTCGCCCATCCCAGCGCTTCTTTCTCTTGGGGCAACGCTCTGCTCGGCGGGTCGCTTCTGGTTACCGGGAGCGGCGCGTTTTTCCCAATTCACGCGACCATGGTGCGTCCATACCTTCGGGAAGCGTTGACTCAGTGAATCCTACGTCTCCCTCGTTCTCCCTCGTTCCCAGGCTCCAGCCTGGGAATGCTGTTGTTCCCGAGGCTCCTGCCTCGAAGACTCGCGCTCCCGCACAGCGCACCGCTCCTGCAGGAGACGCACGGACGAGGCGGAGCCTCGCAAACAAGTGCGTTCCCAGGCTGGAGCCTGGGAACGAGAGGAGTTCCTGCTTCGCGTGGAGGGCAGATTGTAGAGCGGGGAGCGTTTGCCCGTTTCGACGAGTGGGCCTTCGTAGCCGCGGAGCGGCGGCGACCCGAGTAGCCGTGGTTGAGCGCAGCGAGGCCACGGAGAGCAGGTGAAAGCGAGTAGCCGCGTAGCGGTGCAACAATAGCGTTGCGCCTGGTTTCACCGCTCCGCGGCTATTGCGCTCTGCGACCGAAACCGTGGCCTCGCTTCGCTCAGCCACGGCTACTCAAGTCGTCGCCGCTCCGCGGCTGGGAACCCGTTGCTGCCTCGTTCCAAACAGGAGCTTGGGAACAGGGGCGAGCTGGAGCTTGGGAACGAGAGGCACGCCAGATAAAGCGTCCGCAGTGACCATCTCGCCCTACCCGCTCCTGCTCCTCGCCGGCATCGCCGTGAGCCTCACGCTCTGGACGCGGCTGGCGCGGCGCGATGAGCGGCTGGTGCTCATTTATCTTGCCGCGCTGGTGAGCGCGTTTCTCGGGGCGAAGATCGTTTATCTCGCGGCGGAAGGCTGGATGTTCTGGGGACACCCGCAGCGGTGGATGATCTGGGCCACGGGAAAGACGATCCTCGGCGCGCTGCTCGGCGGCTACCTTGGCGTGGAGCTGGCAAAAAAGGCGCTCGGCTACCGCGCGGCGACGGGAGACCTCTTCGCCGTTGTGGCGCCGCTCGGCATCACATTCGGCCGCGTCGGCTGCCTGCTGCACGGCTGCTGCCTGGGAAAGGTTTGCGCGCCCGCATGGTGGACGCTGCGCGATGCGCAGGGCGTCGCGCGCTGGCCTGCGGTGCCGGCGGAGATCGGCTTCAATCTTCTCGCTCTGGGCGTGTTCCTCGCGCTGCGGCGATCTTCCACAAGGAAGGCGCGCGACCCACAGACACCCGAGCCAAACGTTAGCCCGAAATGGCCGCTCGCCGGACAGCACTTCCACCTCTACCTCATCGCCTACGGCGTCTTCCGCTTTGCGCACGAGTTCCTCCGTGACACTCCGCGAGTCGGCGCGGCGCTCAGCGGTTATCAGCTTGCCGCAGTGGCGGTGGCCGCACTCGGCATCGCAGGATTTCGGAAGCGCAGACGCATGCAGAACGCGCCAGTCGCTGGCTGATCCAGCGCACGCTCCGCGCAGCAGTTCGCCGCGGTCATGCGTTCCTCGCCGAGTTCTGCCAGCGGAGCAGCTTGACCCGCGGGCGTTCCCTCGTTATCCCTCGCGGCCATGAAAGCGGTTCTCTCGTGCGTCGTCGGAGTGGTGGCGGTTTTACTCGCGGCGAGCAGCCCGGCGGAGGAAGCCAATGGACTGCGGCTTACGGCCCAAAAGACCGTGTTGGAAAAGGAAAAGGACCGCGGCAATTCCTCCTACTACGACACGGTGAGCAAGGCGCTCGGGCTGAAGGTGGCGGCGCGCAATATTTCCTTCAAAGATCTGCCGGAAGGCACCCTCGACTACATCGTCCTCGTGAAACGCTGGGGTCGCATGCCGGTGCTGATCGAGAAATACACGGGAAGCGAAACGCTCCCCGCGCTGGCGAAAGGTGCGGAGGCAAATCTCACCATCGCGAAGGTGCCCCTCAGTGGCTATGAAACCGGCGGCAATCGCACGCAATATCAGGACAGCATCGAAGGCTGGCAGGTCATCGCAAAGCACGCCGGTGCCGAGACGATCAAGATCACGAGCACGAGCGCCTTCGATGCGCTGTTGAAGAAGGCGAAGGCGGCGAGGGTGGAAAAGGAAGAGAAGAAGTAGCCCGGAGCGGTGAGGTGGCGATCCCGACCCGCAACCTCGCCTTCGCGGTGGCGATTGCCCGGCGCGGTGTCATACTGCGCGCCCATGAAGAAGTTCCCCCGCTGCTTTGTCGTGTGTTGGCTGGTTGCCTGTTTGGACTCACGTGGCTCAGAGCCGCTGGCGATTCAGGAAGCCGCGCTGGAAGCCCTGCCAATCGCCGCACTTTCCGCGTCGCCGGCCCCGGCTGCTGAAAAACCGCTGGTCGCCGAGAAGCCGGCGCAGGCGACGGCAGAAAAGGCACCGCCGGAAAACCGGTGCGCCTTTCTCATCACGGTGACCGACGACTTCATCGTGGCTGCTTACAAAAACGGGGAGCCCATCGCGCCGGAAAAGCGCGAACTTCTGCTCGACCGTTTCGGAGCGACGGCGGAAAAGGTCGCGGTCAGCGCGCGACCGGGCGATTGGCTCGTTTTCCATGTGGTGCAAAACCCGGTGCGCTGGGGCGGGAGCAGATATTTCGCCGTGGCCGGCTGCCTCGCCCGAAATGAGTTTGGCTTTGTCTCCGATCCCGCCTCCGCCGACTGGAGCGTGTGCGACGACCCGGCAAAGGCGGCTGAGTTCATCCAGCGCCGGGATGCGGGCACTGGCGTGCGGGCCTTGCCGATTGCGAATCCGTGGAAGGATGGCGACGAGCTGATGCGGCGATATGCGGGCTCGGGCTTCGGCGGAAAGGCACTGTGGGGCAGCGCCTCATCCACCTGGATCAAGTTTGCGGTGCCCGGCGCGGGGATCGACAAGGAGCGTGGGGAAGCGGCAACGGCCATCGCAAAGGACGCGCCGCCCGCCGATGCGCCTGTGCTGCTGGAGCCGAAGCGCTGGCCGGTGCAGATCCTCTCCGCGATCTACGGCACGGGTGGGAAGGATGCGGATGTCACCGCGCGGGTGAAGGAGCACGTCGAAATCTGTCGGCGGCGCTTTGCCGCGAATCCGGTGGAGCTGGGAGCCGATCCGAACCCCTTTTGGAACAAGGGCCTGCACATCATCTACATGAAGGACGGAGTGCGACGCGAGCAGCACCGCAACGAGAACGAGCACATCCTGCCCGAGAGCTTCTACGGCCCGCAGGACGCGGCGGAACTGCGCGCGTGGCTGCCGGAATCACGCTGGTCTGGCGAAGGGGGCGAGGTCCAGTTTCACCCGGACGGCACCTTTTCCTCACCCGCAAAGACGGGGAGCCACCGCTGGGAAGTCGCCGGCCCGAGGAAGCTCCGGCTCACCTGGGCGGATCAGCCGCCCGTCTTGTTTTCGTTCGACTTCGTGTGGGGCAGCTTCGCGGAAGTGCAAAACGGCAAGAACGTGTTTCACCTGCTGAAGTAACGGCGTAGCCATTCTGCTCTTCGTTTTTTTTCTTCATCTTCATCTTCTTCTGACCGAAGCGAGATGAAGATGAAGATGAGGAAAATGACGAAGGGAGCTGCTCGTGACCGCAGCTTTGTTTGAAAGCCGCTCGAGCCTCGGGGACAGCAATCAAGCGGTGACGCTGGCGATGTGGATGCGCCCGTAATCGGGCCACTTGCCATCCGCCTGCCGCTTCTCCTGGCCTGCCGCCGCCGCGAGGAAAAGCGTTTTGCCGTCGCCGCTGAAAAGGGCCTGCGACACGCGGGATTTGGTGTCCAGCGAGGCGAGCAGCGTGCCTTCGGCGGCGGAGAAGAGCGCGGCGTTCCAGGTGCCCTGCGCCTGCTTGCCCGCCATCAGGAAGGCGCTGCCATCCGGCGTGTGGGCCAGCGTTTCCATGAGCCCCGAGCCGTGCTCGCCATCGCGAATCTGGCTCAGCATCCGGGGCGGCGTCTCGCGCCAGGCCCAGCGCTGCCAGGTCATTTTCCCGTTGCCCGCCATCGGGTCGGTCATCGGTCCCATGCCGCAGCAGAGCAGGCTTTCGCAATCGGGCGCAAAGGCGACGCTGAAGATGCCGCCGCAAAAGTGCGGGCTCTTGATGAGGCCCCAACTCGTGAAGTCGGGAGAGGTGAACGCCGCTGCTGGCCCGCCCGTTTCCAAATCCCAGACCCGCGCCTCGCCCATCATGTTCGCCGCGGCGAGGTGCCGTCCATCGGGAGAAAAGGCGACGCTGAGCACCGGAGGCAGATGTGCAAAGGCGTGGAGCATCGCGCCGGATGCCGTATCGAAGACCTTCACCACCGGCTCCGCGGCGGGTGCCGGCTCATACTTTTCACCGCCCGGGAGATACTGCCCGCTCCCCGAAGCGACTCGGCTGCCATCGGCTGAGAGCGCCAGATCCCACGACCAAAACGTGTGCGCCTGCACCCGGCGGATCGCGCTCCTGGTCGCCACATCGTGCCAGAGCAGCGCGCCATCGTAGCCGCTGGAGATCAGCGTCTTCCCGTCCGGCAGGAGGACGCAGCCCGAGGCGAAGCTCGCGTGCTTCTCCAAAAACGCCGACTTCGCGCCGGTCGCGGGATCGACTTCAAAGATCTGTCCGTCCATGCACGCGGCATACAGCCGGGTGCCGTCGGCAGCGGCGGCGAGGCCGAGCACACCGGTCGGCAGCGTGAGGTCGCGCGATTTTTCGAGCTTCATGCCAGCACCTCCCGGATCGGCTCCGCATGATCTTCCACGCGGTGAAAGGTCGGCATTCCAGGCAGGTCGAACTCCGCATGCGGATCAATGCCGAGCGCGGTAAAGATCGTGGCGAAGAGGTTCTGCTCGTTGAAGGAACGCCCGTCAGGATCGACGCCATCCGCGTCCGTCCCGCCGACGACCACGCCGCGCTTCAGCCCGCAGCCTGTCATCATCATGCTCCACGCATTCGGATAGTGATCGCGGCCGCGCGCGGCATTCAGCCAAGGCGTCCGGCCAAACTCACCCATCGCGACGACGAGCGTGTGCTCGAGCATGCCGCGGTCTTTCAAATCCGTGATCAGGCAGTGAAGGACGCGGTCGAGCTCCGGCACGAGCATCTGGTGGATTTCATGTTGCAGCACGTGGTTGTCCCAAGGCATCCCGTTGGCGACCATCACAAACGGCGCGCCTTGCTCTACGAGGTTTCGCGCCATGAGCGTGTGCAGCCCGAAAGTGCCCGGCCCGTAGCGGACGCGATCTTTCTCCGGGAGCTTTGCGAGGTCGAAAAGGTCGGCGCTCGCCATGAGGCCCTTCACGCGCTCAAAGGCCGCATTCTGCGCTGCGGCGGAGCGGCTCGCGCGCTCGTTTTCGTATCTTTTGGCAAAGAACCGCCGCAGCCCGTCGCGCGCTTCGCGGTCATCGGCGAGCGCATCCGCCGCGCGACCGAGCTGCGTATAGGAGCCGCCGAGCCGCACCGGCGCGTGCTCCGGCCCGAGCCAGCCGGTGAGGTCGCTCGCCTTGTATTCCTTGAACTCATTTCCCTCTGGGTTCGGGTCGAGCAGGATGAAATTCGGCAGCTTCGTATCGAGATTTCCGAGCGCCTGCGAAATGACCGAGCCAAGCACCGGCCGCGTAAAGCCCGCGCGATCCGGGTTGCCGCGCGTGAGCAGGTTGATGCCCTGCAAATGCTCCGACTGCTTCGTATGCATGCAGCGGATCACGTTCAGCTCGTCGGCGATGCTGGCGCACCGCGGCATGAGCGAGGAAAAGTGGACGCCCGGCACCGCAGTCGGGATGCTCCCGAAAGGGCCGCTCGACGGCCGTCCCGGCTTCGGATCCCAGGTCTCCAACTGGCTCTGGCCGCCGCTGGTGAAGACGACGAGGACCGACCTCGCCTTGCCGAACCCCGCGGCCTCCCTGCGCGGGGAAGCTGCGAGGCGCGAGCGCATCAGTAGCGTGGGCAAGCCGAGCGTGAGCCAAGCCCGACGGGTGAGGGGCGAACCGTTTACCAGCGTCCTGTGCATTTGCCCTTCCGAGGTGGGGTTGGAGGAAG
>CAXSDZ010000186.1:0-9376 GCA_964235505.1 uncultured Chthoniobacteraceae bacterium
AGAAACATCAGCGAGTAGATGCCCACGGCGACGATGGCGAACCACTTGGCCAGGATGCCGAACATCATCATCGCGCCCGGATAAAGCGCGGCAAAAGCGATGAAGACGGCGAAGGATCCCGGCTCGCCGGCACGGACAAGATTTTGCCGCCAGCCGAGCGCAGTCAGCAGCAGCGCAGGCACCACCAGCACGAAGCCGTAAAACCATAGAAACCGCCGCCGGCCAAAGAACCGCTCCACTTCCCGCCCGAACCACCAAAGCATCGCCATATCGATGACGAAGCCAATGCTTGGTGGATTGACGAAGGCATAGGTCACCAGTTGCCAAACCGCGCCATGCCACACGGCGGCGGATGCAAACGCGAGCCAACTGAGAATGCCAGACGTGCCGGTGGCTGAGAGCAGCGTGGTCGCGAGCATCGACGCGGTGAAGACGCCGATGAGAAGCGTGGTCGCATCCACGGGATGGCCGCGCACGACGAAGAGAGGCTCGTGATCGTCGGAAGTGGAAGGGCCGCGCATGCTGGAGAAAGCTTCGCGCGCATCCTGCGCGGCGCGCGCCTGTTTCGCAAGCGGCAGGGATTTGGAGGCTCAGGCCAGGGCGCCGCACCTTGGGCAGACACTGCGGCATTTACCTTCCCTTGTCCTCGCGTTGCCGTCTCAGGTCAGTCACGGTGCGAGTTGTATTTACTCTATGAGCGGCTCCTTTGGCACTGGCACACCTGACAATCCAACCCTGACCCAGTGGGTCGAATCCATGCGCGCGCTTTGCGAGCCGGACCGCGTCTTTTGGTGCGATGGCTCGGACGCGGAAAAGGAGCACCTCACGCGCGAGGCGGTCGCGCAGGGTGTGCTCGTGGAGTTGAACCAGCAGAAGCTGCCCGGCTGCTTCTACCACCGCTCGCACCCGAACGATGTCGCCCGCGTGGAGCAATGCACTTTCATCTGCACACCCGCGAAGGGCGACGCCGGACCGACGAATAACTGGGCCGCGCCGCGCGACATGTATGAGAAGCTTTACGGCCTGCTCAAAGGCGCGATGCGCGGACGCACGATGTATGCGGTGCCGTATCTCATGGGGCCGCCCGGTTCGCCGCTGAGCAAGGTCGGCGTGGAGCTCACCGACTCGATCTATGTGGTGCTGAACATGCGGATCATGTCGCGGATGGGGCGCGTGGCGCTGGAGCATCTCGGGGCATCGGATGACTTCAACCGCGGCATCCACTCCACGCTTGATCTCAATCCCGAGCGCCGCTTCATCGCGCACTTCCCGCAGGACAACACGATCATCTCCGTCGGCTCCGGCTACGGCGGAAATGTGCTGCTCGGGAAGAAGTGCCTCGCGCTTCGCATCGGCTCTTATCTTGGGCGGGCGCAGGGCTGGATGGCGGAGCACATGCTCATTCTTTGCGTGGAATCGCCGAGCGGGGAAAAGACCTACGTCGCGGCGGCTTTCCCCAGCGCGTGCGGCAAGACGAACTTTGCCATGCTGATCCCGCCCGCCGCGTTTGAAGGGTGGAAGATTTCCACCATCGGCGACGACATCGCGTGGATGCAGCCGGGGCCGGATGGGCGGCTCTACGCCATCAATCCCGAGGCTGGCTACTTCGGAGTCGCACCGGGAACGAACTACAAATCGAACCCGAACGCGATGCGCACCATCGCCCGCGACACCATCTACACAAACGTGGCGCTCACGCCTGACGGTGATGTCTGGTGGGAGGGAAAGGACGAGCCCGCGCCGCCCGGCACGCTCGACTGGCAAGGCCGCCCGTGGACGCCGGAAAGCGGTGAAAAAGCCGCGCACCCGAACTCGCGCTTCA
Organism: uncultured Chthoniobacteraceae bacterium; assembly: GCA_964235505.1. Lineage (GTDB taxonomy): Bacteria > Verrucomicrobiota > Verrucomicrobiia > Chthoniobacterales > Chthoniobacteraceae > CAXSDZ01. The sequence continues at coordinate 1,823 of CAXSDZ010000186.1, forward strand.
CCTCGCCGATGACGAACAACCCGGTGCTTGCGCCGGAAGCGCACGACCCGAAAGGGGTGCCGATCAGCGCGATCATTTTCGGCGGACGGCGCGCGACCACGATGCCGCTCGTCTTCCAGAGCTTCAACTGGATCCACGGCGTCTATCTCGGCGCGACGATGGGCTCGGAAACAACCGCCGCCGCCGCGGGCAGCACGGGCGTGGTCCGCCGCGACCCGATGGCGATGCTCCCCTTTTGCGGCTACAACATGGGCGACTACTTCAACCACTGGCTCGGCATCCGCCGCCATCTCGCCGACCCGCCGCGCATCTTCCACGTGAACTGGTTTCGCAAGGGCGCGGACGGCGCATTTCTGTGGCCGGGGTTTGGGGAGAATTTCCGCGTGCTGCGCTGGGTCATTGATCGCTGCCGCGGCCGCGCCCTGGCAAGAGAAACGCAGGTCGGCTGGATGCCGCGCTACGATGAGTTCGACTGGACGGGGCTCGACTTCCCGCGCGAAAAGTTCCGCGAGCTGATGGCGCTCGACCCGGGCGAGTGGCGGCGCGAACTGATCTCACAGACGGAGCTTTTCCTGACGCTGCACGACCGCCTGCCGAAGGAGCTCATCTTTCAACGCGAGCTCCTGATCTCGCGGCTGTGACGGCTGACGCGCCGTGCCGGGCACGGGAAGCCCGGGGAACGAATAGTTGATAAGATGCGCGCCGGCCTGCGATTGATCTGGCGTCGGCTGCCTTTCCCCACATGGCTCCCCCTGCCTCTCCCAACCCTGCTCCGTCTCATCCGCGCGCGAATCTCGCCGCGTCCAGCATGGCGCTGCTCCTTGCGGGCGTTGCGGTGGCACTCGGGCTTCTTTACTGCCAGCGCTTGGAGCGGCGCTACATCCACGCGCTCGCGCCGGAGTTCACCACCCAAAAGCTGCAAGGCATGGCGCTGCAAAAGGAGGCGCTCGCGCAGCCGGATCTGCTGCTGCTTTACGGCTCCTCCGAGCTGGTGCGCGAGATGCCGAACAACGCGAGCCAGTTCTTTCAGGAATATCCGACGGGCTTTCGCGTGTTCCCGGTGGGCAAGCCGGGGACGACCTCGCTGGCAGTGCTGCAAAAAGTGGCGGCGGTGGGTGAAAGCATCCGGCAGCGCAAAGTGGCGTATTCCATCTCACCCGGCTGGTTCTTCACGGAGGTGTTTGACCCGAAGTATTACGAGGGCAATTTCTCAGAGTTGCAGGCGACGGAGCTCGCCTTCAGCGATCGTCTTTCGCGCAAGCTGAAACGCGACATCGCGCAGCGGATGCTGGAGTATCCGAAGACGCTGGAAGACCGGCCGGTGCTGGAGTTTGCGCTGGAACGGCTTGCCGCGGATCGCCCGCTCGACCGTGTGCTCTATGCCGTGGCGTGGCCGCTGGGAAAGCTGCATTGCGCGGTGGCGCGAATGCAGGATCACGCGCAGGCGGCGGTGCATATCCTCGACATCGATGAGCGGCTCAGCGACGTGGAAAAACGCTCGGCGCGCACGATGAATTGGGGCGACGTGCTGAAGCGGGCGGCGCGCTTTGCCAGCGTCACCGCGACACAGGCGAAGCGCAACGAGGTCAAGCGCAGAAACATCCCGCGCGCGTCGCGGGACACGACCTTTCTCCGCACGATCGCGGTGGCAAAAGAGTGGACGGATGCGGAGCTGCTGATGCGCACTTTCCAGGAACTCGGCGCGCAGCCGTTGCTGCTCACGATGCCGGTGGAGGATGTGCGGCTGGAGGTCTATGGCGTGTCGCCCGCCGCGCGCGATGCGTATGTGCAGCGGCTCGGCGCGCTCGCGCAAAGCTACCGCTTTCCGCTCGCGGACTTCCGTGACCACGCGAAGGACGCGGGCTTCATGGCCGATTTTCTGGATCACCTCAGCGGCGAAGGCTGGCTCTTCTACAACAAGGCGCTGGACGATTTCTTCCACGGCCGCTTGCCCACGCTGTGAGCTTCTACGCCTCCTTTTTATGACTGCCGAAAACACCGACAAAATCCTCGACGTGCTCGCGACCGTGGCCGAGACGGACGAAGTGCGCACAAACCCTGACCTGGCGCTCTACGACCTGCAAATCCTCGACTCGATGAAGACCGTCGAGCTGATGGTTGCGCTTTCAAGCGAGGTCGGCGTGGATGTTTCACCCGCGGAATTCGAGCGCGAAAACTGGGCCACGCCGCGCAAGCTGGTGGCTGACGTGCTCGGGCGGATGGGGCAAAACTAAACTGCCTTTTGACCGTGCTAAAAACCTGGCTCACCGCCCACCCGCGCGCCCGCCTCGCGGTGCTGACGCTTTACTACCTCGCGATCATCGTTGCGCTCCTCGCGCTCTACGGCCGCGGCGATTTCTCCACGCCGGCGTTTGTGTATCAGGAATTTTGAGAGCGCCGCCTGGATGAAGTTCTGACTCAGCGAGCCGCTGATAGTCGCGAAGCGACGCCAAGAAAATAGCCCAACACTTCAGTGCTGGGTGAAAGCAGGAGAAACGGGTGAGTCGCGGAGCGACGAAAGAGAATGGGTCGTCAGGTTCTTCCGTCGCTTCGCAACTGGACACTTTCTTTTATCTGAAACCCAGCACTGAAGTGCTGGGCTATTTTCTTGGCGTCGCTTCGCGACAAGGACGGGAACCATGGATCAATGGAAATTTAGACCTCGCAGGGAGGAGTGAACGTAGGAAGTCGAGCGGCACGTGTTCGCCACTCGAAAGCCGAACTTCCAAACGAGCCCACTTCTCGTTCAACACTCATCATTCACCCCTTTTCCCATGCACCTCCTCGACCGCATCGACCACTGGGGCCGCACCGCGCCGGAGCGCATCGCGCATCGCAGCGGCGAGCGGACGCTGACCTACGGCGAGCTGCTTGCGCAGTCGGATGCGCTGGCGGGTTGGATCGAAGCGGAACTCGGCGTGAGCCGCGCGCCGGTGGCGGTGCATGGGCACAAGGAGCCGGAAATGCTCATCGCCTTCCTCGCCGCCGTGAAGTCGGGGCGGCCGTATGTGCCGATCGATTCCTCCATCCCTGCGCAGCGCGTGGAGCGGATCGTGGAAGGCGCGGGTGCGGCGCTCGTGCTAACGCCGGAGCGCGTCGCACAACTCGCGGGCGAGCGCCGGGAAGGCGTAAATCTGCGGCGCGTGGAAGCGGGCGATCCGTTTTACATTCTCTTCACCTCCGGCAGCACGGGTGAGCCGAAAGGCGTCGTCATCACGCTCGCAAATCTCACGCACTTCGTGGACTGGATGCTCACCGAACAGAAGTTCACCGAGCTGGGTGAGACGTTTCTGAATCAAGCGCCGTTCTCGTTCGATCTGTCGGTGATGGATTTGATGCCGAGCCTCGCAACGGGCGGCACGCTTTTCAGCATCACGAAAGATCACGTCGCGAATCTGAAAAAGCTTTACGAAGCGTTTGTGGTCTCGGGCGTCACGACGTGGGTTTCGACGCCTTCTTTTGCGCAGATGTGCTGCATCGAGAAGACGTTTGGACAAGGCATGCTGCCCGGCTTGCGGCGCTTCCTTTTCTGCGGCGAGACACTCGCGCCGGAGACCGCGTCGCAACTGCTTGAGCGCTTTCCACGGGCGGAAGTCTGGAACACCTACGGGCCGACCGAGGCGACGGTGGCGACCACTTCCATCCGCATCGATCGCGCCGTGCTCGCGCAGCATTCCCCGCTGCCGGTGGGGCGCGAAATGCCGGGCACACGCGTCGCAATTATGGGAGGGAATGGCGGGCGCGTGGCGGAGGGCGAACGCGGCGAGATCGTGATCGCCGGCCCGAATGTGAGCCCCGGCTATCTCGGCCGCGCGGATCTCACGGCGAAGGCGTTCTTCGTGTTCGAGGCGCTGCCGGCCTATCGCACCGGCGACTGGGGGCGCGAGCGTGGAGGACTCATCTTTTTCGAGGGCCGCATGGACAGCCAGGTGAAGGTGAACGGCTACCGCATCGAGCTCGGCGATTTGGAGGCGAATCTGCGCGCGCTGCCGGAGATCGCGGACGCGGTGGTGTTGCCGGTGGAGAAAGGCGGAAAGATCGATGCGCTCGCGGCGATCGTCGTGCTCGCGGTTGAGAAAAGCGGCTCGGACTTTGAGGTCGCCGCGCGCTTGAAAGCACAGCTCGGCGAGCGCCTGCCTGCCTACATGATCCCGCGCAAATTCAAGTTCGTGGACGCCTTTCCCATGACGGCAAATGGCAAGGCGGACCGGCGCAAGCTGGCGGAATTGCTCGGCTAGAGCAGGTGCGCGCCCGGGCGCAGTTGGGCCTTTCCTCGCGCCTCGCGTCCGGGTTTTCTCTCCCCGCCCCGTCGCTCCGCATGCTTTCCCCTTTCGCAGACTTTCTCTATTTCGGGCTGCTGCTTTACGTCGTGGTCCCGACGGTGATCCTCGGGCTGTTCGGTCGGGCAAATGCCCGGTGGGCGCTGCTCGCGACGGTGCTGGTGATCGGCGTGCAATCCAACGCGCTGCGGCCCGGCGCACCCGCGCGCGAGCTTTGGCTGATCGCGGCTTACGCGCTCTACCAGGGCGCGCTGGCTTTTGGATATCTGCGGGTGAAGAAGACGCGCGTTTCGTTCTGGGCGGTGATCGGCCTGTCGATCCTCCCGCTCGTGGCGTCGAAGCTCGTCCCTACCCTCGCGTCGGATCACACGTTCGGTTTTCTCGGCATTTCCTACGTCACGTTCCGTGCGCTCGATGTGCTCTTTTCCGTCCACGACCGCGTCGTCACCGCGCTTTCTCCGGGGCAGTATCTGGCATTCCTGTTTCTCTTTCCGACCGTTTCCTCCGGCCCGATCGACCGCTACCGCCGCTTCGGCCAGGACTGGAAGCGCATCCGCACGCGGGCCGATTTTCTCGATGATCTCGACGCGGCGATCCAGCGGATTTTCCAGGGGTTTCTTTACAAGTTCATCATCGCCGCACTGGTCAAGACGTATTGGGTGGATCATGCGGGCACGCAGACGGGCCTCGGCGCGACGGCCAGTTACATGTATGCCTACACGTTCTATCTGTTCTTCGATTTCGCGGGCTACAGCGCTTTCGCCATCGGCTTTTCGCGCCTCTTTGGGATCAAGACACCGGAGAACTTCGATCGCCCGTTTCTCTCGCGAAACATCCGCGACTTTTGGAATCGCTGGCACATCTCACTGTCGTTCTGGTTCCGCGACCACATCTACATGCGCTTCCTGCTCGCGGCGGGAAAAGGGAAGTGGTTCCAGGGCCGCCACACCGCTTCGTATCTCGGGCTGTTTCTCACCTTCGGCATCATGGGCGTGTGGCACGGGTTGGAGCGGCATTACCTCCTCTACGGCGCCTACCACGCCGCGCTGCTCTCCGGTTACGACGCCTTTGCCCGCTGGAACAAGCAGCGCAAATGGTGGCCCGCTGGCCCGCTCTGGCGCGTCGGAAATATCATGCTGACCTTCCACGCAATCACCTTTGGACTGCTGATCTTCTCCGGCCGCCTCATCCCGCCGCCACCGCCGGCGCACGCCGAAGTAGCCGAGAAGGTGACGTGCGAGGAAGTGGTCGGCTGGGCTTGGGAGCGCGGCAAACCAAATGAGCCCCTGACGGTGGACATCCTCGTGGACACGATCCTCGTCGGGCGGGTGAAAGCGGGAGACTTCCGCGAGGACTTGAAAGAGCGCGGCTTGGGCGATGGGCGGCGCGCGTTCCGGTTCGCGATCCCGCCTTACGTCCGCGATGGGCAGGCGCACACCGTGGAGGCGCGGGTGCTCGGGAGCGGTCGCATGCTGCATGGCACGCCGGAGGTGGTGACCTGCCCGGTGCCGTGAATCTACCGGAACTCGGCTGACCGTGCATTTCGCTCGGCTAAGCCTCTGTTTTGGGAAGCGGCTCCGTTCTGCGCTTAAGCAGAACGTGCCACCTCCCCATGTGGCAGCGACAAGGTCACAGGCAGCACGCCATTGCCCAGAGGGGACAAACCACAGAGCCGCCTCCCAAGCCGGAGAGCTAACTTAAATCAGACGGGCGGGCGAACTCCTCACGTAGGACATCGCGAGCCGATGGCACGCGTTCATTGGGATTTCGCTTTGCTCAAAGCCCGCCGCAAAACTGGCAGGAGCGCGGACTTGAAGCGAAGCGCCCATCCGAGTGGCGTGCGGACTGCCGCCCCACGGATCGACTGTCGTCGCTCGTTACTCCGCTGCGCCTTCAGCCGGAGCTGCAGGAGCCTCGTCCACTGGCGGTGCATCTGGTGCTGGAGCAGGTGCCGCTACCGGCGCGGGTGCAGGCGCTGTTTTCGCGGGCGGAGCTTCCTTCTTCTTCGTAGCGTCCGCCGTGCGGCGCGGCTTCGGCTTCACTACGATCACTTCCTTCGCTTTCGCTTTTTTGCGTTCGAGATAGGTGACGCGGCGACGGCGCTTGATGACTTTATTGGATTGCTGGCCCATAGAAATTCGTGGATTGCGGAAAAAGGAGAGAGAGTCCCTAGGGGGAAGCGGCGCATGTGGTCAATGTGTTTCGGCTCTCCAGAGGCGCGGGAGAGCGGCGCAGTCCCGATTTCTGCTCACAGAGAGTGCCCGGCGTGGCGAAACCGGGGGGAAACGGCGCGATTTGCTTCCTCCAAACCCTGCAAAACCGCCGTTGCGATTAACCCCAACCCAGCGTTGACGCACCGCTCTGCCGCGTCCATATTCGCCGCCCTTTTTCTCCGCCACTTCTTTTCCTGCTTCATCTTCTTTTCCTCGCGCCAGGGCTCGGGAGGGCGGAGGGAGAGAGCATGTTGAAAACCGGAGATGGAGAGCCTTTCACAGACATGGAACACATCCGCAATATCGCCATCATCGCTCACGTTGACCACGGCAAGACCACGCTCGTCGATCAGCTCCTGAAACAATCAGGCACCTTCCGCGCCAACGAATCCAAGGCCACCGAGATCCGCATCATGGACTCGATGGATCTGGAGCGAGAAAAGGGTATCACCATCAAGGCCAAGAACGCCGCCTTTCGCTGGCACGACTACCACGTGAACATCGTCGATACGCCCGGCCACGCGGATTTCGGCGGCGAGGTGGAGCGCATTATGCAGATGGTCGATGGCGTGCTGCTCGTGGTGGATGCGCACGATGGGCCGCAGGCGCAGACGAAGTTCGTGCTGAAGAAGGCGCTGGAAAATGGCGCGAAGCCGATCGTCGTCATCAACAAGATCGACCGCGAAAATGCGCGCCCGCACAAGGTGCTCGACTTCATCTTCGACCTCTTCGTCGAGCTGAACGCCACCGATCTACAGCTCGATTTTCCGGTGATCTACGCGAGCGCCCGCGATGGCTACGCGATGAAAGAAATCCACGACAAGAGCGACACGATGGAGCCGCTGTTCGAGGCGATCGTGAAGCACATCCCGCCGCCGGCGATCTCGACCGTGCCATATTTCCAGATGCTCGTGTCGAACCTCGACTACTCGGATTACCTCGGCCGGATCGCGTATGGCCGCATCGTGTCCGGACGGATCACGGTCGGTGAAAGCGTGGTGCGCATCGGCAAAGACAACCGCCGCGAGGAACCTCGTCACCACCGCGAGGCTAAGGAAGTC
>CAXSDZ010000186.1:9386-9785 GCA_964235505.1 uncultured Chthoniobacteraceae bacterium
CAACCGCCGCGAGCGAGCAAATGTGACCGCGCTCTTCAGCCACGAGGGCCTGGCGAAGATCGAGGTGAAGCACGCCAGCGCGGGCGACATCATCGGTGTCACCGGCTTTGAAGATGCCTACATCGGCGAGACGATCACCGACACGGAAGAGCGCATGCCGCTGCCATTCACCGAGATCGATCCACCGACGATCACGATGAAAATCTGCATCAACGACGGCCCGCTCGCCGGGCGCGAAGGCAAGCTGCTCACGGCGCGGCAGGTGCGCGAGCGGCTCATCCGCGAGACCCGCACGAACGTCTCGATCCTGGTGCAGGAAACTGAGATCGCGGGCAACTTCGAGCTCAAGGCGCGCGGCGAAATGCAGATCGCGATCATCGTGGAGCAGATGCGCCGCGA
>CAXSDZ010000187.1:0-1850 GCA_964235505.1 uncultured Chthoniobacteraceae bacterium
GCGGATGAAAACCTACCACGTCGCCGAAATCCTCGCGCAGCAATGATCACTTTCGTCCGCCAGTTTAAGACTGATGCCAAGCGCCTCGCGGCGGATCTGCGGCATCGCGGATTGATCCAGACGGCGCTGAAGAAATACGAGGTGCAGCGCGACAGGCGGAAGGCGGCATTTCAGGATTACGCCGCGGCGCGGCAGGCGGCGGCGGAGACGAAATGGGAAGCGATCAATCACCTCGACGAGCATCTCATTTCATTCACGGAAAAGCTGGAGGCGCGCGGGACGAAGGTCCACTGGGCCAGCACGGACGAGCAGGCGCGGGAGATCATCGTCGGCATCGTGCGGGAGAAAAAGGCGTGCTCGATCATCAAGTCGAAGGCGATGACCGCGGAGGAGATTCATCTCAATGACGCGCTGGAAAAAGCAGGGTTCCCAGTGGTCGAGAGTGACCTCGGCGAATACATCGTGCAGCTCCGAAAGGAGGCGCCGTATCACATCGTCTTTCCCGCAATGCACCTCACGCGCGGCGAGATTTCGGAGCTCTTTGAGCGCGAGCTTGGCAGCGCGCCGACCGATGACCCCGAAGAGCTCACGATGATCGCACGCCGCGCGCTGCGGGACCAATACATCACCGCGGACGTCGGCATCACCGGCGCGAACTTCGCCATCGCCGAGACAGGGATGATCTCGATCACCGAGAACGAAGGCAACGCGCGGCTCACGGCGGCACTGCCGAAGACGCTGATCACCTTGGTCGGCATCGAGAAAGTGCTGCCGCGCCTGGAAGACCTCGCGCTCTTCCTGCCGCTGCTCGCCACAGCCGGCTCGGGGCAGACGATCACCTGTTACAACTCGATGTATGGCGGCCCGCGGCAGCCCGGCGAGTGCGATGGGCCGGAGGAATACCACGTCGTGCTGCTGGACAATCATCGCACGCAACTCCTCGCCGACGCCGAGCAGCGCGACGCGCTCCACTGCATCCGCTGCGGCGCGTGCCTGAACGTCTGCCCAATCTACCGCAACATCGGCGGACACTCGTATGGCACGACTTACTCCGGGCCGATCGGATCGGTCATCACGCCGCACCTGCGCGGGCTGCAAAACTGGAAGCACCTTTCCTACGCCTCATCGCTCTGCGGCGCCTGCACGGAGGCGTGTCCGGTGAAGATCGACCTGCATCATCACCTGCTGCAGAACCGGCGCAACGCCGTGGCCGCGCTGCCGACCTGGTGGGAAAAGCTCGCGTTCCGCCTCTTCGCGCCGCTGGTGAATGTGCCGGCGTTTTACTCGATCGCGAAGAAGCTCGGGCGCTTTGCGCAGCGCCACTTTCACCCGCTCATCCAAGGAACGGTGCTCGATCCCGCGCAGCCGTGGACGCAGACGCGCGACTTGCCGCCGATCGCGGAGCAGAGCTTCAAAGAATATTGGAAGGCGCGCAAACCATGACCGGCGAGCGCGAGAAGATCCTCGGCCGCATCCGCGAAGCGCTGCGCGTCTCCGCACCGCGACCCGGCGATCACACGCACCCGCGGCCGGAGATTCCGGCGGACTTTGCGCCGGACCGGGATGCGGGGCGATGGCTGCCCGCCGTGGGCGATTCCTTTGCAGATCGCATCGCTGCTTTCACGGCCCAGTCCGCCGAATTGCGCACCGACTTTCATCTGCTCGGCAGTTGCGAGGCGATGAATGCGAAGCTCGGTGAGATCGCGGCGGAGGAAGGCTGGAAGGCCGTGGCATCGCATCGCGGCGAGCTCACGGGCGACGCTTGCATCGCGCTCGGAGTGCCCTTGCTGAACACGGACGGCGGCTATCCCGTGAACGAGCTGGAGCGCTGCGACGCTGGCATTACGCAA
>CAXSDZ010000187.1:1860-2828 GCA_964235505.1 uncultured Chthoniobacteraceae bacterium
CAAACTGGCAGCGTGCTTGTGACGTCTCGCAGCGCGGGTGGTCGCGCGCTCTCTGTCCTGCCACCGCACCACGTCGTCCTCGCGCGCCGCGAGCAGTTGCTGGCCGACCTTCCGTCCGCCTTCGCGCTGCTGCGGCACAAGTATTCGGCGGACTATCCCAGCTTCATGTCCGTCATCACCGGCCCAAGCCGCACGGGCGACATCGAGCGCATCCTCGTCCTCGGCGCGCACGGTCCGCGGAAGCTGACGGTGCTTTGTTTTTAGCAGCGTGTCCCACCCAGCGCGCATTGTCCTCCGTCGCGAGGAGGGGAGCGCCGGCTTCCAGCCGGCTCCGGGAAGCTTCCAGCTTCCCGAGTTTCGCTATGAGGAAGCCGACAGCGCCTCGCGAAAACTGGCTAGGCTGGAAGCCTCGCCAAGCACGCTGGAAGCGTGCGCTCCCCTTTTCTTTCTGCGTGCGTTCGTTCAGTCTCTTTCCTTCGCAATCTCATGACCACCTACCGCCACGTAAATTATTTCTGGGACGACGCCAAAGCTGCCGCGCTCGATCCCGTTGGCCGCCTCGTTTATCGCTCGAACATCCTCGGATCCGTCCAGCGCATCACTAATACGGGTGGGGGAGATGCTTCCTCCAAACTCATGGAGCGCGACCCGCTCACGGGCGAGTCCGTGGAGGTGCTCTGGGTGAAAGGCAGTGGCGGCGACCTACGCACGGCGGGGCGCGAATTCTTCTCGTCCTTGTATCAGAGCAAGGTCGTCGGCCTTCAGCGCACTTACGCTGCGCGCGCGGACAAAGCGCTGAAGTCGCCCGCCGAAGACGAGATGGTCGCGGCTTACAACCACACGACTTTCAACCTCAACCCGCGCCCATCCTCGATCGACACGCCGCTGCACTCGTTCATCCCGTTTAAGCATGTCGACCACATGCACCCGAACGCCGCGATCTCCGTGGCGGCGGCGAAGAACTCCGT
>CAXSDZ010000187.1:2838-9622 GCA_964235505.1 uncultured Chthoniobacteraceae bacterium
ACCCGAATGCGATCATCGCCATCGCCGCGAGCAAGCGCTGCGTGGAGCTGACGCAGGAGATTTTCGGCGGCGAAATGGCTTACTTGCCGTGGATGCGGCCCGGCTTCGAGCTCGGCCTCGCGATGCAGGAAATCGCGGCGGGCAACCCGCAGACTCGCGCGATTATGATGGGCCAGCACGGCTTCATCTCGTGGGCAGACGACGACCAGGAGTGCTACGCCGAGACGCTGCGCTACATCGAGAAAGCGGCGGATTTCATCGAAGCGAAATACGCCGCGAAGGGCGGCGATGTGACGGCCTTTGGCGGCGCGAAATATCAGTCACTCGCGCCTGCCGAGCGCGCGCAGGTTTTCGCCGCGATCAATCCGTGGTTGCGCGGGCAGGTTTCGCAGCAGCGGCGGTTTGTCGGCACGGTGCAGGACGACGAAAGGATCCTGCGCTTCGTCAACTCGAAGGACGCTACGCGGCTCGCGGAGCTCGGCACGAGCTGCCCGGACCATTTTCTCCGCACGAAGATCAAGCCGCTCTACGTGGACTGGAATCCGCAGGGCGAACCGCTTGCGTCGTTGCGGCAAAAACTCGCCGACGGCATTGCGCAGTATCGGAAGGACTACGCGGCGTATTACGAGAAGTCGAAGCACTCCAACTCGCCTGCGATGCGTGATCCGAACCCGACGGTGATCCTGATCCCCGGCGTCGGCATGGTCGCGTGGGGGAAAGATAAATCGGAGTCGCGCGTGACGGCGGAATTCTACAACTGCGCGGTGGAGGTGATGCGCGGCGCGGAGGCGATCGACGAATACATTGCGCTGCCGCAGCAGGAGGCGTTCGACATCGAATACTGGCTGCTGGAGGAAGCGAAGCTGAAGCGCATGCCCGCGGAAAAAGAGCTCGCGCGGCAGATTCACATCGTCGTCGGCGCGGGCTCCGGCATTGGCAAAGAGACCGCGCACCGGCTGGTGAAAGAAGGTGCGCACATCGTGTGCGTGGATTTGAAAGCCGACACCGCGGAAGCGACGGCAAAGGAGATCACGGATAAATATGGTGTCGGCATTGGCGTGGCGGGCAGCGGCATTTCGGGCTGCGGCCCGGCGGTCGGAATCGCGTGCAACATCACAGACCGCGCGAGCATCCGCGCGATGCTCGACCAAGTGGCGCTGGCGTATGGCGGCTTCGATGCGATCGAAGTGACGGCCGGCGTTTTCTGGCCAAGCGACACGACCGGCCACATCCCGGATGAGAAGTGGGCGTTCGTCTTCAACGTCAACGTCACAGGCTCTTACCTCGTCGCCGATGAAGCTGCGAAGACCTGGAAAGATCAAGGTTTGCGGGGCGCACTCGTGCTGACGACCAGCGCAAATGCGGTCGTCGCAAAGAAAGGCTCCGTCGCCTACGACGTGAGCAAAGCCGCGGCGAACCATCTCGTGCGCGAGCTCGCGATCGAACTCGCGCCGCTCGTCCGCGTGAACGGCGTCGCGCCCGCGACGGTGGTGCAAGGCAGCGCCATGTTCCCGCGCGACCGCGTCATCGGCTCGCTCGCAAAATACGACATCCCATATTCCGAAGACGAGGCGACCGAATCGCTCGTGACGAAGCTCGCGCAATTCTACGCCGATCGCACGCTGACCAAATCGCCCATCACGCCCGCTGATCAGGCCGAGGCTTACTTCCTCCTCGTCTCCAATCGCCTGAGCAAGACGACCGGCCAGGTCATCACCGTGGACGGCGGCCTGCACGAGGCGTTTCTGCGCTGACGCATTCTCGCCCGCGCGCGTGCCGCTCGTGAACTCAAGGAGCGGCGGCACTCCTGCGCTGCTCTCTCCGAATGCCGTCCGCACCTCCATTCTCTGAATCCGCCTCGCCCGCGGAGGAACCACCCAGTGCTTCCGCCCCGCCGTCCGTGCTGGAAGTGCGCGGGCTGCAGCGGCACTTCGGGCGCGTGCCAGCGGTGGACGGCGTGGATCTCACCGCGCGGGAGGGTGAGATCTACGGCTTCCTCGGGATCAATGGCGCGGGCAAGACCACAACGATCCGCATCATCATGGGGATCATCGCGGCGCAGGCAGGCACGATCGCGCTGCTGAGGGAAACCACCCGCCGCACCTCCGTCGCGCAAAAGCGGCGCATCGGCTACGTCTCGCAGGAGCCGCATTTCTATCCATGGATGACGTGCCGCGCCCTCGGCCAGTTCGTTGGCTCATTCTATCCGACGTGGGATGCCGCAGAGTTTTCGCGCCTGCTCGGCGCCTTTGAAATCCCGGTGACGCGGCGCGTGAGCGAGCTTTCCGGCGGCATGCGCGCGAAGCTCGCTCTGGCCCTCGCCATCGCGCCGCGGCCCGCGCTGCTCATCCTCGACGAGCCGACCGCCGGGCTCGATCCCGTGGCGCGGCGCGAGTTCATGCAGATCATCGTGGCGCAGGCGCGGAATCATCGGCGCACGACGTTTTTCTCGTCGCACCTGATCGATGAAGTGGAGCGTTGCGCGGACCGCGTTGGCATCATCCACGGCGGGCGGATGCGCTTCGAGGGCGGGCTCGCCGAACTGCGCGAGCGAGTCCGGCGCGTGCGGCTGCCAACCGGTGCGGAGCTCGTGCCGCCGGGAGATTTCGAGCTATGGCGGGATGAAGAACTCGACGGCTGCCGCGCACTCACGCTGAGTGGCGATGCTGGGCGCTGGACCACGCTCGATCTTCCGCCGGCGGCGCGGGTGGAAGCCCTGAGCCTGGAGGAAATCTTCATCGCCTGCGTCGGCTCGCGGCAGGTGCGCACGGTATGATGCCGATGCTGCGCGGCCTCGTGGCGAAGGAGCTGCGGCAGCACGGCATGGCCCTGCTTTTTCTCCTGCTGCTGCTGCTCGCCGCACTCGCGCTCATCTCGGGTAACCGCTTTCTCCGACTTGCCGGGGGCAGTGGCTTTGAAGGCGTGCGGATGCTGCACGTCACGCTCGTGCCGCTCGCCTGTCTCGTGCTCGCGCAGTCGCTTGTGGCGGCGGAGTTTCGGCAGAAGACGCAGCTTTTTCTGGAAGCCCTGCCGCTGCCGCGCTGGCGCATGATCGCGGTGAAATACGCGATCGGTCTCGCGGCGATCACGATCGGCGTCGCGCTGGCGCTGCTCGCCGCGTGGCAGCAGTCGCGGGGCGGTGAGGCGATGACTCCGCGCTTTGCCGCGATTCTGCTTTGGAAGTCCGCGGCGTGGTCGGCATTTGTTTATTCGCTCCTGTTTGCGCACGCGTTTCTCGGCCGCTACCGCCTGCTCTTTGGAACCGCGGTGGTGCTCGCGTTTTTTCATCTCGCTCAAGCGGGCGTGGATGTCGGGCTTTTCTGGCCGCTGCAACTCATCGACAGCCGCTTCGCGCACGAGCGCTACGATCTGCCGGCGGGCGCGCTCGCCTGGACTGCCCTGCTCGCCGCGGTCTGCGGCGGCGCAGCGTTTGCGCTCGGCCTGGTGCGCGATGCCAGTGTGGCGGCGTTGCTCGCCGAGCGGATGTCGGGCCGCGAAAAACTGCTCGGGACGCTCGCGATTTTCGGCGCGCTGCTGACCGCTTCCTACGTCGTGGAGCGACGCGCCAACGCTGCGCCCGTGGCGATGCCCGGCGCGGTGGAGGTGGTGCGCGGAGCGGCGCGCGTGGCAGCGTCCGCCGCGGTCGATGCGCCGCTGCAGGCAGAGGAAGCCGCGCTGGCACGCATCGCGGCAGAGGTGGCGGAGGAGCTCGATCGGATGGGCGAGTATCTCGGATGCACGGCGCTCCCGCCCGTGTTCCTCGTGCATCGCCGAGACTTCAGCGGAGGTGCTTTTGAAAAAGGCGATTTGAAGCCGGAGCAGGGCCTGCTGGTGCGGGCAAACTTCACCGCCGACGCCTCCCACGGTGAGCCGCTGCTGCGCTGGGTCGTGCGCGAAACGCTGCTCGTGCAAAGCCGCGGGCGCGCGGGCTTCGAGCGGCAGGCGTGGGTGCTGGATGGCTTCACCCGGTGGTGGCCGCAGCGCGGCAAACCGCCGGATGCGAGCGATCTTGACGCCGCCGCAAAGGCGTTGCCGACGGGCTTTTCGGCGCAGACGCTCGACCGCTGGTTTTCGCTGCGCAAGGCCGAGGGCGACGATGCTGCGGGAGCGCTCGCCGCTTCCGGCCTGCACTTCCTCGCGGCGGAGTATGGCGACGACGACTGCCAGCAGTTTCTTTCCGCGATGCTCCGCGAGGCAGCGCCGCACGATGCGCGCCCGTTCTTCCGCGACGTCTTTTTCCCTCCCGCGCGCCGCTTCCGCCACGCAACGGGCGCAAGCCTCGACGCCTTCACCGCGCGATGGGCCGAGCGCCTGCGCGCGGTGCCGCCCCCGACGACCCTATGACCGCGGCCCTGCTCCGCAAAGAACTCCGCGCGCTCGCGCCGCTGGCAGCACTGGTGCTCGCGATTCTGCTCACCGGTCTCGGCTACACGCTTTGCACGGAGTTTCCCGACCAGCAGCCGTTCACGCCCGAGCGCTTCCACTCGGAGGGCGGGCTCGCGGTCACGGCGACGCTCTTCGCCGTGCTGATCGGAGCAGGCTTGCTGCTGCGCGAAAGTGAGGAGGGCACGCTCCACTTTCTGGATGCGCTGCCGATTTCGCGCGGGCACATCTTTCTCGCGAAAATCCTCGCCGCCGGGCTGGTGCTCGCGGCGGTGCCGATGCTCGACCTGCTGTTGTTTTCCGCGCTCGGCGCGCTGTCGCGCTCGTCGATCGATCCGCCGCTGCCGTGGCGCTTTGCGGGCGCGGCGCTCGGGCTGGCTTGGGTGGCGGCGTTTGCGGTGTTCAGCGTGGCGCTGGCGTTTTCATTCTCGCGGCAGTGGTTTGCGTTCGCGGTTGGCTTCGCGCTGTGGGGCTATCTCTTCCTGGCGGCGTGCGGGGTTCCGTGGATTGAGTTTCTGAACCCCTTTGCGCTGGAGCCTGCGGCGCTCGGAGGCGCGGTGCGGATCCCGTGGCGGCACGCGGCGGTGCAGGCGGGCATCGGCGCGGTGGCGATGGCAATGGCGTTTGTGGGCTTCCTTCAGCTCGGCGCACGCTCGCGCGACCTTGGGGATCGCCTCGCCGCGGGACGCTACGGCCGCTGGTTTTCCGCGGCTTCCAAGCTCGCGACGCCGGCCATTTGGATTACCGCCCTGATCCTGCTGGGGCGCAGCGTCGGCGGCGGTGGGAATGACAAGGAAGCCGGCAACGCCAGGCCGCTCGGCGAGGATGCCTTCGCGCGGCAGGAGACCGCGCATTACGCGTTTCTTTTCCGGGAAAGGCAGCGCGCCGCCGCTCAGCCCATCGTCGCCGCGGCGGATGCGATTTACGCGCAAGTCGCGGAGTTTTACGGCATGGAAAGAAGCCTCGGTGGACGCATCGTCGTGGATCTCGCCAGCCCCGTCGTGTCGCACGCAGCCGGGCAGACCAACTGGACCAAAATCCGCATCCCGCTCGCCGCGTCCGCGCAAGGACTCGACGCTCTGCGCCCGATCCTCGGGCACGAGACCGCGCACGTTTTTTCCCACATGCTGAGCGGCAACGCGCTCGTCCGCCTCTACCCGTTTGTGCGGTTCTTCGACGAAGGCTTCGCTTCGTATGTCGAGCAGGAGTTCGTGCCCGAAGCCGATCAGGGTGCGATGTGGCAGACCGCGGCGGCGGCGAGCAGCCGCGGCAAAGTGCCCTTTTCACTGCTCTGCGACGGCGAAAAGCTGGCGAAGACGCGCGATGAAAATGTGGCGTATCCGCTAGGGCTGGTCTTTTGCCGCGCACTCATCGAGACGTGCGGAAAAGAAGCGCCCGCGCGGCTGCTCGGCGCCCTTGCGAAGCGCGACCGCATCGCCGGCTTGAGCGGTGAAGCGCTGTGGCGCGCGGCGATGCAGGCGTGCGGGTTTTCGCTCGATCGCATGGTGGCAGCGTATGATGCCGAAATCGCGCGGCTGCTGCGCGAAGAGGCGGATTTGATCGCCAAACTGCCGCGCCTCACCGGCCGCGTCGAGGTCGTGGGAGAGGAAGTCTTGATTCACGCGGAGCACTCCGGCATGGCTCCCGGCGGGCTCATTTGCGAAGTGCAAACCTCCACCGGACTCGGGACCGAGGCGCATCACGGCATCGCTGGAGAAGATGGGGTGATCCGATTTCCTCGCGCTTATTTCCCCGCCGCGACTGCGCGCTACATGCTCGGCTGGACGCTCCAGGAACTGCGGCTCCCAGTCTTCGAGCCTTGGACCGAGGCTGAACTCTGAGACGATCCGGGCATGAGCGCGGGTCAGCGGCAGCGCAATCGGCACGCCGCGTGTGCAACGAAAAAGGCGCGGGGACAAACGTCCGCACGCCTTTTGAGGTCCAAGCTGTCCGCTTTGGACAACCGAAAATTACGCCATCGTCCGCAGCGCCCGGCTGGCGCGGCTCTTGAGGCGGTTGGCCTTGTTGCGGTGAATCCGGCCGGTTTTCGCTGCCTTGTCCACCGTGGAGGTGAACCTGCTCGCCAACGCCTGCGCCGCTTCCTTGCCGCCTGCCCGGATGGCATTGCGGATGCCACGGGTTTGACTCTTCACCGCTGTCAGCACACGGCGATTGGCCGCGGTGCGGACGGGGGTTTGACGGGCGCGTTTGGCTGCGGAGCGGGTATTTGCCATGACAAAGGAGTTCGGTCGGATTGAAAAAAGGAGCGCAACGCTAACGGGAGGGGTGGGGTTGTCAATTCGCGTTTTCACCCGCGAAATCTGCCTTCCGCCCTGCTGGAGCCTGCATCGGGGAGAAGTGCCAGAGGGGAGGATTGAACTCCCGACCTAGGGCTTATGAG
>CAXSDZ010000188.1:0-9600 GCA_964235505.1 uncultured Chthoniobacteraceae bacterium
GGAAGAAGCCCATCGTCGCGCCGTACTCGGGCGCCATGTTGCCGATGGTCGCGCGATCCGTGACCGGCAGCGAGCGCGCGCCTTCGCCGAAGAACTCGACGAACTTCCCGACGACCTTCGCCTTGCGCAGCATCTGCGTGATGTGCAGCACGAGATCGGTCGCGGTGACGCCTTCCTGCAAGGCACCCGTGAGGTGGACGCCGATGACCTCCGGCGTCAGAAAATAGACAGGTTGCCCGAGCATGCCCGCTTCCGCCTCGATCCCGCCGACTCCCCAGCCGACCACGCCGAGTCCATTGATCATCGTCGTGTGCGAGTCGGTGCCGACGAGCGTGTCGGGGTAATAAATTGGTTGAGAGTTGAGAGTTGAGGGTTGAGAGGTTCCTCCCTCCTGACCCCTGCCTCCTGACTCCTGGAAGAGCACGCCCTTCGCGAGAAATTCGAGGTTCACCTGATGCACGATGCCGATGCCCGGCGGCACGACGCCGAAGGTTTTGAACGCCTGCTGACCCCACTTCAGCAAGGTGTAACGCTCACGGTTTCGCTTGAACTCCAGCTCCATGTTTTGCCGCAGCGAATCGCCGGAGCCGAAGAAATCGACCTGCACGGAATGGTCCACCACGAGATCGACGGGCACGAGCGGCTCAATCATTTTCGGATCGCGCCCGAGCCTCGCCACACAAGAGCGCATCGCCGCGAGATCAACCAGCAGCGGCACGCCGGTGAAGTCCTGCAACACCACCCGCGCGACGACAAAAGGAATCTCCACCTGCTCTGGCGCTTTCGCGTTCCAGTTCGCCAGACGCCGCACGTCGTCCTCGTTCACCTTCTTCCCATCGAGGTTGCGAAGCACTGATTCCAGCACGATGCGGATGCTCACCGGTAGCCGCGAAATCGGGCCGACGCCCGCCTTTTCCAGCGCAGGCAAAGAATGGAAGCGGCCTTGCCTGCCGTGGCCGGGATCAAAGGATTGCAGCGTCTGAAATGCGTCGTTGCTCATGGTGCGAAGATAAATCGAGCGCACAACAAAGCGGACCCGCTCGCTCGCCGCAAGTCATCCGGTGGTGCGATTGCTGCGTAGCTTGGGAAAGTGTGATGGCCCCGGTCGGCGCTCGCTCAATCTCCATCCAGCAGCCGCCCCAGCCCGCCGAGCACGCTCCCTTCGCCGGTCGCGGAGCCGCTGGAGCTGGGCGCATTCGCGAGGATACGGTCAGCCATCCGCGAGAAGGGGAGCGATTGCAGCCACACGGTGCCGTGGCCGCGCAGGGTGGCGAGGAACATCCCTTCGCCGCCAAAGACCATCGATTTCAGATTTCCCGCGCGTTGGATGTCGTATTGGATCGCGGCAGTCATCGCCACGAGGCAGCCGGTATCGACACGGAGCGCTTCGCCGCGCAGCTCGCGCTTTACGATCGTGCCGCCCGCATGGATAAAGGCGAGCCCGTCACCCTTGAGCCGCTGCAGGATGAAACCCTCGCCGCCGAAAAAGCCCGCGCCGAGCTTGCGATTGAAAGCAATACCGACGGATGTGCCGAGCGCGGCGCAGAGAAATGCGTCCTTTTCACAAATGATCTCGCCGCCGAGCTCCGCGAGATTGAGCGGCACGATCTTGCCGGGATAAGGCGCGGCAAAGGCAACTTTGCTTTTCCCACGCCCGCCCCGATTCGTGAAGTGCGTCATGAAAACCGACTCGCCGGTGAGCATCCGTTTGCCGATGTTCATGAGCCCACCAAGAAAGCCGCCGGTGGGCGCGGAGCCGTCGCCCATCTTGGTTTCAAAGTCGATGCCTTCTTCCATAAAACACATGCCGCCGGCTTCCGCGATGACGGTCTCGCCCGGATCGAGCTCGATCTCGACGAGCTGCATGTCGTCACCGTGGATCTCAAAATCAATCTCGTGCGAGCGCCGCGGGACGGAGTTTCTCCCCATGGGCAGCGGCGGCGGAGCGCCGACCAGTGCGGTGCTCGCGAAGAGCTGCGGGAGCGCTTGCGCGGCGGGTTGCCAGGCGCTCATGCCGTCGCTCCACACGAGCGTTTCCCCCTTCAAAATGCCGCCCGTGACGAGGCTCGGCAGCGCGCTTTCCGGCGCGGATTCATGTTGGCTTCCAGCGATGACGTAGTGCCAGGTTTTCATGGTGTGGGGAATGAAATCGGGGACTGCCATTGCTGACAGTCCCCGCGTTCGAGCAAAGAGGTTTCCAGGTGGAAGCGCGGGGCTTACCGCAGCTCGCCGAGCTTCGTGCGGACAGCTTCAAAGTTCGGCAAATCCTTCGGGGTCGGTGTCGCTTCGGAGTATTGGATCACACCCTGGCGATCGATCACG
Organism: uncultured Chthoniobacteraceae bacterium; assembly: GCA_964235505.1. Taxonomy (GTDB): domain Bacteria; phylum Verrucomicrobiota; class Verrucomicrobiia; order Chthoniobacterales; family Chthoniobacteraceae; genus CAXSDZ01. The sequence goes on from CAXSDZ010000188.1 coordinate 2,323, forward strand.
AAGGCCGCACGCTTCGCGGCGGAGCCGATGCCGGCGAGGTCTTCCAGCACCACGTCGTAGGCTTTCGTCACTGTCTTGTTCAGGTCGCTGGCGAGCGTGAAGGTGATCTTTTCCTTCTGCGCCCATGCTTCTTGCGCAAAGGGTGAATCAACCGAAACGCCGATCACTTCTGCATCCACGTCCTGGTAGCCTTTCAAGCCCGCCGTCACGTCGCACATTTCCTGCGTGCAGACGCCGGTGAACGCCGCCGGAAAGAACAGCAGCACCACGTTTTTCTTGCCGACGTAATCGCCGAGCTTCACGTCCCGCAACCCTTCGGCGTTTTTGGATTTGAGCGAAAAATCGGGAGCTTGAGTGCCAACAGAAAGGGCCATGATATTTGGGATTTCGGGATTTGGTGTTTTGGTGACGTGTGGTCGCTGTCATAGCCTGAGACGACTCACCGCCGCAATCGCCTTCTCTCCATGTCGATCGCTCTTCCCTATGTCTGGTGGATTCTCACCGTTGCGCTCCTGCTCATCGGGCTGGCCGGCACCGTCGTGCCGATGCTGCCCGGGACGACGGTGATTTGGGCCGCCGCGGTGCTTCACTACGGGCTCATGTGGTGGAAGCCGGGCCTCACTCTCCGCCCGGCCGACTGGATCATGCTTGGCGGGCTCACGCTGCTCACCGCGATCTCCTACGTGCTCGATTTCTTCAGCGGGCTGCTCGGCGCGAAGTGGTTCGGGGCGACACGCTGGGGCGCGATCGGCGGGATCATTGGCGGAATCGCGGGGCTCTTTTTTCCACCGGTCGGCTTCTTCCTCGGTCCGCTCGTGGGCGTGCTCGCCGGTGAGTTGCTGGGCGGCAAAGAGTTGCTGCCTGCGGGCAAATCAACTTGGGGCACACTGCTCGGAACCACTGCGGGCATCATCGCGCGGATCATCATTGCCCTTGGGATGGTCACGTGGTTTCTCGCCGTCGCCGCGCCCACGGTGAAGCTCTGGTGACGCGGCGCCGCGCTTGCCAAGCCGCGGCGGGTCGGCTGTTCTCCCGGACCTCGTTTATGATCAATCTTTTCGATCTTTCGGATGAAGTCGCGGTGGTGATCGGCGCGACGGGCGTGCTCGGCGGCGCGCTGGCAGATGGCCTCGCGCAGGCGGGTGCGCGGGTGGCGGTGCTGGGGCGAAATGCGGAGCGCGGGGAAGCGCGGGTGAAGGCGATCACCGACGCGGGCGGCACCGCTGCTTTCTTCGCCGCGAACGCCGCCGATCGTGCGAGTCTCGCCGCCGCGCACGCCGCGCTCGCAGCCCAGCTTGGTGCTCCGACCGTTCTCGTGAATGCCGCTGGTGGCAATGATCCGCGCGTGACCGTCACGGCGGAGCGGAGTTTCGAGTCGATCGCCGCGGAGGACTGGCGCGCGGCCTTCGACCTGAACCTTGTCAGCGGAGCGCTGCTGCCGTGTCAGGAGTTCGGCCCCGGCATGTGCGCGCGGGGGCAGGGGAGCATCATCAACATCGCGAGCGTTTCCGCGCACCTGCCGCTCTCCCGCGTTGTGGCCTACTCTTCGGCAAAAGCTGCGGTGCTGAGCCTCACGCAATTCCTCGCCCGCGAGTGGGCTGCAAAAGGCGTGCGCGTGAATTCGCTGACACCCGGATTTTTCCCGGCGGAGCAGAACCGCAAGCTGCTTTTCAACGACGACGGCTCACCCACCGCGCGCACGCAATCCATCTGGACCCACACGCCAATGGGCCGTTTCGGCATTTCGGAAGAGCTCATCGGTGCCTGCGTCTTCCTCGCCGCGCCAAAAGCGTCAAGCTTCGTCACCGGCACCGACCTGCGCGTGGATGGCGGGTTCTTGAGCCAGACGATTTGAGCGGCGATGCGAATCCTCCTGCTGCTCATTTCTTGTGCGCTCTACGCCAGCGCTTTCGCCGCTGATGAGCCGCTGATACAAAGCGTGACGTCGCCCGATGGGAGCGCGCGCTTTGAAGCGAGAACGTGGGTGAATGCAGGCGCTTCAAAGCATCAGATCAGCGTGTATCGAGGGGGACAGCGGATTTTCCATAAAACGCTGGGTCCTGAAAAGGAGACGCGCTACGTCAAAGCCTCATGGTCGCCGGATTCGAAGGCGGTGCTGGTGGGGCTCAACATGAAAGCCGCTGAAGATCTCGCAGTGATCCAAATGCATGCGAACAGCGCAACGCTCACCCTGTTTGACGCCGGTCCGCTCACCGGCCGGATGCTCGATGACCTGCGCTTCATTGAGGAGGAGAAAAACGAGGCACCGACCGCGCGCGTCCCGTGGGAGACGGTCAAGTGGATCGGGCCAACCCGTTGCCGCATGACTTACATCCGCGCGGGATTGGGATACCGCGGGCGCGCGGAGTTGCTGGTCGCACTTGGCAAGAAGGAGCCCACGATGAAGGTGCTCGCGCTCCTGCCTGGCGTTCCGCCGGAGTTGTGGAAGCAGGAATAAGTGTGCTCGCGGGACTCCCGGGATCGACAGTTCGACAATTTCCTTCCTGAAAATGAACCGCTGGATTCCAAGGCTTGGCGCCTCCGCCGGAAACGTGAAGATCGACGCGTTCCTCGAAGAAGTGCTCCGCGTCTGCGAGAGACATGGCTTTGCACTCTCGCATGAGGATCAGCAGGGCGCGTTGCAGATTGTGGATTGGAGCAAAGGCGATCCGGATTGGCTTCGCGACGCGACGGACCTTACGAACTCTCCATGAGCCACAACGTCCTCTCCGCGATCGGCACCTTGTCAGCACAGGATACAGCCCAACTCTTGGTGAAAGCTTTCCCCGCCAAGGATTACAACGGCAAACGCGTCCTCTGCATCGTCCCCGACGCCACGCGGACCTGTCCGCTTGGGATGGTTTTCAAAGCGCTGCACGAGCAGATCGGAGGCGCAGCGGCGGCGTTCGACGTGATGATCGCACTCGGCACGCACCAGCCAATGAGCGAAGAAGCCATCTGCGAGCGGCTGGAGATGACGCTTGGTGAACGCCGCGCGCGCTTCGCCAGCGTCCGTTTTTTTAATCACGAATGGGACAACCCCGCGGCCCTGCGCAAGGTAGGTCATCTATCTCTCGAAGATACTCGTGAACTAACTGGCGGACTCTTTGAAATGGAAGTGCCAGTCAATGTGAACGCGCGGCTCTTCGACTACGATCAGCTCATCATTATAGGACCCGTTTTCCCTCACGAAGTCGTTGGCTTTTCGGGCGGAAACAAATACCTTTTCCCAGGGGTCGGCGGGCCGGAGATTCTGAATTTCTTTCACTGGCTGGGCGCGGTCGTGACCAACCCTCTGATCATCGGCAACAAGTGGACGCCGGTGCGGCGCGTGGTCGATCGCGTCGGCGCGATGGTAAGTGTGCCGAAGCTATACATCGCGATGGTAGTCGAGCAGGCGGAGCTTGCGGGACTTTTCATCGGCTCGCCAGAGGGCGCGTGGGACGAAGCCAGCGAGCTATCGAAGCGGCTGCACATCACTTACAAGGATCGGCCTTTCCACACGGTGCTAAGTTGCGCGCCGAAGATGTATGACGAGCTCTGGGTTGGCGGGAAGTGCATGTATAAGCTAGAGCCTGTAGTAGCGGACGGCGGCGAGCTCATTATATACGCGCCGCACATCCACGAGATCTCGCTTACCCATGGCCACCTCATCCGGCAGATCGGCTATCACTGCCGCGATTACTTTCTCAAGCAATGGGATCGATTCAAAGACATCCCGTGGGGCACGATTGCCCACTCCACGCACGTGCGGGGGATCGGCACCTATGAAGCCGGCGTGGAGCACTGCCGCGTGCGGGTGACGCTCGCCACCGGCATCCCGCGCGAAGTCTGCGACGAGATCAATCTCGGCTACCGCGACCCGGCTTCCATCAACCCCGCAGACTACTCGGACCGTGAAGACGAAGGCGTGCTCTACGTGCCGAAAGCGGGCGAGATGCTCTACCACCTGCGCGAGCGACCCGAGTGGGCGCGGGAGATGTGAGCGCCCCTCGTGCTAGTTGCTGGCGTGTCCTTTATCAGCCACACCTACCCGAGAAACTCGGACTCCTCGTGCATGTCAAACTTGCGGGCCACTTCCGGGTCGGAAGTCACCAGGTAGGCATAGTCATCGGCGGTGTTGCCGGTCACTTCCAGCGTCACCCCCGCTGCGCGCATGGCCTGCAACGCCGCGACAGACTCGCTCAGCCCGGCGATCATATCCTCCAAGGACTGCGCGTTTGTGGTGAGAAACTTGTTTCTCCATAGCCGCAGATAGCGCTTCGGCGTTGGTTGGGAAGCCGTCCAGAGTTCCGCAAACCGCGGGCGCACATATGGATTGAGCTCCTGACCAAATTCAGTCGGCAGAATGAGCAGCTTGATAAGTTCCTGCACGTCGGCCAGGTCTTTGACCCGCTCTGGATTAGTCATACCGGAAGCGAGCTTGAGCTCGATAAGTGTCGGCAGGTTCAAGTAACGGATTCCGCCACGCTCGATGGAGACCAGCGTAGGCGCGGGAAAAGCGACGGGCTTCGGCTTGCCGTCGCCTGGGTATTGGCCTGCCACCAGAAACTCGATGCGCACACCGGACTCCGCGTCCCGCAGGTTCTTGCTCCCGGCAAAAGGGGGGAGATACCCTGCACCTTCCAATTCGTGATGGATTGCTTTCAAGCCGTCAGAAGTTACTAGGATGTCCACATCTTCTGTGAAGCGACGCAGCCCATGTGCGAACAACGCCATGCCACCTACGACTGCATAGGGGACGCCTAACTCGCTCAGCCGGCGGGTAATCTTTCTGAGTGCGACTTGGACCGCGCCGCTCTGCTCGAAATGGCGACTCCCCTCGCTTATCGCCCAATCCTGGTTTTCGTCGAGTCGTTGCTCATAGGCGATCATGGTCAGGCGGGAGAATTGCCCCGCAAAGGAGAGTGGTCAAGCGAGCGACCGGTTTGATAGAAAATCAGTGCCTAACTGCCAGCGCAACCGGTTGATGATGCACCGCAAGCACTGCTACGCAGAGCCGCATTTCCTCAGGACGAAATCTGTATCGCTGTTATCGGCTCTCCGCATGTCCGTCCCGATTCTCGCCGCCAGACGTATCACGAAGCGCTTCCCCGGCGTGGTCGCGCTGCGGGATGTTTCGTTTGATCTCCATGCAGGTGAGATCCACGCGCTATGTGGTGAGAACGGCGCAGGGAAATCCACGCTAATCAAGTTGCTCAGCGGACTTCACCCGCACGGCTCTTATGAAGGTGATCTGGAAATCGCGGGCGAGGTGGCGGAGTTCTGCGGTCCGGCAGATGCGGCGCGCTCGGGGATTGCGACGATCTACCAGGAGCTGGCGCTCGTCGAGGGGATGACGGTGGCGGAGAATATCTTTTTCGGTGCGGAGCCGCTGCACCGCGGGCTGATCGATTGGGGGCGCATTTTTTGCGATGCGCGTGCGCTGCTGGAGCAGTTCAAAGTGGACATCGATCCTGCGATACCGTGCGAACGCCTTGGCATCGGGCAGAAGCAGCTTGTCGAGATCGTGAAGGCGCTCGCGAAAAACTCGCGCATCCTCATCCTCGACGAACCGACTGCAGCGCTCGCGGAGTATGAAGTGCAGGTCTTGCTCGCGATCCTGCGCGAGCTGCGGACTCGCGGAATTGCCTGCATCTACATCTCGCACAAGCTGGAGGAGGTTTTCGCGGTGGCCGATCGCATCACGGTGCTCCGCGACGGCGCGACGGTTGCGACGTTTCCCGCGGCGGCGGCTTCAAAAGCCGAAGTGATCCGACACATGGTCGGCCGCGAGATTCACGATCAATTCCCGCGGCGGAGCAGGGTCGTGGAGCGGGATGCGCGCAGCGTGGAACGTCCGGTGGGTGATGCCGCACACACGCCCGACGCGCGACCTTGCGCGCTTCGCGTGGAGAATCTCACCGTCGCCGATTCCCACACCGGCAGGCTCACCCTGCGCGACATTTCCTTTGCCGTCGCGTCGGGTCAAGTGCTCGGCATCGGAGGGCTCATGGGCGCAGGACGCACGGAGCTGCTTATGCACCTTTTCGGCGCGTGGGGCGTGCGGCGCGGCGGGGCGGTCGCGCTCGATGGGCAGCCGCTGCCTGTGCTGCCGCCGCACTGCATCCTGCGCCGCGGCATCGCGCTGGTGAGCGAAGACCGCCGGCGCTTCGGACTCGTGCTCCATGAAAGCGTCGGGTTCAATCTTTCGCTTTCCTCGCTGGCCGGGCTTTCGCGCGGCCGCTTTTTCGTCGATCCACACCGCGAGTTTCTGCGGAATGAGCGGGCATTTTCTTCTCTCCAGGTGAAGGCGCCGAGTCTCGATGCTGGCGTCGGAAAACTCTCTGGCGGCAACCAGCAAAAGGTGGTGCTCGGCAAGGCGCTCATGACTGAGCCGCGCGTCGTTCTCCTCGATGAGCCCACGCGCGGCATCGATGTCGGCGCAAAGCTAGAAATCTACGAACTCATCAATCAGCTCACCGCGAGCGGCAAGGCGGTCGTGCTCGTCTCCAGCGAACTTCCCGAACTGATCGGCATGAGTGACCGCATTCTGATGCTGAGCGCGGGGCGAATGGGTGGAGAATTCAGCCGGGCAGAGGCGACGCCGGAACGGCTCATGGCGGCGGCAATGGGTGGGGAAAATCTGAAATCCGAAACAAACTCGAGATAAGTGAAATGAACAAAAAAAACGGGAAACCTCCTGATCGCCGAGCAGTCCGCTTCCCGATTTCCCGATTTCTGATCTTTTGAATTTATTTCGGATTTCGAGATTCGTATTTCCCCCATGAATCGTCTTTCCCTCCGCGACTCCGCTCTTGTCCTCGCGCTGCTGCTCATTGGCGGCTTCTTCGCGATCATGTCGCCGCAGTTTCTCACCGCGCGAAATCTCTCCCTGCTCGCGACGGAGCTCGCCATCACGGCGACCCTCGCGCTGGGGATGCTGCTCGTCATTTTGCCGGGCCACATCGACCTGAGCGCGGGGAGCGGAGTGGGGCTCATCGGCGGCATCGCGGCGGTGCTGGTGACGAATCACGCGTGGCCCGCACCGCTGGCCATGCTCGCGGGGCTCGCCGTTGCTCTCGGGTTGTGGTGGGCGATGGGGAAGCTCATCGTCCACGAGCGCATTCCAGCGTTCATCATCACGCTCGGCGGGCTGCTCATCTTTCGCGGGCTGTTTTGGCTCGTAATCCAGAACCGCACCGTGCCGATCACCGTCGCGGGCCGGAGCAATCTTTACTCGCTGCTCACGACGTTTTATCTCCCGCCGCTCGCTGGCTTCCTGCTCGGCGCGCTCGT
>CAXSDZ010000189.1:0-9599 GCA_964235505.1 uncultured Chthoniobacteraceae bacterium
GGCGCAGGAAAAAAAGGCGAGTTGCAAGGGTGGCGGCCGACTTTAGCAAAGCCTAACATCCCTCGGCCACCCGAAGGTATCCCGCAGGATATTGGCGAACACATGCGGCTGATGGCGGACATCCTCGTGCTTGGTTTCCAGACCGACACCACGCGCATCACGACGCTGAAGCTTAACAACGACCATTCTTCCCTCCGCTTTCCGAACCTCGGCGTGGACTACATGATCCACCACTTGCTTTCACACTCGGACACGGCGGATTGGTTGAAGGTAAATCAGTTCTTCATGGAGCAGGTCGCATATATCGCGCGGAAACTCGACGCGATTCAGGAAGGCCCGCGCACGCTGCTGGATAACTCGATGCTGCTTTTCTGCTCCAGCATGATGACGGGCAATCACAACGCGGATCAGCTCCCGGTGCTCCTGCTCGGCGGGGGTGGCGGGCGGATCCAGGGCGGGCGCGTGCTGGACTACTCCGGCAAGTCCGATCGGCAGATGTGCCGGTTGTATCTCTCGATGATGGACAAGATGAACGTGCGTCCCGGGAAATTCGGGGATGCGGCGCTGGCGCTGGAGGAAGTGTGACGCTCCCCAGGACGCACGGGCTGTCCTCCCGAAAAGCAAACGGCGTGAATATCTGCCGCGCGCCCGCATTTGCCCGGCGCAGTGCGATAACCCGGGTGATGCAAACACGATGGATAGCTCTCGCCTGCTTAATGGCGTTCACAGCGCCGGCGTTCTCGCAAACCGGTGCTTCGCCGAATGACCAGGCTCGCTTCCTTGCCGGGCTGCCCGTGCGCGGTTCCAGCCTGGAAAACTACACGCGCCATGACCTGTGGGTCGAACACGCTTCGGCGATGGATCAGGCGTGGGGCAAGCAGGAGCAGCGTCAGCTCGCGAGAGTGCGGGCCTGGTCGCGCTCGTTCGCGCCCGAGGCGTATGGCTCAAAGAGCCCAGCATTCTATATGTTCAGCGGGCCGGACTTCCTATACGCGAACGCCTTCTTTCCGAACGCCTCCACTTACATCCTCTGCGGCACGGAACCGATCGGCGCCGTGCCGGACATCACCGCCATCCCACCGGAGCAGCTCGCGCCGGCGCTCGCTTCGCTGCGGCAATCCACGAAGACAATCCTTTCCTTCCACTACTTCATCACGAAGGAAATGCGCACTGATCTTACGCGCTCACAACTCGGCGGAACCCTGCCGATCTTGTGTGCGTTTCTCGCGCGGAGCGGCCATACCGTGCGCGATGTGAGCTTCTTGAAAACGCCCGCGCCGGGCGTGCGGATCACATTCACCGGCGGCGCGGGCGGCGTGCAAACACTCTATTACTTCAAGACCGATCTCTCGAATGGCGGAGGCAGCGCAGGCTTCCTGAAATGGTGCGCGGCGCAGGGGCCCGGGGTTAGCCTTGTAAAGGCTGCGTCTTATCTCATGCACAGCGACAGCTTCTCCACAGTGCGGAATTTCCTGCTCCAGAATAGCTCGGCGATTGTGCAGGATGACTCAGGGATTCCGTTGCGTTCCTTCGACACTGCGCGCTGGAACCTTCGTTACTTCGGCACTTACACCGCGCCCATTGAGCTATTCGCCAAGAACTATCAGCCTGACCTTGCCCAGGCATTCCAGATCAGTCACCCCGCGGAGCTAGGATTCGCCTTCGGCTACCATTGGCAGACCGAGCGCGGGATGCTGATGTCTGCGACACGAAAGTGATGCGGCTTTGACTGACTTCGGACAGGGCGTGCGCCGCACGATCCGCTAATGAACGCGGGGTTTGATAAGCGCTACTCTTACAGTTCATCATCCCTCAAAACTCACGGAAAAAATGAGCCTCCTCACGTCGGCTGCTACGGAAACTGGTGCCGCCTTCGTAGCTCACTTCTACGTCCGCTTGTCACCACTGCTTCAATCCTAGCGTTGGCTCTTACTGGCTCCACAAATCACATTACCCATGCGCATTCTCACCTCTCTGCTCACGACCTTCGCCACTTACTCTCTCGCGGCGGCATCGCTCGATCCTATTCCGCTCTGGCAAGATGCCGCGCCCGGCGCACGCGGCACCGCGGAGCAGGATATCCCGACACTTACCGCCTTTCTGCCCACGCCGGAAAAGGCAAGCGGTGCCGCAATCGTCATCTGCCCCGGCGGAGGGTATGGGATGCTCGCGCCGCATGAGGGGCAGGGCTACGCGGAGTGGCTCGCGGATCACGGCATCGCTGGCCTGGTGCTCAAGTATCGGCTCGGCTCAGCGGGTTACCGGCATCCCGTGATGCTCCAGGACGCAGCGCGCGCGATGCGACTGGCGCGGTCAAAAGCTGGCGAATGGAAAATCGATCCCAAGCGAATCGGGGTCATGGGCTCAAGCGCGGGCGGCCACCTCGCAGCGACGCTGTTGACGCACTTCGATGCCGGCACGGCAGATGATTCGGACCCTATCGAGCGCGAAAGCTCACGGCCGGACCTTGGCATCCTTTGCTATGCGGTGATTTCGATGGGGCCGGATACGCACAGCGGCTCGCGCAAAAATCTGCTCGGCGAGAGCCCTGCGCCGGAGCTGATCGAGCTGCTTTCCAATGAGAAGCAAGTCACGCCGCTGACGCCGCCATGTTTCATCTGGCACACGTGGGAAGACAAAGCCGTCAAAGTAGAAAACGCTCTATCCTTTGCCTCCGCATTACAGAAGAGCGGAGTTCCATTCGACCTTCACATTTACCAGAAGGGCGGACACGGCATGGGTTTAGGAGCAAAACAAGACGGGACCTTTCACCCGTGGGCAGAAGACTGCCTCTTTTGGCTCAAAGCCCAGAACTTCCTCAAATAAGTCCCCAGTCGAAAACCCGACCGGGCTTACTCCGAAAGATTGTCGATCTTACCCGCTATTGTGAAGTCGCGATCGGTCAGTCCGCCTTCCACCCGGGTCGAGAGCTGCACCCGGACCCGGGTTTCGCGGATGTCCATTTCGGGATGATGATCCTCGTCCTCTGCGATTTCTGCGACGCTGTTCACGAAATCGATGGCTTGGGTGAAGTCATCGAACTCAAAGGCGCGCACGATGTGCTTTTTCTCGTGTTCCCACTCGGGAAGTTTCTTCAACCATGCTTGGATCTCTTGGGTAGCGAGCAAATCGGCCATAGCGTTTAGATTGAGGAAAGCGGTTGTCGTGTGGAAGCCTGGAACAACAGCGGATTCGCATTTCCGTCTCCCCGGTGGTCGTCTGCTCCTGCGGGAATCTCCGCCCTTGCCGCGCAGCTCGCGGCGCGTGTAAAAACACGCGGCTTCCCTCCCCGCACGCAGCTCCAACCACGCATTCCACACCATGGGCAGACTCTTCAACAACATCGTCGAAACGGTCGGACGCACTCCGCTCGTCAAGCTCAACCGCATCCCGGCGAGCGCCGGCATCGATCCCTCCACCACCATCGCCATCAAGTGCGAGTTCTTCAATCCGCTCGGTTCCGTGAAGGACCGCATCGGCATGGCGATGATCGACGCGGCGGAGCGCGACGGGCTGATCAACGAGAACACGGTCCTCGTGGAGCCGACCAGCGGAAACACCGGGATTGCGCTGGCATTTGTCGCCGCGGCGAAAGGTTACAAGCTCATCCTCACGATGCCCGAAACGATGTCGCTGGAGCGGCGCACCCTGCTCGCGATGCTGGGCGCGAAGCTGGTGCTCACGCCCGGCACCGAGGGGATGAAAGGCGCCATCGCTCGCGCCGAGGAGATCGTGGCAAACACGCCGAATGCCTGGATGCCGCAGCAGTTCAACAATCCGGCAAATCCAGCGATCCATCGGACGACGACAGCCGAGGAAATCTGGGAGGATACCGACGGAAAAGTGGACATCTTCGTGGCGGCGGTCGGAACCGGCGGGACGATTTCGGGTTGCGTGGAAACCATCCGCCCGCGCAAGCCAAGCTTTCAGGCCATCGCGGTCGAGCCGAAGGACTCTCCCGTCATTTCGCAAACGCTCGCCGGCCAGCCGATTAAGCCCGGCCCGCACAAAATCCAAGGCACGGGCGCGGGCTTTGTGCCGAACAATCTGCACCTCCAAAACGAGGCGGGTGAGACGCAGATTGCGGAGTGCATTCAGGTGAGCAACGACGACGCCTTCGCGATGGCACGGCGGCTCGCAAAGGAAGAGGGAATCTTGGGCGGCATTTCTTCTGGAGCAAATGTCTGGGCCGCGCTGGAAGTGGCGAAGCGCCCTGAGAACAAAGGGAAAATGATCGTCACTGTCGCCTGCTCCACGGGCGAGCGCTACCTGAGCACGCCACTCGCTGCGGAAGCGCGGGCGGAAGTGGGTGGGTAGGCGATTGTGAACTATCTGGAGGTTTCTGCTTAATTGCGGGCAGCCTCGTGCCAGAGCAGCATCGCCGCTTGAGAGCAGAACCCTGCTCTCGACCGTGACTCCGGGGCTCAAAGCATGGGCGCTTCGCCCGCGCTTAATCGCTCGACTCTGCCCCGCCACTCCGTGACACAACGGGGTTCATGCAAACCCCCGCCTGTCTGCTCTCCGCCCTCGCGCTCACCTTTTGGACTGCCACCACATTTGCGCAGGACAAACACGTCGGCATCGGCGCGAAGCCGATCGCCGGCGCGGAGATGATCATCGATGGCAAACGCGAAACGCTGGACGACAAATGGACCTATTGGCAGGGGCCGCGCTTCGCCTCTGCGCTGCCGATCAAATGGGAAATCGTGGAGGATCCGGTGGATGGCGGGACGTGCCTCCAGACCGATGATCCCGCCGCAGCGGATGGGAAATACGGCGCGGCTGATATCCTGACGAAGAAGGCGTATCGCGATTTCCGGCTCCACATCGAATTCCTGGTCCTCCACCCGCATGGCAACAGCGGCGTGTATCTGCAAAATCGCTACGAGATCCAGATCCAGGAAGGCGACCGGACGAAGCATGGAATGGGCGCGGTCATCAATGAAAGCGACTCGCCGTATGATGCGTTTGCCGGGCTGGGGAAGTGGAACGCCTACGACATCAACTTTCGCGCGGCGCGTTTTCAGGACGGCAAGCGGACCGAAAAAGCGCTCGTGACGATGTTCTTCAACGGACAAAAAGTGCATGAGAACTTCGCCATCACGCAGGTCTGGGGCGGTGCAAATTCCGGCGTGGATGGCGGCAACGACGGTGGCAAAGGAATCACCGACACGCCGCAGGGATTGAAGCTGCAAGCCGAGGGTCACGACGTGCGGTTTCGCAACGCGTGGATCAAGGAAGTCGAGCTGAAGGAAGCGAACACCGACTTCGCCGAGTGAGCGTTCTCGCGAAAGTTGCAGAGCGCGCTAGGTGCTGCTCTTCGCGAGCAGGGCAAAGGCGTGGAGCCGCTTGGGCGAAAGTGACCGCGGTGTTGATTGTGATTGTGAGCCTCGTGACACCCGGCGCCTCTCCCGCTGCCGAACCGGCCGAAGTGCTCACGGCTTACCGGGCGGAGCTCGACGCTTTTCGGAAAGAATACGGGGGCGCGCGGGACTTGCCGGACGTGCGCTTTTTCCTCTTCGGAATGGGCTCGCGCGAAAAGCTGATCTATCGCGACGGGCGGCTCGTGCGCTGGCCTTCCGGGGCGGTGGAAGCAGCGTGGGAGATCACGTCCGACACGATCGTGCCGCCGGATTATGCGGTGCAGTTGCAAACCGCCGCCGGTGCCGTCGCGATCTGGGAGGACGAGGAAGCCGTGTGGATAGAGGAAGGCGGAAAGCGCCGCGCCGTCGCGGGCACGCAGCGGTCTGTGAAGCTCCCGACATTCGCTGGACAACGCTTCGCTCGCATCCTGCGCGTGCTGCATCAGGAGCTGCTGATCAACGTCACCGCCGCCGGCCCGGTGCCGAACTTCTTCGTTTATCCAAAGCCGTGGTATCGCGACGGCGCGATGATGGCGATTGCCTTCAAGGAGACTGGAAATCTCGATGCGATCCGCGATTGGGTGCTCGGCTTGCGCGAGCCTTTTGACCGCAACAACAAAGGCGAAACCGAGGCGGACAATCTCGGGCAGGCGCTCTTCCTCGTATCGCTGGTGAGCGACCGCACGCACCCGCTCGTGGAGCGCGTGCTCGCCGAAGTGCCGCGCTTTGAAACGAGCGATACCGAGGGTCGCTTTATCCACGGCCACTCGGATTTTGCGGAGCATCCAGCCTATCAAACCAAGTGGCTGAAATACGGCCTGCGCGCGCTGGGCCTGCCCGATCCGTATGCCATCCCGCGCGTGGCGGATTCCTATTCAGCGCTGTTTTGGATGGATTACCGCGACACTTACCTGCCTGGCAAGGACGCGAATGACCGCGGCGCTTACCCATATCTCGGCTGGGCGTCGGATCATTTCCACGGCGCAAAGCACAGCCCGATCAGCAACCGCGATTATCCGCTTTCCTGGGAGCAGCGCGCCAGCGAAGCGCATTACGAGGGGCTGGCGCCGCTCGATCCCATTTACGTGCGCGAGAAGATTTCCGCTCCGCACACTTGGCACGCGGCGGAGGTGTTTCTCTATCTGCTCGATGCCGCAGCGGCGTCCGGCAGTGCGCCCACGCCGTAGGTCGGGAGTGATCGTCGATCGTCGCAGCACAACTGAACCGGCCCCATGAGTAGCCACATCCGCGCCTACGCCGCCCACGCCAAGGGCGAGCCGCTCCAGCCCTTCGAGTTCGATCCCGGCCCGCTGCGCGACGAATACGTGGAAATTGCGGTGAGCCATTGCGGCCTGTGCCACTCGGATCTTTCCATGCTCGACAACGAATGGGGCCGGACGCGCTTCCCTCTCGTGCCGGGGCATGAGATCGTCGGCACGATCGTGGCGGTGGGCGACCAGGTGAAGCGAGTCGCGGTCGGGCAGCGCGTCGGGCTCGGCTGGTATTCGGAAAGCTGTCTGCACTGCGCGCAGTGTCTCGCGGGCGATCACAATCTCTGCGCCTCTGGTGGCGAGACGATCGTGCAGCGCCACGGCGGTTTCGCCGATCGCGTGCGCTGCCACTGGCTGTGGGCGACTCCCCTGCCCGACCCGCTCGCCGCGGCAAGCGCAGGGCCGCTTTTTTGCGGCGGTATCACGGTCTTCAATCCCATCGTGCAATGCGGGGTGCAGCCGACGGATCGCGTGGGCGTGATCGGCATCGGCGGGCTCGGCCACATGGCGCTGCAGTTTCTGGATAAGTGGGGTTGCGAAGTGGTGGCATTCACCTCGACCGATGCAAAGCACGACGAGGCGCTCGCACTCGGCGCGGATCGCGTCGTGAACTCGCGGGACCGCGCTGCCATGCGGAAGTTCGCGGGCTCACTCGATTTCGTGCTGTCCACCGTGAACGTCTCGCTCGATTGGCCGGCGATTCTCGGCACCCTTGCTCCGAAAGGCCGCCTGCACTTCGTCGGCGCGGTGCTGGAGCCGATTCCCGTCGCGGCGTTTTCCCTGATCGGCGCGCAGAAATCGATCTCCGGCTCGCCGCTCGGCAGCCCGGCAACTACCGCGTCGATGCTCGATTTTTGCGCGCGCCACTCGATTGCGCCAATGATCGAGACCTTCCCGATGTCGCGCGTGAATGACGCGATCGATCATCTCCGCCACGGCAAGCCGCGCTTCCGCATCGTGCTGGAAAATGATCTCGGCTGAACGGCAGCGGCTGGCCGCTTGCACGTAAAGAGCTGACGCCGTGCTGACAGGTGCCGACGCAATCTGCCAGCGCGAAGTGAAATGCGCCTCGCGCGGGCGCGCGCGGTTGCGGATGGTGCGGAGATGAATGCACCCGGCACCGACGCTGGAGAAGACGCGCACCCGGTCGTCCGGTTCAATTTGCGCGTGCGCGAGCGCACCATCGACGCGACAGCGCGATTGCCGGTGGGGCGAGTGCGGCTGTTGGATCTGCTGCCGATCTTGCGGAAGTTCAACGACGCCATCATCGGCGCGTCAGTCGCGGATGCGCAGGATGCGGGACACTCGGTTTCGTGCCGCGCGGGTTGTGGCGCATGCTGCCGCCAGGTTGTGCCGATCAGCGAAACTGAGGCTCTGGCGCTGCTGGAGTGGATCGACCTGCTGCCTGCCGGGCAGCAGGAAATGCTGCGCGAACGGTTCCGCGCGGCGACCGAAGCTTTCGCCGTCGCAGGCATGCTGGAGCGCACGCGAGAGGCTCACACTCTCCGCGATGGCCCCGATTCGCTCCGGTTCGCGCTCGACTACTTCGCGGCGGGCGTGCCTTGCCCATTTCTGGTGGACGAGTCGTGCGGGATCTACGCCGTGCGCCCGATGAAGTGCCGCGAATATCTCGTGACCTCACCCGCTGCGAATTGCACGCAGCCCACTGCCGAGACGGTCGCGATGGTGGAACTTCCAGCCACTTTCTCCCGGGTGCTGTTCCACTTCGGCGGCGCGGCCCACGGCGGCCCCTCGAAATGGCTGCCGCTGGTGCAGCTCTTTGAATGGGGCGAGCAACACCGTGCGATCCCGCAACGCACCGATGAAAGCATCGCGCTGTTTCGCGAATTCCTCGCCGCCTTTGTGGAAGCAACGCCGGATGAGTTGGAAAAGCTACTGCCCGACGGCGTGGGATCAGGCGCTGGCGAGGGCGCAAGCGCGCAGTGATGCGGGCTCGCTGATCGGCGATCACCGCACCGGCCGCGTAAGCACTTGTGTGGAGATCTTGCCCCGTTG
Source organism: uncultured Chthoniobacteraceae bacterium (assembly GCA_964235505.1). Taxonomy (GTDB): domain Bacteria; phylum Verrucomicrobiota; class Verrucomicrobiia; order Chthoniobacterales; family Chthoniobacteraceae; genus CAXSDZ01. The sequence continues at coordinate 8,651 of CAXSDZ010000189.1, forward strand.
AGCGCCGGTTCAGTTATTTCCGCGGCACGATCAACTGTGCCAGCGCTTCTGTGAATGCAGCTTCCGCCTGCTGCTCGTCCGCCACGCCCCAGAACCCGACTTCCAACTGCTGCTGGCCTTCATTCCGCCGGTGCTCGCGAATCGCGGCGAAACGTTCGCGCCATTCCAGACTGAGCAGCGGCGCGACTTCCGCCGAGCTGGAGGCGGTGGTCGAGATCGAGAAATAAACGTGCAGCGGAACGCCGGCGTCTTCGAAGATGTAATGCCGAAACGGCAGCGACACGCCACCGGCGGCAAATACGCGGGTGCCGCGATCGGCGATCAGTGTTTTGCCAGCGGCAGGCAGGCAGACATCCGGCCGGTGCACCTGCGCGGAAGCCTGAGCGCTGCGGCCCGGCGCCCATTCCAGATAATAGGCGGACCATCGCCGCCCGTGCGCGTCCTGCCACGCGCGGTTTGTGCCGCGGGTGAACTTCATCAGCGCCTGCGTCACATTTGGGATCGGCACGTCGCGGACCGCAGGGAGGCCGGCTGGCCAGCGCACCGTCCACGCGAAGGCGGGAGCTCGCGGCCTGGAGTCCGAGCGATACCATGCTTCCACTCCCAAAAGCACGGCGGCAACCCAGCCGATCCCCAAGAAACACCACGCGGCGGGTATTGGCCGCCACGTGGCGAGCAGAGGAACTCCCGGCACGGAGGCGCTCACTGGCAGCTCAGCGACACGCGCGGCGAGACGGCGCACGCCCGCCGCGAGCGCAAAAACGGTGCCCAGCGAGCACACGAGCACGGCGAGCCCGATGCGATCGTGCCACGCCTCCATCGTCGCGCCGCCCGCGCGCGCAGCGAGCCCGACGAGCGCCAGCGTGCGCACGAGATTCCAAAGGTAAGTGACGGCTGCGGAGGCGATCACCAGCGAGATGCGCCAGCCGACGGCGAAGCGGTGGAGTTC
>CAXSDZ010000190.1:0-8457 GCA_964235505.1 uncultured Chthoniobacteraceae bacterium
CCCGCATCAAGCGCCTCGCCCGCTCGCGGTATCTGAACTACCAGAGCATGATCAAACAGTGGCTGAGCGAGCGGCTGGAAAAGGAGAAGTGACCGGCGGCAAGGGCGATGGTCCAAGGGTCCAGGATTGAGAGCTCGGAAGTGCTGCCCACCAGGCAGGCAGATGGCTGCGACGGTGCGGAGCTCAGGCCCTCGGCTCGTCCTTCGACCCTCGACACCATCAGGATTGCAGCTCGACCGTCCTTTGCCTGTCCGGTTCCCCCCAGACCCGTTCAAGCGACCCTTCCGGTCGAGCTGCTCCCCTGTTTGGAGTGTTTTCCCCCGTCCGTTTGCACGGACAGCAGGCACAGTTAGCACCGCGCATGCCAACACCCCACGGAGGGCTGCTGGAAGATCGCCCTCCAGAGAAAAATCGGCTGCCTCAGCACAGCAGCACCGGACCCGAGCGGGCGGTCAGGGATGGAAGAAATTCGCCACGCTGGCAAAGTGGGAACAGTGCTGAGAAGGAAAAAGCGCACTCGGCACCCGGGAAACCGCACGCCAAGCGGAATGCCGAACGGCGAACGCAGATGAATCGGCAACTCGCCACGATCGCTCACCAACATTCGTCATTCGTCATTCCCTTTCCCCGCTTCGACGCACGCCCGCACGTTCCACCCTGCGCGCTCCAGCCGCGTCATCGCGTCGGCATACGGAATTCCGAGCGTTTCCACCACCAGCCGCGCGCCGCGGTCGCGCAGCTTTTCGTTGGAAATGCGCACGTCGATCATCCGGTTGCCGCGCACCTTGCCGAGGCGGATCATCGCACAGGTGGAGAGGAGATTTAGCGCAAGCTTGGTAGCGGTTCCTGCTTTCAACCGCGTGGAGCCGGTGACCAGTTCGGGGCCGGTGGGCAGATCAATCTCCACGTCCCACGGCACCGCCGCGCGCTGCCGCGCGGGATTGCAGGTGAGGAGCAGCGTGCCCGCGCCGAGCGCCCGTGCCCGCTCCAGAGCACCGAGCACGAAAGGTGTGCGCCCGCTCGCCGCGATCCCGCAGAGCACGTCGCCCGCGCGCACGCCGCGATCGATCACCGCGAGCGCGCCCGCTCCGGGTTGATCCTCGGCGCCTTCCACCGCGCGGTGCAGCGCGGTAACTCCGCCTGCCATGATCCCCTGCACCAGCTCCGGCGACGCTCCGAACGTCGGAGGAATTTCGCTCGAATCCAGCACGCCGAGCCGGCCGCTAGTCCCTGCGCCGATGTAGAAAAGGCGTCCACCGTTTCCGAGCGCAGCGCTCACGAGTTCCACCGCTGCGCAGAGTTGCGGATGGCACGCTGCGAGCGCCTCCTCCACGCGCCGCTCCTCCGTGATGAAAAGCTGCACCAGCTCCGCCGTTGGCAGCTTGTCGAGCTGCGCTGAGCGCGGGTTGCTTTGCTCCGTCGCAGCGGTCGCGAGTTCGTCGCGATTCAGCGGCGGAGTCGCCGCGCTTGCCGCATGCGCTGTTTCCCGCTCCACGCTCACCGCTCCACGCTCCACCTGCTCCTTCGCCGGCACGCACCGGCCTTCACGGTCGCGCTCCGCATTCTCCGTCGTCTGGGCGGCAGCGGCACCCCGGCATTGCCCCGCCAGCCACGCCGCCCCGAGCGCTCCGCTTTCCGCGCACACACTCACCACCGCCCCCGGCAGCAGCCCCGCCAGCCGGTCCTGATACATCCGCACGTATTCGGGATAGTGCGTGAAGAGCCCGCCTGTCAGCGCCACGCGCGCATCGGGAAAATCCAGCCGCTGCGCCACCGCGTTCGTAAATTCCGCCAGCACCTCCGCGCCATCGCGCACTACCTTGCGCATCTCGGGATTCCCCCGCCGCGCCGACTCGAAAACCGCCGGCGCGAGCTGCGCCACCGACATCTTGTCCGCGCCCATCACCCAATCCACGAGGTCAGGCAATTGATTCAGCGCGAGCGTGCGGAGGACCTGCTGCGCGAGCGGCGAGATCTCGTCGTTCAGGTCGAAGTGCGAAAGCACCGAGCGCAGCCCTTGCATCGCGAGATGATACCCGCTGCCGCGGTCGCCGAGAAGCTGTCCCCAGCCGCCCGCGCGCTCCTCGCGTCCGCTCCGCCGCCCATGCACCGCCGCGCCTGTGCCGGCGATCACGATGATCCCGTCGCCGTCGCGAAAAGCCGTCGCCATCCCCGAGTCACGATCACTGCCGATCGCGAGCGCCGCGTGCGGCCATGCCGCGGCCGCCACGCCACGCAGCCGCGCGCGATCCTCCGCCGTCTTGCACCCCGCCAGGAAGACGCCCACGTGCGCCGCCTCCCGCGGCAGCACGGAGAAAAGCCGTGCGAGCTGCACGTCGCTCGTCAGCTTCAAATTCGAAGCCGGCAGCGCGCCGCTTCGCAGCACCGTCGGCTCGCCCTCCGGTGCCACGTCCGCCAGCACCCACTCCGTTTTCGTGCCGCCGCCTTCGATCCCCAGCACGCGCTTGGCAACGCCTGCGGGCCCACTAAGTTCTCCGTCGCTCGTGTCGCTCATTTTTAGGTTTCCATGATTCGTTCACTCCGCTGGCTCCGCGCTGCTTCCTGGCTGGCTGTCGCCGCGTGGGCCGGCACGATCATCTACCTTTCCTCGCTCAGCGGGAGCGATCTCGAGCACATGATGACCGTGCAGATTTGGGACAAGCTCGCGCACTTTTCCGCCTTCGCCGCCGGCAGTGCGCTGCTCACGGGGGCGCTGCGCGTGAGCACCGCGTGGCCTCCCTTGCGCATCGCACTTCTCGCCATTTTCACGCTCGCCCTTTTCGGCGCGACCGATGAGTGGCACCAGCTTTACACCCCCGGACGCAGCGGCGCCGATCGCTACGACTGGATCGCCGACGTGCTCGGCGCCACCACTGCCGCGTGCGCCACGACGGTTCTGCTTTATGCCCGCCATTCCCGAAAGAATCGCCCAGCTCCGGTCGGAAATTGAAGAGCACAACCGCCGCTACTACGAGGACGCCGCGCCGACGGTTTCCGATGCGGAATACGACGCGCTCATGGTCGAGCTGCGCGAGCTGGAAACCGCGCACCCCGAGCTTGCCACGCCCGATTCGCCGACCCAGCGTGTCGGCGGAAAAGCCGTCGGCGGCTTCCCCTCCGTGCGCCACGCGGTGCCGATGCTATCGCTCGATAATCTCTTCGCCAAACGCGACGGCCCGGACGGCGTGCGCAAGTGGGTCGCGAGTGTGGAAAGGCTGCTCCCCGGCGAGACACTGACGTGGCTCGTGGAGCCAAAGGTAGACGGCGTGGCGATGAGCCTGCGCTATGAGGATGGCGTCTTCATCCGCGGCGCGACGCGCGGCGACGGCGAGACCGGCGACGACATATCGGACAACTTGAAGACGATTCGCACGATCCCGCTGCGCCTAGCCTCATCCTCGTCATCCTCCTCAAAACGCGGCGCGAAGAAGGACATCGCGCCTTCCGTCTTTGAAGTCCGCGGCGAGGTTTACATGACGGTCGCCGGCTTTCAAAAACTGAAGGCGCAGCAGGAAGCCGCCGAGGATCTCGCCTTCGCCAATCCGCGCAACGCCGCCGCCGGCTCGCTGAAGCAGCTCGACTCCCGCATCACCCGCAAACGCCCGCTGGAATTCGTCGCTTACGGCCTCGGCGAAACCAGCCCGGATGCCGACGTGCCCGACACGCAGGCCGAGCTGCTGGAGTGCTTGAAAAAGTTCGGACTCCGCACGCACGAGCGCACGTGGCTCTGCCGCTCGGCGGATGAAATCATCGCCGCCATCGCCGAGTTGGAGGCCATCCGCCACGGCTTCGCTTTTGAAACCGACGGCGCCGTCATCAAGCTGAACGAATGCGCCCTGCGCGAGCGCGCCGGCACCACCTCGCGCGCGCCGAAGTGGGCGCGGGCTTACAAATACGCGCCCGAGCAGGCGCAGACGCGGCTCCGCGACATCACCATCCAGGTCGGCCGCACCGGCACCCTCACCCCTGTCGCCGAGCTCGACCCCGTCTTCCTTTCCGGCTCCACGATCTCGCGCGCCACGCTCCACAACGAAGACGAAATCCGCCGCAAAGACATCCGCATCGGCGACACCGTCATCATCGAGAAAGCGGGCGAAGTCATCCCGGCCGTCGTCGCCGTCGTCCCCGAGCGCCGCGTGGAGGGAGCTACGCCGTTCGACTTCGCGGCACATCTCGGCGGCAAGTGCCCCGCGTGCGGCGGACCCATCCAACGCGACCCGGAGTTTGCCATCTGGAGCTGCACAAATCCCGCGTGCCCCGCGCAGCGCACGCGACGCCTCGAATACATGGCCAAGCGCGGCGCGCTGGAGATCGAAAGCCTCGGCGGCATCGTCGCTGAGAAGCTCGTCGAGCGCGGCCTCGTCCGCGAGCCGCTCGACATCTTCGACCTGCCCGAGCGGGAGAAAACCGAGCAGGTGCTGAGCAAGCTCAACCTCGGCACGGAGGAAGCCCCGCGCGTCTTCGGGGAAAAGAACGCCGCGAAGCTGATCGAAACCCTCCAGCACGCCCGCACAATGCCGCTCGCCCGCTGGCTCCACGCCCTCGCCATCCCCGAAGTCGGCGAAACCATTGCTTACGACCTCGCAAAGTTTCACGAAACCATCGACGCCGTGGCCAACTCCCCACTGCTCCGTGACGTCCTGGAGCTTGAACGCCTCCGCACAGAAGCCGAGAAAACGAAACCGCCGCGCCGGACCAAAAAGAACCCAATCCCCGACGAAGAATACGCCCCGCTTGTCGCCGCCCACGAGCGTGTCCTCTCTGAACTAGCCGCTACACAAGCACGTCTCGCCGCTAGCGGCTTCGGCAAGCAAACCACCCGCAAAGACAGCGCCGGCTTCACCACTGAAGTCGGCCCCGTCATCGCCCGCGCCGTGCTCGACTGGTTCGCCTCCGCCCCCGGCCAGCGCACCCTCACCCGCCTCCACCAACTCGCCATCGCTCCGCATGGCGACCTCCGCCCGCCCATCGCCTCAGGCGCGAACGTTGATAGCTCCAGTCCCCCGCATCCCTTCGCCGGCAAAACCTTCGTCCTCACCGGCACTCTGCTTACCTTGAAGCGCAACGAAGCCGCCGACCTCATCCGCTCCGCTGGCGGGAATGTAGGCAGCTCCGTCAGCAAGAAGACCGACTACCTCCTCGCTGGCACTGACGCTGGATCAAAGCTAGACGAAGCGAGGAAACACGGAGTGCGGGAATTGGATGAGGTTGGATTTCTTAAACTACTGCATCGCGACAAACCCGCTCCTTTCACAACGGAGGCAGAACAGTCCCAATTAACCATTCAATGATTGTTCCTTCGCCGAATTACGTGTCAGGCGACCAAGTGCGTTACCCGTGATCCAAGAATAATATGTTAGCGTTCATGCCTCTCCTAATTGGCCTCGGGATCATTGCCATTGCATGGCGCGAGGTGCCGAAAGGGGCAGCTATGAACCGTCAACTGTTCGGCAGCGCGCTTATCGCTGGAGGCCTGCTTTGGTGGGTCTCCACAGCCATCCTTCTGACTCAGCATCAAGGGTCGTTTTTTCTGCTCAACCTTTTCCCGTTGCCGATCTTGTTCGTTGGCATCGCTTACTTCTTTCCGACCGATCACGCCCGCCCGAACCATGCGAGCGCATTGGCTACGATGTTTGCCCGGATTGGCGTTTCGCTTGGCTTTGCGCATTCTCTGGCTCTTAGCTTTACCCAGTGGTGGCCTGCTCATTTGATTCAGTTCTACTCGTCCCTTGGCTTTCATGGCACGCCGGTCACTCCTTAGTTCCCCCTCTCGGTCCAAACGTTAGCGAAGCGCTTTGGAAACTTGCGGACTCGGCAACCTATGTTTGGGAGCTAGAATCGAAATAACCGCTTCTCTATGCAAACCCCACCAACAGCGAAGGAAATCCAGGCGGCAGCGGGGAAGAAGGGGATTGATGCAATTCTCTATCCTGACCTGCGCGAGCAGGGCAAACGGGAGTATCAAAAGCAGCTCAGTGAATGCAAAAACTACACCTGCAACTCGTTGAGTAAGGAGAACGAGATTGAAGCCGCCTCACAACGGGCCAGAGCTTGCCATGCGCAGCGCATCCGGGTGCGGACCATCTTTGAACAGGCAATCGGACGAGTGAAAGGAACCATCCAAAAGATGGATCGTGGCGTGCCTCTCCGGCCCATGCTGGAGAAGATCCTCAAAGAGCTCGAAGCTTCCAAAAAGGGCCACGACACTGCCATCGACGAGGTCAAGAACGCGTTCGTGAAGTGCGAGGAAAAGCTCAGGAAGCTCGGAAGGTAGCCGGCGGCGGTTTCGCAGAGTAAAGTCGGGGACTACGATCGCGGTTCACGCAACACCGTTGCTGGCGTCAGAGCTGGAGAAAGCAGTTCCCGACTTTCGCTCTCGTTTCAAAAGTTAGCGGAGCGCTTTGCGAATGTGCGGCCTTGATGAAACTCCGTTTCGGTGGGCGGGGGACTGCTGTGAATGGTGAAATCGCTATCTGCTATCGCACATCGCCGGGAGACGGGCAGCCCCCACACTGAAGGTGCCCTTCCGTTGCAGGCTGAGGCCTTCGGCGCGAGCGAAGGACAGACCTAGGTGAACCGGCGCTTGACGGATGCAAGCTGCCGTGTGCAAGCAGCGTAATCACCAACCATGAAACCGCGCGCCTTTCTTCCCCTCGCTTTGTCCCTCCTTGTGCTTTCCGACGTGAGCGCGGCCGATTCCGCCCTAGTGACTGTGGGGCCAGGAAAGCTCAGGTCCATGGAGGCCGGCGCCGACACCATCCTGATCGATAACTACTCGAACACTTACTACCTCATGGTGGAGCCGAAAATCGGCGTCTTCACCGGGCTGACTTACAAGTTCGGGATCAAGTTCACACGCGCGGACTACGATGCGGTGATGGCGCTGGAAGCGGGCAAGAAAACCAAGATCAAGATTCAGCCGATCAGCGACAACAACATCGGCAAGAGCTTCGTCGATTGCAGCTTCACGACGACCAAGCCCAGTGGAAGAAGCTTCCGCGTCGAGATTGATCCCGCCGCTTCGGGCCAGAAAACCTACGGCACGATCGACGTCCGGCGGCTCGGTTGCAGTGACGACGAAACTCTGAAATTCGACTTCAACCTCAAGGTCAAAGGTCTCCGGCTGGAAGAGCTCTCGCCAACCGGCTCAGTTGAACAATCGAAGGTCTTGAAAAACACCAGCCATGTGGGCGGCATGGTGAGGGTCACGCGCTGAGCCTCCGCTGCTTCTGCATCTCGCCCGAGGCTTTCGGCAATTCTGGGCCGTTCGGGACGGATGGCTGGCCACGTCGATACTTATCGTTGGTGGCACCGCAGAGTCTCCGCTTGCGGCGATGCGCGGGGTGGCGGAACTCTTCCGGCGTTTCCTCTTTTCCCATGCTCCCGCTTTCCCGCCCCGCGCTCGCTGCGCTCTTCTTCGCCTTTCTTTCCACCGCGGGAGCGCAGCTCGTGCGCCAGCCGAATACGACTCTGGCGCTGCCGGCCGATCTGCCGGCAGCGACGGAGAATGCCATCATGATCCCGGGCAATCCGCCGGTCGGGATGACCTTTTCCAATCCGATCTGCACGGCCTTTCCCGCGGGTGAAACCAACCGGCTCTATGTGGTGGAGCGGAATGTCGGCGTGAAGGTGGTCAATGACCTTTCCGGCACTCCAGCGAAGGCGCTGTTCCTTGATCTTGCCACCTATCTCACGGGTCGCGGCACGCCGCTCGCGACGGACGGCGAGAATGGGGTGCTAAGCATCGCCTTTCATCCGAACTACAACCAGAACGGATACTTCTTTCTCTACTTCAGCATGACAATCAGCGGGCAGCCGCACCAGCGGCTGGCGCGCTTCCAGGCGACCGGGACGGCGGGAAACTATCGGGCGGCGACCTCCGCCGACGCCGCCACGCAGATGGCGCTGCTGACGATGCGCGACGAGGCTAGCAATCATAATGGTGGCGATCTGCACTTCGGGCCGGATGGCTTGCTTTACCTTTCGCTGGGCGATGAAGGCGGTGCGAACGACCAATACAACAACGCGCGGTTCATCAACAAAGACTTCTGGGGCAAGCTGCTGCGGATCGCGGTGGAAGATAGCCCGGGCGTTTTCCCGCCTAACACGGTCGCGCCGAACGCGCACACGCAATCAAACTCGACTTCGCATCCTTCGGCGGTGCATGCGGGCACTTATCGGGTGCCGGCGGATAATCCCTTCATCGGCACCACGTCGTGGCACAACCAACCGATCGCGGCGAACACGGTGCGGACGGAGATTTTCGCCACGGGGCTGCGCAATCCGTTCCGGTATTCCTTTGATGAGCCGACGGGCCGCCTCTTTCTCGGAGATGTAGGGCAGGACACTTGGGAAGAGGTGGACATCATCACCAAAGGTGCGGACCTCGGCTGGAGCTGGCGCGAAGGGATGCACGCCTTCACGAGCGGACCCGCGCCGGCGAGTCCGCCCGCCAGC
>CAXSDZ010000190.1:8467-9517 GCA_964235505.1 uncultured Chthoniobacteraceae bacterium
TTATCGCGGCTCGCGGTTTCCAGCGCTGATCGGGGCGTATGTGCTCGCGGATTTTAATTCCGGCTTCATCGTGGCGCTGCGGCAAAGCGGCGCGACGTGGACGGCGGAGCGGCTCGCGACGGATGCGGGCATCGCCGATTTCGGCACTGATCCGCGCAATGGCGACCTCCTCTTTTGCGATCTCGTGGAGGGGGCGATCAAGCGGCTCGCGCGAGTCGGCGCGGGCGGCGCAAATCCGCCGGCGACGCTCGCGGCGACGGGCGCATTCTCCAATCTCGCGACGCTGACGCCGAACGCGGGCATCGTGCCGTATGACGTGAACGTGCCGTTTTGGAGCGACTACGCGATCAAGTCGCGGTGGTTCGCGATCAAGAACACGACCGACACGGTGGGCTTCAGCGCGGAGGGGAACTGGACGCTGCCCGCGGGGATGGTGTGGATCAAACACTTCGACATCGAGACCACGCGTGGCAATCCCGCGACGCGACGCAAGCTGGAGACGCGCTTTTTAGTAAAAACCGCGACCGATGTGTATGGGCTGAGCTACCGGTGGCGCGACGATGGGAGCAATGCCGACCTCGTGCCGGAGGATGGCTTGTCCGCCGCGATCCCGAGCGCGGCACCGGCGCAGACGTGGCGCTTTCCCAGCCGCAGCGAGTGCAAGACGTGCCACACGCCGGTCGCGGGATTCGCGCTTTCATTTCAAACGCGGCAGTTGAATCGACCGCACGCTTACGGCTCGCAAACGCAAAACCAGATCGCGGCGCTGAGCGGCGCGGGCTACTTCGCCGCGCCGGTCCAGAGCGTCAATACGCTGCCGGCATTCGCGGCGGCGGGCGATGCGACGCAAAGCCTGGAGCATCGTGTGCGGTCGTATCTGGCGGTGAACTGCGTGCAGTGCCATCAGCCCGGCGGTGCGGGGCTCGGCGCGTGGGATGCGCGGCCGGCGACGCCGACGGATTCCGCGGCGATCATCAATGGCACGCTGAACAACACCTTCGGGGATGCGGCGAACCGCTTCGTCGTGCCCGGCGACGCGGCGCACTCGAT
>CAXSDZ010000191.1:0-6424 GCA_964235505.1 uncultured Chthoniobacteraceae bacterium
AAGAAGATGACCCGGGGCGCAGTGGAGGGATCGGGGCGAGGGCTCACGCAAACCGAAACTGCTACAGTTCCCAGGCGAAGCCGCACGGCTCCTTGACCTCCGAAAACTGACCAGCAAGATTCCCGGCCCCGTGGCGAACTTTCCATCCCTGCAACCGGCTGAAGAGCTGCTCTTGCAGCAGCTTGGACAAGTGCAGTTCTGGAGCCGCAAACATTCGGAAGCCGAGAGCGCATCGCCGGCGGAAGACGCGACCGCGGCAGCATCGCCCGGCCTGCCTGCGGCGTGGGAACTCACGCGCGGAATCGAACTTCACGCGTGGCAGCAGGAGTGCATCGATCGTTGGTTTGCGGCTGGGATGCGAGGCGTCATCAAGGTGGTCACCGGCGCGGGCAAAACCATCCTCGCGCTCGCCATCGCGGAGCGGCTGCAGCGCCAGCATCTGCCGGAACTCCGCGTCGCCATCATCGTGCCGACGGTTGTGTTGCTTGAGCAATGGCGGGAGGAATTTCTGAGCCGCAGCAATCTGCCGCCCTCCGCGATCGGGCTCATGGGCGGTGGCGAGGATGCCGCTTTCAATGCCGAAACTCGCGTCGTCATCTGCGTGCTGAACTCCGCCGCCCGCAAGCTGCCGGAGGCCGTGCGCCGCGCCGGGATCGGAGCTTCGCTGCTGCTCATCGTGGATGAGTGCCACCGCGCCGGGTCGGCTGAAATGCAGAAGGTTTTCAGGACCGAGCGCGCCTGCTCCCTCGGGCTTTCCGCCACCCCCGAGCGCGACGGCGACGCGGCTGGCGAGGACGATTCACCCGCCGGTTCGCGAGACGAAAACGCGGAGCCGGTCGAGTTTGCGGACAGCGTGCTCGGGCAGGAACTCGGCCCAGTGATCTTCGAGCTTAACTACGCGGATGCGATCCGGCTCGGCGTCCTGCCGCCTTTCAGCATCGTGCATTACGGGCTGAGCCTGGAAGAACCCGAGCGCGTGGAATACGAGAAGGTGAGTCGGGAGATCAAAAACCTGCGCGAAGAGTTGGAGCGGCCCGGCCGCCAGGGGCTCGGGCTCATTCGTTGGTGCCGCTCGAAAGGCGCGGCGAGCAACCCCGCCGCGGGTCGCCTCATCGCGCGCTCGGCGGAAAGGAAGCGTCTGCTTTTCCGCATGGAGGAGCGGGCAAAAGCGGTCGCGCAAATCCTGCGTGAAGCCTTCGCCGAAAACGCGGAAACCAAGGCGATTCTGTTTCACGAGAGCATCGACGAAGTGATGCGGCTCTTCGCTCTGCTGCGCGAGCAAGGGTTCGCCGTCGTCGCGGAACACAGCGAGTTTCCCGACCAGATGCGCGCGACTTCGCTCCGGCTTTTTCGGCAGGATGCCGCGCGCATCATCGTCTCTGCCCGGTCACTGATCGAGGGCTTCAACGTCCCTTCCGCCGACCTCGGCATCATCGTGGCAGCGTCGTCTTCGGTCCGGCAACGGGTGCAGACACTCGGCCGGCTGCTGCGCAAATCCAAGGCTAGCGACGGTGCGGAGAAACACGCGATCCTGCACGTCCTCTACGCCAGTAAGACGGTCGATGAGCTGATCTATGAGAAAGCCGATTGGGAGCAGTTCGTCGGTGCGGAGCGCAACCGCTACTTCCTGTGGCCCGACGTGGAAGGCGCTGCCCCGCAGCCCGTGGATCGAGCACCGCGCTCGCCCTCGCCCGATGAAAATGCGGTGGACGATTCCGCCCTGCGACCCAGGGAAACGTATCCCGGAGACATCAACCAAGGGCTGGCTTTCACCCGCGATTCCCAAGGCACGATCCGCACCGACGAAGGCTTCTTCATCGAGCCGCACGGAGAGCTGCCCGCCGTGCTCAAGCAATCGCTGAAAGTCGCCGGACGCTTTCGTGTGACGCCGAGCCGCTGGTTCGTGCTGGAGCTGGAAAAGACCGAGGCAGGCTGGCGCGGTGTGTTTCTCGGTCGGCTGACCTCGCCGTTGCGTGTCGTTGAGCACGCGGAGCACGACGAGCCGGAGCGCAGTTGGAAGCCGGGCGACGCGTATCCCCTCACCCACGCCGTGGGCAAGACCTTCTCCGTGCTGCAACGTGATCCGCGTCTGCTGGCGACCAAATCCCGCGGAGAAGTGCGCTTCGTTCCGCCGCTCCACGAGATTCCCGACCTGTCCAAGCGAGAAGCGCTTTCCCGCATCCAGACATTTCTGCGGGCGGCGTATAAAAAGGGGCATCAGATCAGCAAGGTGACGGTCACGAAAGAAGGGCACGTCGTGTATGTCTGGCACAACGAGGCGCACTTCATCGGCCACGCGCCGGAAGGGCCGGATGGATTCCGCGTGGAAGCGTAGCGTCCCCCATTCCCTCATGAATGCTCCTCCGCGGCGGGTTGCAAACGCCACGCACTCAGCCTTGGCGAACGCTCTCGAGCCGCTGGGTGCAGCCGCTTGGTTACTCTTTCTGGTCTGGACGGCGATCGTCGCCGTGCTTTGGGCGTTCGATGTCCGCGGCGCGGAAGTGCAGGCGCGCATCGCCCATCCCGAGCTGCAAACGGCACTGCGCTGGCTGCTCGACGCCGCGGACCCGCTCTGGATCGTGCTTGCGGCCGCGAACAGCTACTTCTGGCTGGTGGCGGCGGAAGGGCTGGGCACCGCGCGGCGCTGGTCGCTCATCCTTTTGGGCGGCTCCGGTGCCGCGTTGGCGCTGCTCCACTGGGTCGGCGGCCCGCTGAGCCCGGTCCGATACACTGCGCGTCTGGGTCCGATGCTCGGGCCGATTCCGTGCGCGCTGCCGCTGCTTTGGTTCGTGGTCATTCTCGGAGCGCGGGCGCTGCTGCAGCGAATCCTGCCGCGTGCCGGCCATTGGCAAATAGCGCTCGGCACGGGAGTGCTCGCAGCGGGGACGGCGCTCAATCTCGAGCCGCTCGCCTCGGGGCAGCGCCTGTGGTGGACCTGGCGGAGATCACTCGGGAGTGCCGCGCCGACGTTTTCGCCGCTCGCGAGCGGCGTCGCCTGGCTCATCCTCGGCACTGTGCTTGCTGGCCTGCTGCGAGAGCAGCGGGTCGCACCCCGCGCGATGCAGCGCCTGCCGCGCCCGCTTCTCGCGCTTGGGCTCCTCCACGCGCTGCTGCTCGCCGCGCACCTCGGCCGCGCGCTCGGGATCTAGTGCGCGACCCCGCGCGGGAGGGGGGTGGCACGCTCGGCGCTACCAATTCCGCGCCGTGCTGCTAACGTCGCCGGGTTTATGAAGTCTGGCATCTTCGAGTTGATCAAACGCGCCTTTCGCCACGAGCCTCCGCTGCACCCGGTGGACCGGCAGATGGCCCGGCGCTGGATCAAGCAACGGCTGCTCGTGGTCTTTCCCGAGCTCCGCAATAATCCCGCCGAGCTCGAGCGCGCCTACCGCTCGCTCGGCATGGAGCCGCGGGAAGGCCAGGAACTCGGTGATGCTGACGCGGTGTTTGAAGTGAAGCTGCCCGGTGGACGCGAGCCGCGGCAGTGAGGGGAGGGAGGAGAGTTCAGTGCTCAGATCGTCAGCCTTGACGCATTTGCCTTTCGCGTGCGCCAGCCCGCATGCTCTTTCCTGCTGACGACCAGGCAGTGGTGAGTGTCCACTGAGCACGTTCACTGAGCACTGACTCCTTTCCCGTTCCCATCGATGCCACTTCCTGCCGACGACGCCTTTGCCCTGCTCGAGAAAGCACACGCGCAAGACCGCCTCGGCCACGCGTATCTCATCACCGGACCAGAAGGCAGCGGAAAGCGGCGGCTGGCGACGCGCCTGTGCGCGCTGATCACGGGCGGACCGGAGGAAAAAGCGTTGCGTCACCCGGACATCCACACGGTCGAGCCGGAGTCGAAATCGCGTCGCATCGTGATCGACCAGATGCGCGATTTGGAGCGCGAGCTGCAGATGCGCTCCTCGCAAGGCGGCGGCAAGGCGGGCGTGATTTTCGACGCGGATCGGCTCCAGCCGCAGGCCGCCAATGCCTTCCTGAAAACGCTCGAAGAGCCGCCTCCAAAGACGCATCTCCTGCTGCTGACGGCGCTGCCGGATCAACTCCTCGAGACGATCCTGTCGCGTTGCATCGAGGTCTCGCTGCAGCCGGGCGCGCGTCGTGAACCGACAGCTCACCAGCGCGAGTTGCTCGGCCTTTTGAAGAACATCGCGCGGCGCGAGCGTGTGGAGTTGCCGGAGGCTTTCGGGCTCGTCCGCGAGTTCCAGCGCCTGCTCGGGGAGGCGAAAGGCGCCGCGCAGGAGCAGAGCGCGGCGGAGCTGAAAGCGGAAGAGCAACGCTACAAACAGATCGCCGACGCGCGCTGGTTTGAAGAGCGCGAAGACTATTTCAAGGCACTCACGGAAGCGCGCTACGTGGCGGAACGATCCCGGTTGCTGGAAACGCTGGAGCAGTGGTGGGCCGATATTCTGCGCCAATGCAGCGGGGCCGAGCACCTGGATGTGCCGGACTTCTCCGATGTCACCGCCGCCATCGCCCAGCGGCTCGGGGCGGGCGAAGCGTTGCGGCGGTCCGCTGCATTGGAGACCTTGCGCGAGCAGCTCGGCAACTCTGGGATCCAGGAGCAGCTCGCGATCGAGTGCGCGTTTTTGAAGGCGTTCTGCGCGGCGTGATTGAGGAAGCTGGAGCGCGCAAGCGAATGGCGCCCGCAACTGCCTGAACGTCCAGCGCTCAACGCTCAACGAAGCGGCTCACCACCTCGCTTTAAGAGTTGGGAGTTCCGTGTTCGACGTTTCCCCACTCCGCTCCGTCCCGTTTCGCCTTGCCCGTTTCTCTCCGCTCCTTACACTCGCGGCCCTCCGAGCTTGGCTGCGCCAGCGTTTGCCGCTGACGCGTCTGCTTTTTCCCACCCGCGACTCTTCACCCAAATCCAATCCCCTGCACTCCACATGAGCCGGAAAATTCGTTATGGCATGGTCGGCGGCGGACGCGGCGCTTTCATCGGCGGCGTCCATCGCATCGCGGCAAACATCGACGGTCAGATCGAGCTGGTCTGCGGCGCGTTTTCCTCCGATCCCGAGAAGTCGCGCGCGAGTGGTAGCGACTTCTTTCTGCCGGAAGGGCGCTGCTACGGCACGTTCGAGGAGATGATCTTAAAAGAGCGTGCGCTGCCCGACAGCCAGCGCATGGATTTCGTCTCCATCGTCACGCCAAATCACATGCACTTCCCGCCGGCAAAGATGGCGCTGGAGCATGGCTTCCACGTCCTTTCCGACAAGCCGGCCACCTTCGATCTCGGCGAAGCAAAAGAGCTCGCGCGGATCATCGGCCGCACCGGTTTGCTCTACGGCCTCACGCACAACTACACCGGCTATCCGCTCATGAAGCAGGCGCGCGAAATGGTCCGCGCGGGCAAGCTCGGAAAGATCCGCAAAGTGGTGGTCGAGTATCCGCAGGGCTGGCTCGCGACGCGGCTGGAGGCGAGTGGCCAGCAGCAGGCGGCGTGGCGCACCGATCCGAAGCGCTCGGGTGCCGCGGGCTGCGTCGGCGACATTGGCACACATGCTGAAAATTTAGCAGAATACGTCACCGGCTTGAAGATCTCCGAACTTGCCGCGGACATCACCGCCTTTGTGGAGGGCCGCCAGCTCGACGACGACGCAAACATGCTGCTGCGCTTTGAGGGCGGCGCGAAGGGTGTGCTGCACTGCTCGCAAATTTCGGTGGGCGAGGAGAACAACCTGTCGCTCCGCGTGTATGGCGAAAAGGCTGGCCTGGAGTGGCATCAGCGCGAGCCGAACACGATGCTGGTGAAGCCGCTGGAAGGCCCGGTGGAAGTTTATCGCACCGCCAGTGGATATCTCGGCGCCGCCGCCGCCGCGAACTCCCGGACTCCGCCTGCGCACCCCGAGGGCTACCTCGAAGCGTTCGCAAACATCTACCGCAATTTCGCCAATCACATCCGCGCCCGCCTCGCCGGCACGGAACCCGATGCGCTCGTGCTGGACTACCCGAAAATCGAGGACGGCATCCGCGGAATGGCGTTCATCGAAGCCGTGGTGGAGTCTTCGCGGAAGAACGCGGCGTGGATGAAGCTGGGTGTTTGAAACGTTGCCATGAACTCCAGCTTCTCGAACCACAGCTTCGGCTTTCTCGCTTTCGTGGCGATTCTGTGGGGCTTCCTCGTCACGATTTTCTGGATGGTGATCGCCTGGCGCGCGATGCGCGCGCATGAGCGAATCGTCGATGCGCTGTCAGACCCAGCGCGCCGGGAGCGAGGAGACTCGCAAACCCACCTGCCGCATCCGTAAGTTTGCGAAGCGCGCGCGTTTCTGGCGAGGAGGAGCCCGCGGCGCGTCCGTCGCTTTTTAGGGATAAACCGCTCGTTCTCCGGCCCCGACTCATCTAGCTTTTGCGCATGACACCCGAGCAGCAACAAGCCGTGGAGGATCTTCGCCAATGGCGCCTGAATCAGCCCTCAATG
>CAXSDZ010000191.1:6434-9453 GCA_964235505.1 uncultured Chthoniobacteraceae bacterium
CCCATCCTTGCGCACATGCCTTCCCGCGGCACTTCGCCACCTCCGAAGAATTTGTGGAGCAGACAAACCGGATTCGGCGGAACGTCCAGGCTCGCTTGAACAGCGATGGGAATGCGAACGTGCCGTCCTCGTCCGATGGGCAGACGAAATCGGATTCTGCGTTGCTGGCCAAAGCTTGCTGAGCCAAGTCACGAATGGCGGTGCGGAGCATGCCGTATTCATGGACGAAGCTCTGGGACGGGTCGTGAAGATTACGCGCGGCTTCGGGCTGACTGTTGATACCGATTTTCTTATCGGCAAGAAAACTCAACGCTGGCTGAGCGTGCCTTTCGTCCGCGAAGCAACTCCGCTGGAATACCTTGAACGAATCTCGCTTTTCAACCGGGTTTTCGCGGATGACATCCAACTCGTCGGCATCATCAGAGAACCTGGGTCTGAGGCGATCGTGACTTCGCAGCCTGTCATTTACGGTCGAGAGACGCAGCACTCGGAAATTGAGAGTTGTATGAGTGGCCTCGGTTTCGCGCTGGTGCCCGGAGTCATCGCAGGGCGGCGCGACTCGCAATCATTCTTCCGCGCTTCGGACCGCGTCGCCGTCTTCGACACGCACGGAGAAAACTTCCTCACCGATGGCACGCGCGTCGCCTCGATCGACGCGCTCATCATCGTCGCCGACGATGATCTCGCCGCATTTCTCTCGCTCCCCGCCGCTGAGCGCCGTGCGGAAGTAGGCCTGTGGAGTTCCCTTATCCACACGACCTGACCCGCGAGTGCTCCCGGGCGGACGCCTGCCTCGCCGGATTACTTATTCGCCACTGCGGCTTCGTCCAGCTTCTTTAGATACTTCGCCGGGTCCTTCGCGAACTTCGGTAGGCAGCTCTTGCAGCAAAACTGCACCTCGCGGCCGTCCTGCTGATGGACAATAGGTTTGCCCATGGTGCCGAGCTTTTCTCCCGACACCACACAGGTATCGAGCGGGTAAGGTGCAGGCTGGTCAGCGGCGGAAACAGCGGAAACGCAGACGATGGCGAGGGCAAGAAAGCTCAGAAACGACTTCATGATAGGATGTGGAAAAAGGTGAGCGAGCTTAGACGCGCGAATGCATCCAGCGTTCAGCGCGAGCGCATCTTTGCAGCGCGTGCCATCATCCTTCCCGCTCATTGCTGATCCCGGCGATCCGCTCCATCACCCGCTCACTGAGGCGCTGGTAGAGATCGCGCCCGCCACCCTCCACGTCGGCCTGGGTGAAGTGCATCGGTTCGCCGACCACGATCGTGATGGGATGCAGCCGCAGCCGCCCGCCACCGCGCGGGAAGGCTTCGTGCGCGCCGAAAATCCGCATCGGCACCACGGGCGCGAGTGTCTTCGCAATGATCAAGCCGAGGCCGGGCTGGGCGGGTTGCAGCTTGCCATCCAGCGTGCGGGAGCCTTCCGGAAAGATGACTGTGCATTGCCCGGCGCGCACCAGCTTGATGACCGTCTTCAGGGCGCTCATGTCGGCGCGCTCTTGATCGACGGGAATGACGTTGAACTTTGGAAACAGCGGTCCGAGCAGCGGCCACTTCAGCAGTGTCTTGCGTGCGAGATAGAAGTTTTCACGCCGGCACGCGATCCCCGCCAGCGGCGGATCGAGGTAGCTCTGGTGGTTCATCGCAAGGATCGCGCTGCCATCCTCGATGATCCGCTCGCGATGGATGACCCGGAACGAAAACAGCGACCGCGCGATCAGTTTCGAGATGTTGTAGCCGATCTGATAAACAGCGCCCACGGGGAGGAAAAGTGAGAGTTCAAAAGGCCGAAAATCAGGAACGTGATCCCTGAATCCTGACTCCCGTTTCTTCGATTTGCAGCCCCTTCAACTTCAAGCGGCCGATGATCTCGCCAACCACGCCATCGACGGTCAGGTGCGAAGAATCGATCACGTGCGCATCTTCAGCGATCACGAGAGGCGACGCGCGGCGTGAGGAATCCTGCCGGTCGCGCGCGAGGATCGCATCATGCAGCCCTTGCCGCTGGCGGCGCATCGCACGCACTTCCGGCGACGCATCGATGTAGAATTTGTAAGGCGTGTCTGGGAACACAGCCGAACCGATGTCGCGTCCTTCCATCACCAGATCGTGGTCGTTCGCGTATTCCCGCTGCAAAGCGACGAGCTGGCGGCGCACTTCCGGGATCGTGGCGATCTGCGAGACGCTGGAGTTCACCTGCTCGGAGACCAGGTGCGGCGTCGGGTCGATGCCGCCGATGAGGAAAGTCGATTCGCCATCCTGCACGCCGCAGCGCAAGCCCGCGCCGCGCAGCAACTCCGCCACGCGATCGGGCTCGGACGCCGGCACACCGCAATCCAGCGCGTGCCAGGTCACCGCGCGATACATGGCTCCAGTGTTCACGTAGATGAGGCCAAGCCGGCGGGCCAGCATGCACGCGACGCTGCTCTTGCCGGAGGCCGCCGGCCCATCGATCGCGATGACGAGATGCTCTGTGTCGGAGTTCACCGGAGTTCAGGAATGGTGCGAGGGAAGCGCGCTGATCACCGGGGTTTGCCGCTGGCGCGACTCGCGCATGACGCTTTCCAACGCCTGCTGAAACCCGGGATACGATGTGTTCACACAAGCGGTGTCGGTGATCACCGTTTCGCCGTCAGCAAAAAGTCCGGCGACCGCAAACGCCATCGCAATGCGATGATCGCCGTAGCTCGGCAGACGCGCGCCTTGCAGCGGCGCGCCTCCCGTGATCTCCAGCCCGTCCTCGGTTTCGGCCACCTGCCCGCCCATCGCGCGCAGATTTGTGGCGATGGCGGCGAGGCGATCGGTCTCTTTCACGCGCAGCTCGCCGGCGTTGGAAATGATCGTCCTGCCCTGCGCGAGCGCCGCGGCCACGGCGAGCACGGGCAGTTCGTCGACGGTCCCATCGACCTCGACGACCACGTCCTCGGCCGCAGCCTGCCCGCCGGCAGTTCCGTCCGCGACTACGCGGCCGCCGTCGAGACGCTCATCAACCACAAGGTCGACCTCGCGTG
>CAXSDZ010000192.1:0-284 GCA_964235505.1 uncultured Chthoniobacteraceae bacterium
GCTTCCGGGAGAATCGCGGCGATGCGTGTCTCACCGGCTACTTTGCTCTGGCCAGAGATGTTGAGCGGCCCGACAGGATCGCGCTCGACGTAGGGCGCGCCTTTCTCGCCATCGAAAACCAGATCAGACGAGAATGTCAGCAACGCGCACTCTCGCTCGCGGCATGCGGACGCCAGAGTCACGGGACCGTCGGCGTTCTCACGGAAACAAGGTCTGCGCTCGCGCTCGGCATCATCCACGCGGACAAAACCGGCGGCATTGATGACAGCCCAAGGATCGAAGGC
>CAXSDZ010000192.1:294-7462 GCA_964235505.1 uncultured Chthoniobacteraceae bacterium
AGGCCTGCATCGCTGCGCGGACAGAGTCCGCATCCGCAATGTCCATTTCTGCCCTGCTCAACAGGCGAAAAGGCAGCCCGCGCAAATAGCACAGCCGTGCGAATGCCTGCCCGAGCGTGCCAGTCGCTCCGGTGATCAGCAGGGGGCGGCTTGCCGCGCCCGCATGCTGGGGGGCGAAGACCTTTCGCACCGAGTTGCCGGCCACATCGTCGTGTCCTTGCAAAGCCGGCCGCAAATGTCGCACACGCCGCCGCCACCAGCCGGAGCTCAGCAGCACTGGGTGAGACGCCGCGCCGCGCGTAGCAAGGTCATTCACCATCCCCGCCAGGGCGGTTGGTCGCGGCACGGGTGACCGCAGATCCCACGCGCCCGGCTCGTAATGTCCGTCGGCCCGCGTGAGCAGTGAATCCCAGTCGTGCGCTCCGAAAAGAGACCACGCGGTGACCGCCACCACGTTTGCGCCCGCACTTCGGGCGGTGCCAGCGGAGTGCCACATTTCGCCCAGCCACCGCATCTGCTCCTCGCGCGTGCAGCCGAGGTGAGCCTCCGTCACCGCGATCGGCACTCCATAGCGCTCCCAAGCGGCACGCAGCAGCCGCTCCGGTTCGCAAAAGCCATCCGGCCGGTGCCGCACCGCCTCGACATCCGCGTAGGCATCCCGCCCATTGCCGCCGCGCAGGTGCAGCGGGTAGCTGTCCACATCTTCATCGAGAAAGCGCGAGCTGGTGACGTAGTGATTGATCCCCAGCACATCCGGCGGGCACGGCGAATCGAGAATCCGCTCAAGTTCCGCGTCTTCGATCCCCGACCACTTCAGGTAACTCCAAACCGCGCCGCCTCGCTCCAGATTCCCGGTGAGCAGGTCGAAAGGAAGCCAGCGACGCTCATTCTCGAAGTCCGCCTGAGCCTGAAGTCGTGGTGTTGCTGTGGTTTCGCCCAAGTCCTCTGTCTGCACGAGCCGGGCGCGCGGGATCACCTCGCGGATAGCGCGCATCGCCCGTGCGACGGCGCGCACCTGCCCGAGCAGCGCACGGCAAAAGGTCAGCGGGTCGTGACCATGGGGAAACCAGTGTCCGTAAAGTCCCGCAAACCGCGCCGTCGTGAGCGGCTCATTGATCGGCGTCCAGGCGTCCACCCAAGGGTAGCGCTCCGCCACCGCGCGAGCGTAGCAGGCCAGCTTTTCGGGGAACTGTGGGTCCACGAGGCTCGTGCCGCGCGGTCCGCTGCCGTGATGCACCAGACCTACTATCGGGCGAATTCCGAGTTCGCGCAGACGCGCCATGCGCGCATCCGCCCAGGTCCAGTCGATGCACGCCGGCCACTCCGGCGCGAGCTCTTCCCAGAGCAATGGATAGCGGACCGTGCGGATCCCGAGCGCGGCGACGCGGTCCAGATCGTCCAGCCGTTCCCAATGGCCTCCGCGGCGCAATTGACTGTGAAAATGGGCGCCGACGCGGTTCGTCGTGCATTCGATCCCGCCCCAGAGCTCGAGCGGAGCGGCGCGCGATTGCAGCGCTAAATTTGATTCGTCCATCGGTAAAAACGCCTGCGCTGCATGCAACAGGATCGGCAGCGCACAGCTTGGAGAGTGTCGTGTTCTCGACTGTATTGCATTTCCGAGATCCAAAACACATCACGAAGTGAACGTGTGCTCGCAGGCAGCGAGTGCTCCGGGCTCGGGTGTCGCTCCGCGCCTCAGCGCTCGACCTCAAACACGTGCATTCATGCGGCTTCCAAGGTAATTCCGCCCGGAAATGAATGGCTCCAGCGGTAGGATTCGAACCTACGACCATCCGATTAACAGTCGGACGCTCTACCACTGAGCTACGCTGGATTGTGCCCCCCAAAAAGGGGAGGGATATATGGCGTATCGGTCGCGGAGCGGCAAACAATTTCTCGCGCGAAGTTCACCTGTCTCGACGCTCGCTTTTTCGCATCGGAACCGCTTGGAACATGCACCCATGAAATTCCTCCTTTTGTCTCTTCCGCTCGCACTTCTTCTCCTCGCCTCGGTCGCGGCTCCGGCGGCGGAACCGGCCTCCAAATCGGTCATCCCCGATGGCGGCGTTTATGAGCTTCGCACTTACATCGCTACCCCGGGAAAGCTGGAGCAGCTTCACGCGCGGTTCCGCGATCACACCTGCAAGCTGCTGCCAAAGCACGGGATGACGCTGCTTGGATTCTGGGTGCCGCAAGAAGCCGCGAAGGGCTCGGAAAACACGCTCATCTATCTCGTGCAGCACAAGAGCCGGTCCGCGGCGGAGGCTTCGTGGAAAGCTTTCCGCACCGATCCTGCGTGGATCGCCGCGAAGGCGGAGTCGGAGAAAGACGGACCGCTGACGGTGAGCGTCACCGAGATTTTCATGAACCCGACGGATTATTCGGCTTTGAAATAAGCGGTGTGGCGGACCGCGCGCCGCTGCCCGGGCCACAAAGACCTGCTGCACAAAGCAACGTTCGCCCGCGGCACGCGATACCGTCGGCAGCATGATTGCACAGTCTGCCTTCGTGCGGTGAACGCGGTGAAAGCCAGCGTGAGAACGGTGGCCGCAGGTCAGTGAGCTGCGCCGAGTTGTCTCGCCCCGTTTCTACCATGCCCACACCCGAGCTTTCCCATCTCCGCGATCCCGTGCTCGCCCATGCGCGCACGGATGTGCCGCTGCTGCGCGGCGAGATGACGGTCGAGCAGGCGCTCACCTTCATCCGAGAGCATGGGGTGGAAGAGCGCATCATCTACTTCTACGTGACCGATGCGGAAGGCCGGCTCACCGGCGTCCTGCCGACGCGCCGTCTGCTCGCCGCGGCTCTCGCCAGCCGGTTGGAGGAGGTGATGATCCGTCGCGTGCTCGCGCTGCCGCAGACCGCGACGCTGCTGGACGCGTGCGAGCTTTTCGTGCTGCACAAGTTTCTCGCCTTCCCAGTGGTCGATGCCGAGCGGCGCGTGATCGGCGTTGTGGATGTCAGCGTTTTCACGCAGGAGATTCTGGAGCTGCCCGCGGAGCCGGAAAAGACTGACGACCTCTTCGAGGCGATCGGCATCCGCATCTCGCAAGTGCGCGGCGCCTCGCCGTTCACCGCGTTCAAATATCGCTTCCCGTGGCTGCTGACGACGATCACCAGCGGCACGATTGCGGCGTTCATCGCCGGCGTATTTGAGGAAACGCTGGCCCACCACATGCCCATCGCATTCTTCCTCGCGCTGGTGCTCGCGCTGGCGGAGTCGGTCAGCATCCAGTCGATGACGCTCACGCTCCAAACGCTCCGCGCAAGCCGTCCGACGCTGCGCTGGTTCTGGTGCGAAGCGCGGCGGGAAGTCGCCACCGCCGCACTGCTCGGCCTCGGCTGCGGGTCGATCGTATTTCTGGTGAGCTGGGCCTGGCGCGGCGCCGCGCTGCCAGCCGGAGTGATCGGCGTGAGTGTGTTCGGCTCGCTGCTGATCGCATGCGTCTCCGGCCTGTCTATGCCTTCGCTGCTGCACGCGCTGAAGCTCGATCCGAAGATCGCCGCCGGCCGCGCCGCGCTGGCGGTGACAGATGTGCTCACGCTGCTGCTTTACCTCTCGCTGGCGCGCGCATTTTTGTGACACGTCGCCACGCTCGATTCCGAGCCTGCGCACCCACCCGCTGCCACTTCCCGCTTGGCAGCGCAGACCGGGCCTCCTAGCTGTCGCCGCGTATGCCTTCACACTCGCTCGTCCTCGCTCCTTCCATTCTCGCCTGCGATTTCGGGCGGCTGCACGAGGAAGTCCGGCGGGCGGAAGCGGCGGGCGCGGACTGGCTTCATCTCGACGTGATGGACGGGCATTTCGTGGACAACATTTCCTTCGGTCCGGCCTTTGTGGATGCGGTCGCAAAAGCGGCGACTGCGCCGCTCGACGTGCATCTCATGATCGAGCGGCCGGATCACTTTGTGCCGCGCTTCACAGTGAGCGCGCGAAATATCACAGTGCATGTGGAGGCTCACCACGACGTGGCAAAAACGCTCGCCGCCATCCGCGCGGCGGGTTGCACGTGCGGACTTTCGCTGCGGCCTGGCACGCCGTTCTCCGCGGTCGAGCCATTTCTCGCGCAGCTCGATGTGCTGCTCGTCATGACGGTCGAGCCGGGCTTCGGCGGGCAGCCATTCCTGCCTGGCATGCTGGGCAAAGTGGCCGCCGCAGCGCAGGTGCGCGAAACGGCTGGGCTGGTCTATCGCATCGAGGTCGATGGCGGCATCAACGCTGCGACCGGCGCGCTGTCGGCCGCCAGCGGCGCCGATACTTTTGTCGCCGGGACGTCGGTATTTGCGGCGGTGGAAATGCGCGGCGCACTGGACGAATTGCGCGACGCGATCCGCGGCGCGCACGCTGCCGGAACGCGCTGATCCGCACCCGAGCTTTGCCCCCGCGCGTCCAACCCAACTCACTCACTTCCTCATGCCCAGCAAGACTCCCAAACGCGGATTGCCGAAACGCTTCGTGCGTTTCCAAAAGAACTACCCGGCGCTCGCAGCCGCACTCGATCAAGTGGGCGCGGCATGTGCCGCCGCCGGTCCGCTGGAGCAGAAAGCGGTGGAGCTGACGCGGCTCGCCATCGCGGTCGGAGCGCGGCAGGAAGGCGCGGTTCATTCGCACACGCGGCGGGCGCTGGAAGCCGGCGCGTCGGCGGAGGAAATCCGCCATGTGGTGCTGCTCGCCATGGCGACGATCGGCTTTCCCGCGACGATGTCGGCGATGAGCTGGGTGGAGGACGTGCTGTAGCGGGAGGCTGCACCGCGAGCCTGCTGCCGCGCAAAAAAGCGTGTCATCCGCGCGAGACGCGTTCTAGCGTCGCGCCCGCATGGAAATCGTCCCCGTCGAAATATTTGGAGTCGCCATCGATGTGCCGTTCCCGCGTCCACTCGCCTATGGGCAGGCGCGGCTGGAGGAGTTTGGCGCGAAGCTTTGCGACCCTGCGGCGGGCGTGAGCATGCGGCCAAATCTGCTCCGGCTCCGCCGCACGGATGACCTCTACGATTACGAGCTCAGCGGGCACTTCTTCGGTGAAAACGGCACCCTTTCCCGCACGGCCGAGCGCGTGAAACTCGCCATCCGCAACGCGCGCAACGCCGCGGATTGGACGATCGTGCAGCAAACCTTTTCGCGCTTCTACACGCTGATGGAATTCGCCCCGGAGAGCGTGACGACGCTGTCCACGCATGTGCATGCGAGGTTCTCGTCGCCGGGAGACCGCGAGAGTTTTCTCGACCAGTTCAACCATCACTCGCTCATGAGCCGGCCCGCCGCGCTCGGCTACGTGCGGATCATGGATTGGGAGAAAGACATCCGCGTGCTGATCGAGCAAAGCAACGCGGTGCCGGATGGCATCTTCATCGCCTGGGATACGCAGTTCACGCATCCGCAGGAGTGGGAAACATTCCTCGGCGCGCTGCCGACGGTGATGGAAAATGCGGTGAACGTGTTTGGCCTTGGCCTAGAGCCTTTCAAGAAGCCGTGAGGGAAGTGACGAATGACGAATGCGGCGCGCCCGCACTCATTCGAGAATTCGTCATTCGTCATTCTCCTTGCCGTTAGACGGTCCGCCTCATCCCGACTACCTTCCGCCTTTCAACCATGCCTGCGAAAGTCTTCATTAAGACCTACGGCTGCCAGATGAACGAGCGCGACTCCGAGCAGGTCGCGCGCGATCTCATCACGCGCGGCTACGAGATGACGCCGCATGAAACGGAGGCGGATGTGGTGCTGCTAAATACCTGCTCCGTGCGCGACATGGCGGAGCAGAAAGCGCTCGGGAAAATGGGCATGCTGGGCCGGCTGCGCGCAAATCGGCCGGAGATGGTTTTCGGCTTTCTCGGCTGCATGGCGCAGAGCCGCGGGGCCGAGCTCACGCGTGGCATCGCCGGTGTCGATCTCGTGGTCGGCACGCAAAAGTTTCACCGCGTGGCGGAATATGTGGACGAGCTTTTCCGCCGCAAAGCGGTGCTGCGCGAGCGGCTCATGGACGATGAGCGCTTCTCCATCGTGGACGTGGAGGAGGAAGCCGGCTCGCAGGACACCATCCGCGAGCACGTGCTGGATACGCGTCCGGTGAGCGCCTTTGTGTCCATCATGCAGGGGTGCAACATGGAATGCACTTACTGCATCGTGCCCTTCACGCGCGGGCGGGAGCGCGCGCGGCGCATTCCGGAGATCGTGGCGGAAGTGCGGGCGCTCGTGGAGCGCGGTGTGAAGGAAGTGACGCTGCTTGGCCAGATTGTGAATCTCTACGGACGGCACGAGTTCCCTGCGGAATTCCGGGAATCCGGGATTTCGGGAATCCGCGTCTCCCCTTTCGTGCAGCTTCTTGAAGCCGTGCATGCAGTCGAAGGGCTGGCGCGCATCCGCTTCACCTCGCCGCATCCGATCGGCTTTCGCGATGACTTGATCGGCGCATTTCGCGACCTGCCAAAGCTCATGCCGCACGTGCATTTTCCACTCCAGAGCGGCTCGGACCGTATCCTGCGCGCGATGCACCGCGGCTACACGGCGGAGAAGTATTTTAGCCTCATCGAAAAGCTGCGCGCCGCGCGCCCGGACATTGCAATCACCACCGACATGATCGTCGGCTTTCCCGGCGAAACGGACGAGGACTACGCCGCGACGCGAGCGCTGGCCGAGCGGATCGGCTTCGATAATGCGTTCGTCTTCCGCTACTCGAAACGCCGCGACACGCCGGCTGCCGAGATGGCCGAGCAACTCCCGGAAGAAGTGAAAGAAGCGCGCAACCAGGACTTGTTGGAAGTAGTCAACCGCCACGCCCGCGCAAGGACTGATGCGCTCGTCGGCACGCGCCAGCGCATCCTTTGCGAAGGGCTCTCTAAAACAAACGCCGACCGTCTGATGGGCCGCACGCCCGGAAACAAAATCGTCGTCTTTGAAGGCGACCCTAAGCGTCACGTCGGCCAGCTCTTCGACGTCCAGATCGAGCGCTCGACCGGCTTCACGCTCTACGGGAATCCCGCGTTGCTGTGAAGCCCTGCGCGGGCGCGGCGGACGGGCAGCAACAGGTGCGTTGGGGAAACAGGCGCATTTGCACTTGAGCCGCTTCATCGGCGCGCGTTCTCTTGCGCACCTCGCATGATCTACTCGCTTTCTCTCGGCACTGCGCTCGTCCTCGCCGACTTCACCGAGCTCGCCAGCGGTACCGCGAAG
>CAXSDZ010000192.1:7472-9358 GCA_964235505.1 uncultured Chthoniobacteraceae bacterium
GCGCGCCTCCTGACCGCGCGGCCGATCAGGCCCCGTCGCGCTCGGTGCGCTCGCAGTGCTGCAGCCCGCATCGGTGCAGCGGTCACTGCGCGCGCTGCCGCGGTCGCGCAGCATCGGCACCGTGCTGCTGCTCGTCGCGACGGTCTGGAGCTGGTTGCTGATCCGGCAGATCGATCTCGGTGAGTTCTCGAACTGGCGTTCCCGCGTTCTCATCCTTATCCCGATCGCCGCGTTTCTGACGTGGAAGTTCGTGGATGAATTTCTCGCCGCGCGCGCTCTCGGGATGGTGCTGCTGCTCGCGGCCGAGCCGCTGCTGGAGGCGGCGTGGATGCGGCCGGAAGCCATGCGGCTCCCGCTCGTCGTCCTCGCCTATGCTGGCATCGTGCTGGCGATGTTTTACGTCGGCATGCCCTACGTGCTGCGCGACCAGATCGCCTCGCTCGGCAAAAGCGAAGGCCGCTGGCGGGCAGCGGCCTTCGGCACGATCGGCTTTGGAGCGTTGCTGCTTATTTCTGCCCTGACACTACATCGCTCATCTTGAAGATCGGCATGAAGAGGGCGATCACAATGCCGCCGATGATGATGCCCAGCACGACGATCAGGATCGGCTCCAGCAGCGAGGTCAGCGCATTCAGCAGCGACTCGATTTCTTCATCCCAAAAGTCCGCCATCTTCTCGAGCATCTCGTCGATCTTGCCGGTCGATTCGCCCGCGCCGACCATGCGGACCATCATCGGTGGAAAGATCGGCTGACGCGACAGCGCGGCGGTCAGGTGATCGCCTTTCTCCACGTCCGCAGAGACACCCTTGATCGCCTGCTCGACGACGTAGTTGCCGGACGTGTCGCCGACGATATCCATCACTTCGAGGATCGGCACGCCGGAGCGGATGAGCTGCGCGAAAGTGCGCGCAAAGCGGGTCATCGCGATCTTGTGCAGCAGCGGACCGAAGACCGGCAGTTTGAGTTTCCAGCGGTCCCACGTCTGCCGTCCCTTCTCCGTGCGAACGAAAGTGCGCAGGCCGAAATACGCTCCGACGAGCGCGGCGACGAGGAAATACCAGCTCGACCGCATGAAGTCGCTGATGTTCAGCAAAATGCGTGTTGGTGCCGGCAGCTCCGCGCCGAAGTCCGCAAAGATCTCGCCGAAAACTGGCACGACTTTCACGATCAGAAACGTCGTGATGCCGACCGCGATGGAGATGACGATGACTGGATAAGTCATCGCAGATTTGATCTTCTTTTTCAGCCGCGACGCGTCCTCCAGAAAGCACGCGAGCCGATCCAGAATCTCGGAAAGCAGACCGCCGGATTCGCCCGCCTTGATCATGGCGATGTAGAGCCGTGCAAAGACGCGCGGATGTTTGGCGATGGATTCGTTGAACGTCTCACCCTGCTGCACCATCGCGGTGATCTCGCCGACGACGCGCCGCAGCCCCGCTTGCTTCTTCGGATCGGCCTGCTCGAAAAGCGCAGTGAGGCCGGTGATGAGTGGCAGGCCGGCATCGACCATCGTGGCGAGCTGGCGTGTGAAAAGAACAAGATCGGTATCGCTGACTTTGACGGAGCGGGAACTCCCGCGCGACACAGCCTTTTGCTGAATGGAAAGCACCATCAAGCCGCGCGCCATGAGCGTGTTGATGGCGTTGTCTTCGTTCAGCGCTTCCTGCACACCGGAACTCATCCGGCCAGCGGCATCGCGGGCTTGAAAGGCGAAAGTAATCATTCCTGCCGGCAAAGAGCAGGGGCAATGCCATCGGAGGCGCAGACACCGTGGCGCTTGCAAATGAATTTTCTGAAGTGGCTCGTTGGGATTGCTCAGGGACGCACGAAGGCGGGAACGAGCCGGCCGCATTCCACGTGTGCGCTCACACTGTCCACGCTGTGG
>CAXSDZ010000193.1:0-9255 GCA_964235505.1 uncultured Chthoniobacteraceae bacterium
AACGTCGAACGTCGAACGTCGAACGTCGAACGTAAAACGCAGGCTTGGACATGCACGGTGCTTGGCTGCTCGTTCAGGGTTCGACGTTCGACGTTCGACGTTCGGCCCCGCGCAGCGGCCTCAACTCCACAAGCAGCGCCCGTCCCCATCACACCAGCCTCGCCACCACGCTGAGCAGATCGCTTTGTTCAAAGCTGCTCTTCACGAGGTAAGCGCTCGCCCCCACGTCGATCCCGCGCTCGCGGTCTTCGCGCGTCTCGCGGGCGGAAACGAGCACGATCGGCAAGTGCTGCAGCCGCGTGTCCGCGCGAATCGCCGCAGTCAGCCCGAAGCCATCCAGCCGCGGCATGTCGATGTCCGAAACCACGAGCCCGAACTCGCCTGCCTGCAAGGCGGCAAGCGCATCCGCGCCATCGACCGCGGTCTTCACCGGGTAGCCGGCGGATTCCAGGATACTCTTCAAAAGTGTGCGCGACGTGATCGAATCTTCCGCCACGAGCACCGTGACTTTCCGCCGCGGCGCAAGCTCTGCCGTTCCCTTCCCCCGGTCCGCCATGCGCGTGCGCACCGCGGATTTCAGCAGGTCCGGCACGTGCAGGATCGGCGCGGGCAGGCCATCCGCCAGCACCGTGGCGCCGGCGACGTTTCGCACCCGCAGCAGCGGCCAGCCGAGTGGCTTCACCAGCACCTCCTGCTCGCTTCCGACTGCATCGACTCGAAACGCGATCCGCTCTTCCGCGACCCCGAGGATGAGCACCTCAAACGGTCGGTCCGGCGGCTTCCCCGTGGCGCCCGGCCCGCGAGAAAGCTCCAGCACTTCGCCCAGCTCCACGAGCGGCAGCACGCGCCCGCCGATCGCGATCGTGTCGCGGCCTTCCACCGTTTCCACCTCCGCCGGGCACACCCGCGCGGCGCGCTCGATCTGCGGCAGCGGCACCACGAATGCCTGCCCGCCCGCATGCACCGTCAAGCCGCGCAGCGTCGCCAGCGTGAGCGGCAGCGTGATGCGAAAGGTCGTGCCGCGGCCCGCTTCGCTCTCCACCGCGATGCGCCCGCCGAGTTTCTGCACCCGCTCGCGCACGATCGCCATGCCGAGCCCGCGACCCGAGATTTCGGTGATCGCCGGGCTGGTCGAGAGGTCGGATTGGAAGATCAACCCCTGCGCCTGCGCCGCGTCCATGCGTTCCGCTTCCTCTTCGCTCACGAGCCCCTTGCGCACGGCGGCCGCCTTCACCTTTTCCACTTCGATCCCGCGGCCATCGTCGGAAACGCACACGTCCACCTCGCTCGCGCCGGCCTGCGACACGTGCAGCTCGACCGTGGCGCGCGGCGGCTTGTGGGCGGCGACGCGCTCGGCGGGCGGCTCGATCCCGTGATCCACGCCGTTGCGCAGCAGATGCACCAGCGCGTCTTTTAGCTCTTCCAGGATGCGCTTGTCGATCTCCACGTCATGGCCGGACATCACGAGCTGCACGTCCTTTCCTTCATCCCGCGCCAGCTCGCGCACGAGCCGTGGGAAGCCTTCCAGCAGCCGGGAGAATGGCAGCATCACGAGCCGCTTGGCGTCCGCGAGCAGATCATCCACGAGACCGCCGAGAGCGCGCTGATCCTGCTCCGCGCGGCGGGCGAGCGCATGGGTGCGGCCTTCCAGCGTTTTGAAAAAGGCGAGGTTCCACTCGAGAAATGCCGCAGCCTGCTCAGGCGCGGCGTTCGCCCACTCCGCGCCCCACCGCGCCAGCTCGGCAGCGAGCGCGCGCAGCTCCGCAGCGCGCTCCTTCACCGTCGTTTTCACCGCGAGCATTTCCTCCGCTTGCAGCAGCACGGAATCGAGCTTCGCCGCGGAAATGCGGACTGTCTCGCGCGCTACGCTGGCTGGCTGCGAGGCAAGCCGCGCGGGCTCGCGCCGGGTCGGAAGGGCAACGCCCGGAGTGGTGGCCGGCGTCGGTGCAGACGCGGCTGCGGCATCTGGCGCAGCATCCGCTAGCGACTGCGTCGGCGCTGGTTGCGACAACCCGCGTGGCACATCTGGCAGTTCTGCTTTCGCACGCGCCGACGGCTCCTGTCCCGCAAAACCGGGCCGCTCCGGGCGTGCGCCGCGCTGCCGCACCTGCGCCAGCGCTTGAGTCACCGCGCCGATCCGCCCCGCCTGCCCACCGCCCGGCGCGAGCAACCCACCCACGAGATTCACCGCGCGATGCAGCGCGTCGAACTGCTCCGGCGCGGGCTCCAGCTCGCCCTTTTTCCAAAGCGAGAAAACGCTCTCCAGCTCCTGACAGACCGTCTCGATCTCCGCAAAGTTCACCGCGCGCGCCGCGCCCTTGAGGCTGTGCGCCTCGCGATAAATCGTCTCCACGACCGCCTTTCGCCGCTCCGCCGCGACGCCGCTTTCCAGCTCCAGCAGGCCCGCGCCCATCGCCTGCACGTGCTCCTCGGCTTCGATCTGAAACGCCGCGCGCAGACGCTTCAGAAATGCTTCATCACTCGCAGCCATACGCGCTTCAGCCCTCCGTCGCGACGTTTTCCACCAGCGCCCGCAGCCGCGCGCCGAGCTTGCGCAACTCACGCGCGCTCCCTTCGAGCTGCGTCACCGCTGCCGCATTTTCCGCACTCGCCCCGTGGATGCTGCGGATCGCCGTGGCCACCTGGTCCATGCCCACCGCCTGCTGCTGGCTCGCGGCGGCGACTTGCGCAGCAGCGCCGGCCGAGTCGGACACCGTCTCAGCCAGCTCGGCGATCGCCGCGCCCGCCTGCGCAGCCTGATGCAAGCCGTCGTCCACCGCGCGGCTGCTGTCCGCCGTCGCCAGCACGGCGGCGGCGGTCCCTTTCTGGTTTTCGCTCAGGATGGCGCGCACCTGCGCCGTCGCTTGCCTGGACTGCTCGGCGAGATTGCGCACCTCCAGCGCGACCACGCGAAAACCCTTCCCATGCTCGCCCGCCGTCGCGGCTTCGATGGCAGCATTCACCGCGAGGATCGCGAGCCGCTCGGCGAGATCCTTCACCGCGGCGTTGATTTCTCCGATCGCCAGCGTCTGCTCGCTCAGCCGCTCCATCCCAGCGCCAAGCTGGTCCACGCCTTCGCGGATGCGGTGCATGCCGACGATCGTTTCGTCCACCGAATGCCGCCCGAGCTCGGCAACCTCGGCAGCGCGTTGCGCGCCTGCCGCCACGCGCCGCAGACGCTCGCTGGTGAGCTGCGCGGTTTGCTTCACTTCCTCCACCGTCGCCGTGGTTTCCGCCACGGCGGAAGCCGTTTCATGCGTCCCGGCGGCCACTCCGCCGACGGCGCGCAGGATGTCCCCGGCTTCCTCATGCAGCGCCACGACAACGCCGCTCACCTGCTCCAGCACGCCGCGCAGCTCGGCCGTGCGCGCCTGCACTCTGCCTTCCATTTCATCGCGCGCCCGGCGCAGCGCTTCACCCGTGCGTCCGCGCTTCGCTTCATGCCGGTCGAGCTGCGCGGCGTTGCGCCACAGCAGCGCCGACAGAAAGCCGACGACGAGGATCACAAACGTCGCAAAGGAAAACGCCGGGTCGCACCAGCCCGCGCGCTGCCCGCGGAGCGCCACCCAGCCGAGCGCGAGCGGCACCAGGATCGTCCAGCCGAGCAGCCGCCGCAGCATCGCGCCGCCCGCGCTGGGACTTGCGATTCGCGCCAGCGCGCTTTCCGAGCGATGCGCGCAAAGCAGCCCCAGCCCAAGCGCGAGAAACGCGAAAGCCGTATGCACCGCCATCGCCATGAACGCCGCCACGCGGTAGAGCTTTTCGATGTCGTAAGCGTATCCCGTCAGCGCCAGCGCAGCACCGATCACCACGAGGATCGCGCAGGCCTGCGACGCTTTTCGCCGCCCGCGCTCTGCCGCGCCGCGCAGCAGAAACCCGGTGCCAGCGAGGAGAAAATCGCAAGCCGTGGTCGGCGCCATCGGGTTGCCCTTCGACCCGATCGGGAAAAGCCAGCGGTCCACGGCGGCAGAAGGCAGCGCTTCGGCTTTGACATCAATCACGCTCGCGTAAGGCGCGCAGAGCGCCTCGCGTTTTTCCAATGCCTGAGCGTAAATTTCCTTCGCCAGCGCCAGCCCAGCGCCGCCCGCGAGAAAGCCGATCGCTGTTGCCGGGTTCATGGCGACAAAGCCCGGCAGCACGCGCTTCAGCGCATCGATCTCCAGGATCCAGCCGGCCAGCACCAGACACGGGATTGCCCACACGATCGCGGTGCAGACGTGCAGGCAGCGCGGGAGGCTCATACGGTGTAGCGCGCCACGGATTCCTTGAGCTTCCCGCCGAGCTGCTTCAGCTCGTGCGCGCTGGCCTCGATCTGCTTCACCGCCGCCGCATTTTGAACGCTGGCTTGCTGGATGGAGCGGATCGCGATGGCCACTTGATCCATCCCGACCGCCTGCTCCTGGCCGGAAGCGGCGATCTGCGCCGCGGCTTGCGCGGACTGCGCGATCGTCTCGGCGAGAGTGGAAATCGCCTGCCCGGCCTGCGTGCTGCGCGCCAGCCCGGAATCGACCGCGCGGCTCCCCTGCTCGGTCGCCAGCGTCGCCGCGGCCGTCGCCTTTTGGATCTCGCCGAGCATCGCGCGGACCTGGCTGGTGGCGGCTTTGCTCCCCTCGGCCAGCGTGCGCACTTCCGCCGCCACCACGCTGAATCCCTTGCCGTGCTCGCCCGCTTTCGCGGCCTCGATCGAGGCATTCACCGCGAGGATGTTGCTCTGCTCGGCGAGGTCATTCACCGAGGCGATGATCTCATCCACGGCCCGCGTCTGCTCGGAAAGCTTCACCATGCTCGCGCCGATCGCATCCATCTGCTGGCGGATGCGGACCATGCCGGCGACGGCTTTTTCCACGGTTTGTCGCCCGCTTTCGGAGACCTGCGCCGCCTGCTGCGCGGTGTCGGAAACGTAGCGCACCCGGTCGCCCGCGAGCTGCGCGGTGTGCTTCACTTCTTCCACCGTCGCGGTCGTTTCGGTGATCGATGCCGCAGTCTGCGCCGCGCCCGCCGCGACCTGCGCGATCGAGGCGGTGATCCCGGCGGTGGAAGCGCTCACCACCTCCACCGCGCCGCGCGTCTCCTCCATCACCGCGCGGAGATTCCGCGCCATCGCGGCAAAGGCGGTGCCGAGTTCGTCGCGCTCCGACTGTGGCCGCACTTCGCTCGTGAGGTCGCCCGCCGCCATGCGCGCGGCCACGACGGACATCGCTTTCAAGGAGCGCGTCATCTGCGAAAAGCTCGCGCTGAGCGCGCCGACTTCATCGCGGCGTCGCTCCAGCGCGGGCGGCTCCGGCAGCTCGCCCGCGGCGATCCGCCCGGC
This sequence comes from uncultured Chthoniobacteraceae bacterium, assembly GCA_964235505.1. Taxonomy (GTDB): domain Bacteria; phylum Verrucomicrobiota; class Verrucomicrobiia; order Chthoniobacterales; family Chthoniobacteraceae; genus CAXSDZ01. The sequence continues at coordinate 5,312 of CAXSDZ010000193.1, forward strand.
CGCCTGCGTCAGCGCGGCGAGCGGACCGGCAATCATGCGCCCCATCAGCACGGTGAGCCCCACGCCGGCCGCGACCGCCGCGAGGCTCAGGAGGCCGAACACGCGCCCGATCCGAAGCTCCGCCGCTTCCGCGCGCCCGGTCGCGATGTGGCCGAGCGCCTGCGCGTCTTCACGGAGGTGATCGTAGCGCCGCTGCTGCACATCGAAAAGCAGCGCCCGCGCTTCGTCCGCATTGCCGGCGAGGATCGCGGGGATCACCTGCTCGTCGCGGGTGCGGAGGTAGGAAGCGCGGAGACTGCCGAGCGCGCCGAGCTTCGCCGCTTCCGCCGCGGAATGCGCAAGCAGCGTGAGCGCCGGCAGCAGCGCATCATTTTCGCGCGTCAGCGCCCGCACGTCCGCGACGAGCCGGTTGCGCTCCTCGCCATCCGCCGACCCGAGCAGCGCCAGCATGGCCACACGCTGGCGATTGAGATTGTTTGTGAAGCTTTCCAGGCCGAGCGCAAACCGGAAGCTTTCCGCCACCGCGCGCACGCTGTGAAAGGCGGAAAGCGCCAGCAGCAGCAGCAGCAAAACCATGAGCCCAAAGCCGAGCGCGAGCTTGGTGCGGGTGCGGAGGTGGGCGAGCCAGGTCATGAAGGGGGAGGCGCGGCTCGGCTGGCCGGCGGGAGGTGGAAAATATCCGCCATCCGGCGAGCAACATTCAATCTTCAACGCGGGGCGCGGCGGATCGCAGCGCTCGCGGGTTCACGCACTTGGGAATCGCTAAGCCGCCGCCTCCTCGCGGACGAGGAGCGCTTCATCCGCCAGTAGCTTCGCCGCGTCCAGCACCACGAGCCGATCCGCGGTCACCCCGCGCAAGATCCCCGCGCGCAGGCCGCTCAGCGTGGGGAGCGAAGTCTGCAAGGCATCCGCGCGCAGCGTGCGCACGCCGAGGATCGCATCCGCGAGCACGCCAACCCTTGCCCCGTGCGAGGCGCTGCGCAGGAGAATGATGTTGTTCACCTCCGCCAGGCCACTGCGTGGCAGCTCCAGCCATGCGCCGATGTCGAGCACAGTGAGAATTTGCCCACGCACATTCATGACCCCGGCTACCCAGCGCGGCGCGCACGGGAGTGGCGAGAAGTTCTCCATCCGCAACACTTCGCACACGTGCTCGGCCAGAAAGGCGTAGCGCTCGCGCCCAAGCGCAAACTCCACCACGCCGAGCAACGCCCCGGCTTCCGCGTCTCGCGGCAGTTCGCGCGCGAGCAGCTCGGCCCGGTGGCGGAGGATCGCGCGGTGATCGGCATTCATGTGGGAGGGAGCGGCGAGTGAAAAGGGAAGCGGTGTGCCCCTTCCGAAGCTCCGCACGTCGGTGGCGGCATGTCACCTTCCACTTTCAGTTTTCTCCGCCGCGGATCGCAGCTTATGGCCGATGCCGCCGCGACAACGTCCAGTCCGCGCAGCGGAGTTGCGCAAGCAAAGCGCGTAGCGGCGAGATTCGCGTGAAAAAACGGGGTTCCTCTCGTTCCTAAAGTTAGCGGAGCGCTTTGGGAGCGTGCGGCTTCCGTGAAACTCCGTTTTGCAGTAGCCATATCAGGGGAAGCAGGGCGAGAAAGTCAGAAAAACAGACGCTCGCGATATAGGAGTTCCCAAAGCGCTGCGCTAACTTTGGGAACGAGAGCGAAAACTTCCTGGGCGCTTGTTGCGGAGGAGAACACCGCGCTCGGGCGAGATCCTACCCGCCAGCACTGGACGCGCAGCTCTTGATACCGCACGACGCGAGTGCCGAGCCGTGTTCGGCGGCGGCAGCCGGGGGAGAAGTGAAGGCTGTCAAGAAGCGTTGCCTGATCCCTATCTTGTCGATGTTACCCCTTGTCTTGCCTGTGTTCTTCTGAAGTCAGCCTGCGGCGTTGTAGTCATATTTGAGCGGAGTCCTTTTTTTCCGTTCGATCTCACCCTTACTCGAACGTTACCTCGCTATTTAACTCCATGGGCGTTTGCCAATCCAAGCCAGTTGTCTTGTGAATCCGTTTTCGAAGCTCATACCACCACGCAGCAGTCTTAACTGATCCTGTCCTTGGAGCAACGCCTTCAATTTGCAAACTCTCGACTGCGTTTTTGAAGGCGGGAGCTACTGCGGTCTCAAATTCTAACGCATGCAATCTGAATTTACGCGCGCCCGGAGTAGGATCACCGTTTGCAAATTTCACGTCGAAAACGAATATCCATGCAAACTCGCCGTCAACTTCGATGACGAACGGAGCGACTAAAGCAGGAAATGCCGCGCAATAGTTTAGATCAAGACGGATCCATGGATAAGCTACATCGGCAATGATTTGTTTCCAGCGCGGCACTTGTGCGATCAGGAAGGCAGGCCATTCCTCTTCTCTATGAAAGTATTTGAATAGTGAATATGCGTAGGTGTGCCCCTCCGATCGACACTGCATGTAGTTCAGGAGCCCTACTAAAAACGATCGAATTTTATGTTCGTTGGACGCGTTAGCCTCGGCAGAGATACAGATCAAACCATCCGCGATTGCATCAATTGATATATCGACTTTGAAGTTCACCTCCGATCCATATTTTTGGATCAGAGCTAATGCTTCAGTGCGAATGCGGAATTCGTCGTTCCGATTTCCACTCACTGCATCGACGGCCCTGTCCAATTCAATCCTTTCGCCTGAGCATATGCTGCCAAATGCGAGAAAAAGGGTGCATATTGTCGTTAATTGACGGATTCGACACATGTTTTAAGCTGTTTATTTATTTCCTTCACGAACCTCTCTCGTTTCAATTTGTATTCTTCATACTTTCTTTGGGTTGCCTTCTTTAAGTCTCCGGAATGATTTCCGCCCGGCTCCCTCATATTCAGATCAAGCTCGCAGACTAAGATCGTTGCAACCGCGTGGTAATAGTGTTTAACTAGATCCTTCTTCATCACTTGCCTTAAACATTCAGCTTTCGCGGGGCACCTGGGCTGCCCCCAATCGTTAATCGCCTTTGTATAAGCGTCGAACTGCGTAATGATATCGTTAACGTGGGCATCTTCATGAGCTTTGCTATATGGGCCGGCGGTAGCTTCTGTCATGGTCATATGTTTCTTTTTCACGTAGAACCTCGACAGTTGTCCTACCGGCTCCAATTCTGACACTGTAACGTCCCAGCCTGTAATTGGATATCCCACATCTCCAACTCCTGCTCCTCCGGCGGCAGGATCCGTCGAATTGACAGTCACATATTCTGGCCATTCTCCGAGCACATCGAATACGCTAGTGGGAGAATTTCGAACGAATGCTAAGAGATTCACGCCGCCTGTCTCCCCAAGCGGATCCTTGCTGAGCCACCTCCCCAATCCCGGCGAGTAGTATCTGTAGCCGTAGTAGGCGAGCCCCGTCTCCTCATCCTGATACTTAGTGCTGAACCGGAACGGGTTGCCCCTTGCCTCGTTGCTGCGCACGCTGGCCCGGAGGTCCTCTCCGAAAGCCCCATACTCATACTCCGCCTCCACCCTAGGCGTTTGCGGGTCGGAGACATTGAGCAGGCCCATGACGTTGCCGTTGCCGTCGTAGCTGGGCAGGAAACTCGTGGTGGCGCCGCCCAGCTCGCTCCAGCCTGCTCCTTGGGCGCTGCTGTGATCGGTTTCCATCACCAGTCCGCCCACGCCGCCCGCCCCTTGCAAGGAGCCGCTCAGGTCCACGCCCCAATGATAAGAGCGGCGCAGTTGCAGGGTGGTCGGCTCGGCCACGCGCTCGGCGATCAGGTTCCAGCCCTCGTAGTCAAAGTAGTAGTGGCGCTGCTTTTGGTAGGTGCCCGAGACCTTCTTCCACGCCTCCTTCTCGGTCCGCCGGCCTTGCGCGTCGTAGCGGAAGACGAGCTTTTCCACCGGCAGATTGGCCGGCACGCCGCTCGGGCGCGTCTCCACCTTGATGAGCCGGTTCTCGCCGTCCCACGTGTAGCTCCAG
>CAXSDZ010000194.1:0-9214 GCA_964235505.1 uncultured Chthoniobacteraceae bacterium
CATAGGGGCAAAACTTCCGCCGCCTTCCCACAGAGGCAAACGGCTTTTGCTCTAAGAAGCCGTTTGGTTAAAGATCTTTGGTGAGGCGCTAGAGCAGGATCATGGAGCTGGCGATCCAGAGGAGGCTTCGGCGCTTTTGAGCGTTCTTCGTAGTCCTTGAAGAGCCACCGGAGATTGGCGAACCAGGCGAAGAGCCTGCCCCTGAGCAAAGCCGGACGGGTGCGCTCAATGACCCAGCACCAAGGGAGGACCTGGAAACTCTTTTAAGCGAGTTCGGGTGGCAAGAAAGTGGGTTTCGCAGTCTCTGATCCGAAACTTGTCGGCGTTTTTGATCTGCACCGCGCTACATTCGCAGAAGTCAAACCATTCGACTCGAGCCTCCATGATCTCGTTCTTGCGCATTCCGCAGTGAAAGCCGGCGAGCAGGATATAACGCAGATCATCAGTTGGCGCTTCACTGATCAGATTATCTCGCTGCGGAGCCGTGCAAAAGCGAAGTCGGGCATAGCAATCGATTTTGGCGAGTTTTACGGGAGCAAATGGACTCTGAGGGACGCTCCGCTCCGTCACCGCCCAATTGAAATACGCACGAAGCGCGCGCATGTGGATTTGGGGCAGTCGTCTCGGCCACGCGGCTCTGTAATCGCGCGTAGTGCGCGCCCGCCGCACCTGCGAGCACGCGATCCGTTTCGATCTCACCGACGCGGCTCACGAATTCCATCAAAGCAGCGCAGGTCACACGTTCCGTCGCCCGGCTGTGGACATGCAACTTCCGCTTCCCAGCCAAATAACGCTCCATGTCCCGCTTCAAGCTTTGGCTGGCTTGGAAGATTGGCGAGCCCTTCACCTGTCGCGCCCTCGTGAGCGCTTCAATGGCGTCGTCCGTCTCCAGACTCACATAATGGCGCTCGCCGCCCTCCTGCCATTTATACCAGAAGATGCGCCCTCGTTTGTAGATGCCTTTGGCTTCTTTCACTGTCCCGCTTTGGCGAAAATGGCAACTCTGGACAGCTTTCTCGAGCCCTGTCGCGAAGCCCTCTACAGAGTAAAAGGGGAGCGGGTGAGGAGAATCGAACTCCCGTATGCAGCTTGGGAAGCTGCCGTTCTACCATTGAACTACACCCGCAAACTGTAACTGGCTAAGCCACTCCCCCTCACCTTACTGCCACGAGATCACGTCGTCCGCAGGCTCGTTATCCTTGCGGAACTTCTTGTCCCCTTTTGTCCCTAGCTCGGTGTCTTTACCGAGTGAAAAAGCGCCGACGCCCGTGCGGGGCGATTCGGCAGGGTGCTTGAAGTCACTGTATTGATCGTCAACTTTAATGACGTTGTCGTAATCAGCATCCATCACCACGTTATATTGCGTGCCCCACGGGTCGAAGTAGGTGCCTTTGGACGCAGTAGCAGAGCCGCTGCCACCATCCGTCTTATCCAAGAAACCAGCGCGGGGCTGGGTTGGATTTGAGACTGCTTTGCCTTCAAAAAATACCACGCGGCGCGGGTTTTTCGTGTGGCCCTCATTTACGCCTTGGTCAAGAGAGCGCAAGGAATCGAAAAGCGCGCTGTTGTCATCCGCGACGGCTCCGACCTTCTTGTCACCCACCAGCACATCGCTGGTCTGGGCAGCAGCGGCACCTTTTTTAGCCGCGACATCGGGGAAGCGGCCATACTCAGTGTTATAGGCTTTCACCGCAGCGACGACGTTCATCACGTCGGTCTTGGCTTGTGCTTTGCGAGCGGTTTCCTTTGCGCCGTTAATCGCTGGAAAAAGGAGCGCCATGAGGATCGCAATGATCGCGATCACGACCAGGAGTTCGATCAGGGTGAAGGCGGACAGACGGCGGCGGGATACAGTGGAAGAGTTCATCGGGAGAGCTGCGAGAAACTACTGGAGTCGAATGGGATGACAACGAAAATTCTGCGCCGGTGTCCCCATCTTCACCTTCCCCCAATCGCCTCGGGTTTGCGGAGCATTCGCTCGAAACTGCGGGTGGCGCGCGCCTGTTTGTGCAGGTGAGCGAGGTCGCGGCGGCTTTGCGAGCTGAGGTGGTGCTGACACATGGGCTCGGCGAGCATTCGGGACGCTACCGGCATGTGGCGGAGGTGCTCGCGGCGAAGGGGCTGCGGCTTTGGAGCTACGATTTGCGAGGGCACGGCCGGTCGGCGGGGCGGCGCGGGGATGCCGCAGATTATGGGGAACTGCTCGAGGATCTCGCCCGCGTGCATGCGCTGGCGAGGGCGGGTGCGGAAGGGCGGCCGGTGTTCCTGATGGGGCATAGTCTCGGGGGGCAGATCACATTGAGCTATCTGCTGCGCCGGGGTGAAGATTGCCGCGGTGCGGTGGTCTGCGCGCCTTGGCTGCGGCTGGCGTTTGCGCCGTCGCGGTGGCGAGTGGCGCTCGCCCGGATGGCAGCGCGCTGGTGGCCCACTTACACGCAGCCGACGCCTGTTTCCTGGGAGCGGTTGTCGCGCGACCGGGAGCATCTCGCGTCGCTGGCGGATCCTGAACTGGTGCATCACCACCTCTCGGCGAGGTTGTTTTTTGCGATTGAGCAAGCGGGCGCCGTCGCGCTCCGCAATGCGCCGCGGCTGCACACGCCCATCCTGCTGTTGCATGGCGGCGCGGATGCGGTGACGAGCCTGGAAGCGACCCGTGAGTTTCACGAGCGGGTGGGAGCCGCGGACAAGACGTTTGCCTTCTACCCCGACGCCCGGCACGAGACGCACAATGACCTATGCCGCGATCAGGTGCTGCGTGATGTGACTGGGTGGATCGAGGCGCGGCTTTGAAATGGCGAGTGTCGCTCGAGAGCCGCGCGCACTTTGCATCTTGCGCTCCCTTTCACCAGCCATATAGTCGCCGCCCTCTTAAACCCGAGCACCCTTTTTCTTATGTCCCAGCATCGCAGTCTCAAAGGCGCCAGCACGATCGCGGCAAAGCGCAACGTCCTCAAACGATTCGAGCGCGTGGATCTGCTCAAAAAGCGTGGTCTGTTCAAGCAAGGGATGAAAGTCATCGGCCTGCCGAAGACAAAGCCGGACGCGTAAGCGGCGCAGATTTGCAGCCGGCTACTTTCGGAATTGCGCAAAGGCGCGCGACAACGGGAGACAGAGTTTTCAGCAGGTCGCCGCGTGTCGTTTCGCTCTTTCGCCAAGGTCGGGATTTCATCCCCGGCCGACAACGGCGAAGAAAGGGCATCCGCCGAAGCGCGCGAGCACATCGGCGGATTGCTTTGGGAAATCTGAGTCGGACCGCGCGCGTGCTTAGCGTCCGTAGAGGCACTGCGCCAGATACCCGCTCAGGGCAGTGAGGCGGTTTTCTTTGCGGAATTGCTCGATCTTCCGGCGATCGACTTCCAGCGCGCGCTCCCAAAGCCAGACAAGGTTTTGGGCGGAAACGTGCAGAACGTCAGAGATGTTCGCCGGATCATCCACGCGCGGCGCCTTCACGTCGAAGCAGATCGGGCCGGCATACTTCGCGTCCTGCAGCACGACGCAAAGCGCGAGATCTTTCAGCGGCTCGGTGTAGCCGAAGGGCAGGTCCTGATCGTAGCGCTGGCCATCCTGCGAGTTGAGATGGATGTGGAAAAGCTTGCCGGCTTCCAGACACATCTCGATGTCCCAGAGGTAGTCGAGCCCGGCGATGCGCGAGTGCGCCGTTTCGGGGTTCATGCCAAAGAGATCCTGCAACCCTGCGTCGAGCCGCGAGATGAGGTAGAGCGCCTCGCCGACGTTTGCGAGATACATGTTGGCGCGTGGCTCATTCGGCTTGGGCTCGATGGCAAAACGGATCTTCGAGCCATACTTTTCCTGCGCATACTGCCCCACGCGGTTGAAACCTTCGACGAGCCGCTTGAAGGCGTCGCGCCCGTTCTTCGCGAGCACAAAATCGAACCCTTCGCGCCCATTCCAAAAGACCATCGTTTTCGCGCCGAGCAGCGCGGTGGTATCCACCGCCTTGAGGGCATTTTCCAGCCCCAGCTTGCGCACTTTCGGGTCATTGGAAGTCATTGCCCCGTCCTTGAAAATGGGCGCCGCAAAGAAGCTCGGCGTATACATCGCGCACTTCAGCCCCAGCTTTTTCGCGATCGCGGCGTCGGGCGCCATCTCGGCGGTGATCTCCACATCGTGCGCCTCGTAGTAAGTCATCCCCGCTTCTGCGAGCATCGGGAGCCGATCGAGCATCGGGATCGCGTCGCGCGTCGGTCCGCCAAAAGGATCATTCCCCGGCCCGAGATTCCAGACGCCGGCGCCGAGTCCGTTGATGCCTGCTTTGTTTTGGAGGACGATGGGAGTTGCCATGGGCAGAGAAGGAGATGCGCGTGCGTTGATTGAGGGTTTTTTCGGGGAAAAGCGGGCGAGCGTGGGAGGACGCTGGGTAAAGTTCAAGAGACAATCTCCGAGGGCGCGCCCCGCTACGCTGGCCAGCCGCGTTTCTCCCATTGCCACGCTTCGCGGCGCGGGCTTAAGTCGTCGCGCCTTTTCTTTTGGGCACTTATCCGCTTCCGACCTTATGAGATTTCCCTTTGTGCTGACTGCCAAGATTGCCGCCTACATCATCGGCAAGAAATTGCGCGGTGTCGCTAAATTTGCGACGGTCCTGCAGCTCGAGCCGCTGCACACTTGCAATCTTACCTGCACGGGCTGCGGGCGCATCCGCGAATACTCGACCTCGCTGAAAGACATGATGCCGCTGGAGGATTGCTTCGGGGCGGCGGAGGAATGCGGCGCGCCGATGATCTCTATTTGCGGCGGCGAGCCGCTGATCTATCCGCAGATCGAGGCGCTGGTGGAGGGGCTGCTCGCGCGCAAGCGCATCGTCTATATCTGCACAAACGCGACCTTCATGCGGAAGAAGATGCGCGACTATCTCGCCGCGCGATTCGCGCAGGCGCCGCACGAGGTGGAGGAGAAGCTTCAGGTGCTGATTTCGGAGGAGCTCATCACCGGGGCGCAGGCCGACGAGGTCCGGCAGAAAGGCGCGAAGCTCGTGACGGAGGAAGGCCAAAGCAATGTAAAGCCGATCATTGCGCCGAGCCGTTGGATGTATTGGAACGTGCATCTCGATGGGCTCGAGCGGACGCACGATCTTATCGTGGAGCGCGAAGGCGTTTTCAAAGAGTGCATCCTCGCGATTCGCATGGCGAAGCTGCTCGGCTACCAGGTCGCGACAAACACGACAGTCTATAAGGAAACCGATGTGGCCGAGATCGAAGGGATGTTTGCCTATCTTTCTTCACTCGGTGTGGATGGGCACACGATTTCGCCAGGCTATGAATACTCTGCCGCCAAGACAGACATGGTGAAGCGGCTCGGGCTTCAGCCGGAGAAATTTTACCTCACGCGCAAGGCAACCGTGGAAAAGTTTGCGCACGCGGAAGACTGGGGCCGGCGTTTCCCGATCTTCGGCACGCCGGTGTATCTCGAATTCCTCGCTGGCAAGCGCGACCTGACCTGCTCGGCCTGGGCCATCCCCACGCGCAATATTCGCGGCTGGAAAGGCCCATGCTATCTCATGACCGACGGTCATTTTGCTACTTACACGGAGCTCTTGGAAAAAACGGAGTGGGAACGTTATGGCGTGGTCAATGGCGAAGCGCGCGATCCCCGCTGTGAAAATTGCATGATGCATTGCGGCTACGAGCCGACCGCGTCGCTTGGCCTGCAAGCCAAGCCGGGAGACACGTGGAAAAATGTGAAGTTCAACTTCGGAGCGCGTCCACAGCCGGTGAGTGCCGAGGGCGTGGAGGCATTCAACGGAGTAAGCGCGGGAAAGGGACATCTGACTGGCACCACGCAAGGCAGGCAGAATGGAAATGGCGGTTGCGGGGCGCACGAGCATTCCGAACCCGAAGCGGAAAAGCCGGAATTGGTTTCGGCGGATCGCGGCTAACTGCCGCCGCGGCGCGATTGGCGGGCAGCCGTCCGCCTTTTCTGGATCGAGCGGATTGTTCAAGACGCAGAGGCGCAGAGAAGGAACAGGTCGCGGAGAAGAGACTGGGAAAGCGATCGAGCGTCCTTGTTCAAATCTCTGCGCCCTCCGCGTCCCTGCGTTTTCAAACCACATTCTCCGCCAACGGGACCGTTTGCTTTTCCAGACAGGATACGAACTCTCTCGCCGCAAAATGGCCACTCCCACAGCGCACGTCATCACTTGCAATCCTCACGCTTTCCCGCATCGTCTGCGGCTCGCATGCAACTGACTCTTTTGAAGTCCAAACTCCACCGGGCAGCGGTGACGGGCGCCAGCCTGCACTACGAGGGAAGCATGACCATTTCGGCCGATTTGGCGGAGCGCGTGGGGCTGATGCCTTACGAGAAAATCCTCGTGAGCAACATGGCTAACGGAGAGCGTTTCGAGACCTACGTGATCATCGGCGAGCGCGGTGCGGGGCAGATTCAGCTCAATGGCGCGACGGCGCATCTGGGCAAGATCGGCGACCGGCTCACGATCATGCACTTTGCCGCATTTACCCCCGAAGAAGCCGTCGGCCACCGGCCGCGCGTTCTTCTCCTCGACGAGAAGAATGAAGTAATCCGCTATGAAGGCGACAAGATGGCGGATTCACCCGAAGCAATGATCGCCTGATCGGAACCAACCCAACGCAGTGAATACCCAACAAATCCTCGCTCACCCATTTACCTGGGGCCTCGCCCTCGGGCTGCTCTTTACCGTCCTTACCGCCTATAATTACGTCCGGCTCAAAGGTGAGCTGGGCCGCTTCCGGCGGCACTTGAGCGACAAGCTGGAGATCGAGGCCGAGACCATGAAGAAGGTGAAGGTCGATCAGGAATCGTTGCGCCGGGAAAACGAAAGCCTGCGCATCAAGGTCAACGCGCTCAATGAGCTGCCGGACCGCAAGCTGCAGCGCGATCTGGAAGTCTATGCGCGGGCGGAAAAGAAGATGCTGATCCAGGTGCCCGGCTTTGCGCCCGCATGGGAAACGGCGAAAGGTGAGGCGCACACGGAAATCATGGAGGAGGAAAGCGGCCGCTCAGCTCCGCGGCGGATTTTCTCGCGACTCTTCGGCGGCAGCGGCACTGGCGGCGGGAATGCAGCGCTCCCGGCTCGGAGCGAAGAAGGCGCCATGAAGCACCCCGGCGAGGCGATGGACGGCGCGGGCATGAAGTCGGCGACGGTGACGACCGAGAGTTCAACCCTGCCGTAAGTCCGACGAATCGGACATTTTTGCAGAAAAAAGGGGCGCAGATATCTGCGCCCCTTTTTTGTTAGCTTCACGCCGAGGATCGACGCTCATGCGCCGCTGCGCCGGGTGTGCTTACGCCTTCACCCGCTCGATGTGCGCGCCGAGGCCATTGAGCTTTTCATCGATCTGCTCGTAGCCGCGGTCGATGTGATAAACGCGGTTCACTTCCGTCACGCCAGTCGCCTGCAGGCCCGCCAATACCAAGGCTGCGGAAGCGCGCAGATCGCTCGCCATCACCGGCGCGCCGCTCAGGCTTTCCACGCCTTTGATGATTGCAGTGGCACCTTCGAGTTCGATGTCGGCACCCATTCGCTTCAGCTCGGAAGCGTGCATGAAGCGCTGCGGAAAGATGGTCTCTGTGACGGTGGAGATGCCGGTCGTGCGGCTCAGCAGCGCACAGAATTGCGCCTGCATATCCGTCGGGAAATCGGGATACGGTTCGGTGGTGATTTGCACCGACTTCGGTTCGCCGTTGCCATGGATGGTGACGGTGTCGCGGTCGCTCACGATGCGGTAGCCAGCCTCTTCGAGCTTGCCGATCACCGCCGTGAGATGCACCGGATTCACGCGGCGCAGCGTCACTTCCTTTCCAGCGATGGCGCCGGCGACGAGGAACGTGCCCGCTTCGATGCGGTCCGGGATGACTTCGTGCTCCACGCCGTGCAGCTCTTTCACCCCTTCGATGATGATCCGCCGCGTCCCTGCGCCTTCGATTCGCGCACCCATCTTGATGAGGAAGTTCGCGAGATCCACGACTTCCGGCTCCGCCGCCGCGCTTTCGATCACCGTGGTGCCTTCGGCGAGCACTGCGGCCATCATCACATTGTCCGTGCCGAGCACGGTGGGCCCGAGCTTGCCGCGCAGATTCATGGTGCCGCCGTGCAGCTCGCTCGCAAAGACCCGCACATTTCCCGCGTCGATGCGGTGGTGCGCGCCGAGCGCTTCAAAGCCTTTGAGATGCAAATCGATCGGCCGATCGCCGATGACGCAACCGCCGGGCAGCGACACCGTTGCTTCCTTTTCGCGGCCGAGCAGCGGACCGAGCACGCAGACAGAAGCGCGCATTTTGCGCACGATGTCATACGGCGCGTGCGTCTTGATCGTTTCGGCTTTCACCGTCACTGTCCCACTGGCGCGCTCCACTTCCGCGCCGAGCGACGCCAGAATCTGGAGCATGTAATGGATGTCGCTCAAGTCCGGCACGTGATGGATCACGCACTGTTCCTTGGTGAGCAGAGTGGCGGCGAGGATCGGCAACGCCGAGTTTTTCGAGCCGCTGATTTTGACGGTGCCGGAAAGCGGTTGCCCGCCGTGAACTAGAATTTTATCCATACTTTGCGAAGACGAATCTGAGCCGCCCCTGATAGTCGGCGGTGGCGCGGATGTCTTGATAATTGTGCCGCGCCAGTTCGGCCTGCACCGCTTCGGATTGGGTGTGCCCGACCTCTAGCGCAAGCTGCCCGCGCAGGTGAGTGGTCGCGGCGGCGATGAGCCGGGTGATGAGATCGAGCCCGTCGGCGCCGCCATCCAAAGCTGAAGTGGGATCGTGCCGCACTTCGCGCTGGAGCTCTGCCATCTCGGCAGTCGCGACATAGGGCAGATTCGCCACGATCAACGCGAACTCGCCCTGCACCTCCTTGAGCAGATCGCTCTGGGAAAAATGCACACGCTCTTCCAGCCCGAGCCGGGCGGCATTCCCACGCGCGAGCGCGAGCGCATCCGCGGAGACATCCACCGCTTCCACCTGCGACTCCGGCCATTCCGCCGCGAGCGTAAGTGCAATGACGCCGCTGCCCGTGCCGACGTCGAGCACACGTCCGCCCGGATGCGCATCGGCCGCTTTGCTGTCTTTCACGAGCATCTCACACAGTTGCTCCGTCTCCGGCCGCGGGATGAGCGCCCGTTTGTCGCAAAGAAACGTGCGCCCGAGAAACTCCACCGTGCCGAGCAGATGCTGCAAAGGTTCACCAGTCGCGCGGCGTTTCACCAGGTCGCGCAGCGGTGCA
>CAXSDZ010000195.1:0-7877 GCA_964235505.1 uncultured Chthoniobacteraceae bacterium
TCCACTTCTTCATCCTCATCCTTTTCCCGCGGGGGTGGCGTTTGGGAAAAGGATGAGGATGAAGAAAAAGACGAAGAACCGGCGCTGTCCCGTGTGCCGGACGCTCCTCGCTCCCCGGTCCCCGCTCCCCGCTCCCCCGCCGCCTTCACGCTGCTCGAAGTGCTCATCGGCGTCATGATCATCGCGCTGCTGATGAGCACGCTTTATCGCTTCGTGCAGACGAACTTAAAAGCGATCCAGTTCACCACGGCCGTGACCGCCGACCGGCAGCAGATGGTTGCGCTGATCGACTTCCTCCAGGTCCAGCTCCAGGATCTTCCCGTCGGCGCGCAAGGCGTGCTCGTCGGTTCCGGCGGCAAACTCCGCGATCGGGCCAGCGATCAGATGGAGTGGGTTTGCCAGGCCGGGCAGGGGCTTTTCACCACCGCTGCGGCGGGCGAATACCGCGCCACGCTCGCCATCCAGCCGGTGGATAAAGCCAAGGCTGAACTGGAAATCGGCCTCCGCCGCCGCATCTCCGACACCGACGAAAAGAACTACAACTGGCTCCCACTCCTGCGTCCGGCGGCGGCGCTGGAGATCCGCTATTTCGACCCGCGCCTGAATGCATGGATCGAACGCTGGACAGACCAGAACATCCGCCCCGCGCTGGTCCGCGTCCGCATCTGGCGCAATGCCGAAGATCCACCGTATGAAGCGGTGCTCACCGTGCCGTCGGCACGGATCAACCAATGAACATCGTGGCAGGCCGAGCACTCGTGGCGCGTGGCGCGTGGGGCGTGGGGCGTCCGGCGCGCGAGACTCTGTTTCCACTTCTTCATCCTCATCCTCTTCTCCAACGCTGCTCCCGCGGGAAAAGGATGAGGACGAAGAAAGAGACGAAGAACTGGCGCTGCTCCACGCTCCACGCCTCCCGCCGCGCCTCCGCGCTGCTGCTCGTCTTTTGGGCGCTCATTCTTCTTTCCATGGCGGTCCTCGCCTGGGTGAAGCTCAGCCAGCAGAGCATCCGGCTTTCCAATGAATCCGGCCGCGGACTGGAGGCGCGGGCGATGGCGCATTCCGGCATTGCCGTGGCGCTTCATCCGCTGGTGACCAAGACCACGCCGCTGCTGGAGGAGGCGCTCAGCGCCGACATCGGCTATCGCGTGCGGATGGTGAGCGAAGGCGGGAAGTTGAATTGGAAATGGTGGCTGGAAGGAGAAGACCCCGCCAAGCTCACCGTCGTCGAGCGCTGGCTGGAAAGCCGCGGTCTCGGCTATCCCGAGCGGCGCAAGTTTCTCGATTGCTACTTCGACTACATCGATCCCGACAACCTGCACCGCCTGAACGGAGTCGAGGACGAAGGCGACTACCATCCGCCCAATCGCCCGATCCAGAGCATCGATGAAATCGCGCTGGTCGCGAATTCCGAACCGCTCACTTCCTCGCCCGGCTGGAAGGACGATCTCACGATCCAAAGCAAAGGCCCGATCGACCTTCTCGCCGCCGGTCCCGACATCTTGCGGCTCATCCCCGGCTTTGGCGAATCGCGCATCCAGCAACTTCTGCTGCTGCGCCGTGGGCGCGACGGCGTGGAAAGCACGCTGGATGATCCGCGCTTCAAAACCCTGGAGGAACTGCTCGCCAAGCTCGGACTCGCCCGGCAGCAGATCGAAACGCTCAGCAAGTTCGTCATGATCAATGATCCCATCATGCGGATCATCAGCGAAGGCCGCTCGGGAAAAGTGGTTCGACAAGTCGAAGTGGTTGCCGACAAAAGTGCCGCCAACCCCATCAAATCCTGGAAAGAATGAAAAAACCTGGAGCGCCTGCCGCTCAGCTCACCCCCCACGCCGAAGGCTGGCGGCTGCACCGCGCTGACGCGTCGCCGCAGAGCGTGGCGACGCTGGAGGAAGGAGCCGCGCTCGCGCCCGCCGGGGCTCCGCTGCACCTCGCGCTATCCGCGCACATGGCGCTGCTGGAGCGGCTCACCCTTCCCGCGACCGACCGCGCGGAGCTCGCCGGCATGGTGGAGCTGCAGCTCGAGAAAACGCTGCCTTATCCCGTGGAAGAAGTGGCGCGCGATTTCCAAATCATCCGCCAGACGGACACCGAATCCACGCTGCTCTCGATCGCCGTCCATGTGCCACCGCTGGATGCGCTTTGCCAGGGGCTGCGCGACCAGGGGCGCCTGCCGGGAAAGCTCACGCTCTGGGCGCTCCACCTCGCGGCCCGCTGCCCGGCGGGGGAAACCGTGCTCGCCGTCTGGGGCGAGCAGGGCCAGCTCGCCGTCGCGATCGTGGAAGACGCGAAGCTGAGCTGGATGCAAACGCTGCCCGGCATGGATGCGGAATTGCTCGCCTCCGAGCTGCCCGCCTCCCTGCTTTCCGCTGAGATGGAAGGGGTGCCGACCGATTTCCGCCGCATCCTGCTCGCGCCGGATTGCCAGGCGCTCGCCGAACCGCTGCGCGCCGCCTTTCCCGGGCTGGCGATCGAAGCACTCGCAACCGATGAGCGGCTGCCCGGGCCGGATGGGAATCTGCTCCCGGACACGTGGGTTGCGGAGTCGCGTCGCGAAGAGCGCGTGGACCGGATCAAACAGCGGCTGCTGCTCGCGGCGGTCGCGTATCTGCTGCTGCTCGCCGCCGCGTTCGTCTATCTGGCGTGGACGAAACGCCGCGTGCAAACGCTCGACGCGCAGCTCGCGCAGATCCAGCCGCAGGTCGCCGCGATCAAGGGCAGCCGCGCGCGCTTCGATGCGCTCGCGCCCGCGATCGATCCCGGCCGGTCCGCCGTCGAGATCCTGTTTCAGGCTTACAAAAACCGCTCCTCGCCGGAGGTGAAAATCACGACCTTCGATTATGCGGTCGATCTGCCGGGCAAGGCGGGCGTGCAGAAATTCACCCTCGTGGGAGAAGCGCCGAACGGCGACCTCGCCGTGCAATACAGCGACCGTCTGCGCGCCGTTTCCGAGCTCAGCGCCTTTCACGTGGACGCCGCGCTTCCCAAAGTCATCGACAACAGCAACCGCGTCGAATTCACTATCTCCGGCACGCTATGACCACTCTTTCGCGTCGGGAAAAAGTGCTCGCGGCCATCGTGGGCGGGACCGTGGCGCTGCTGCTGAACGGCTTTCTGCTTTCGTTCTTCTTTCAAAATCAGGCGCGGCTGCGGACCGATCTCGCGCGACGCGAAGGCGAGCTAAAGACGCTGCGCATCCTGCTCGAGGAACGCCCCGTGGCGGAGCAGCGGACGGCGTGGCTGCAGGGCAAACAGCCGCGGCTCGAGAACGAGCAGGCCGCCGCCTTTCAGCTCCTCGATCGCATCAAAGCCGTGGCGCAAACGCACGTCGTGAAGCTGGAGCGGCAGGAGCCGGGCAAAGCCGAGCGCCGCACGCAATACACCTCCGTGCCGGTCAGCATCGAGACGCGGAGCGACTGGAAATCGCTCATCCGCTTCATGCACGAGCTGCAAGGGCCGGAGCAGTTCATCGTGCTGGAAAGCGCGAATCTGCAAGTGGACAAGCAGGACCAGACGCAAATGCACGGGGCGTTTCGGATCGCGCGGTGGTATGCGCCGAAGTGACGGGGCGCGCTTTCGTGTCAGTGGAAAGCGCCTGCGGCGGGCTGAACGTCGAACGTCGAACGTCGAACGTCGAACCAAGGACACCTGTTTGGGCGCGGGTTTTCACCCTCGACGTTCAGCGTTCGACGTTCGACGTTCGACGTTCAGCCCCGCGCAGCGGCCCCCCCGGCTTCCACCTGCTCACCGCTCACCCCGCACTGGCCTTCCGTCGTTCCCCGCTCCACATTCCCACCATGCGCGCCCGCTTCTTCCCTCTGCTGCTCCTTTCCGCACCGCTCGCCCGCGCCGTCGAAAATCCCATCCCTGCTCCGCTGCCGATCGACCGCTACGAGCAGATGCTCGACCAATCGCCTTTCACCCTCGCCACCCCGCCCGCCGAGCTTCCGCCTGCTCCGAAAGACAACTGGGCAAACAACTACGTGCTCGCCGCGCTGGGAAAGATCCCGGATGAAAACGGCGTCCCGCAATGGCTAGTCACGGTCGAAAGCCGTGACAAACACGAGCACTTCGAGCTCTTCGGCAACGAGGAAAGAGACGGTTTTTCCGTGGCCAGCGTCGATTGGTCGCCGCTGGAGCGCAAAAGCACCGCGATGCTGAAAAAGGGAAACGAGCCCGGGAAGCTCGAGATGGTGTTGCCGCAGGACACGCCGGCCTCACCCCAGATGCCGATGGCCGGCGTCCAGCGGCCGGGCCAGCCGATGGTGCCGGGCGGGATCGGCATCGCTGGCGCGCCGCAACCGCAGTTCGGAGTCAATCGCGGGGCGAATGCGAACAACGGCGGACGCATCCCGCTTCCGCGTCCGAACAACTTTCCGAACCAGCCTGCCAACGGCCCGGCACCGCGTCCGAACACCGTGCAACCCGTCGTGCCGCTCCCCGGCGGCACGGCGTATCCGAGCGCCGCGCCCGGCACCGGAACGCAACTGGGCGTGCCGGCCCCACGCCGTGTGCGGGTGATCAATTCGCAGCAGTAGGGGAGAAATGCTGCGGTGGCGCGGGTTGCTTCACCCGCCGGTCCGCAGCTCGGCGCAAATCGCCAGCAGCTCCGCCACGCGGTGCGCGCACGTGTGGCGGGCCAGGATCGTGCGGAGTCCATGTCCGGCCAGCTCGCGAGCCAGCGCTTCGTCTTCCAGCAGCGCCCGCATCTGCTGGATCATCTCGGCCTCGTCCCGCGCCACGAGGTAGTCGCGGCCGGGAGTGAAAAGCCCTTCCGCGTCGTCCCACGGCGCGGAGATCATCGGGATGCCGCAGGCCAGCGCTTCAAAAGGGCGGATCGTCGGGATGCCGCGCAGCGCCTGGACATACGGGCGGCGGGGCACATGCACCGTCATCCGAAACTGCGCGAAAACTTCCGGCGCGCGGAAATTTGGCAGCCAGCCCCCGTATTCGATCCCCGCCTCGGCCAGCGCCGCGCGGGCGGACTCCGAGTAGCGGACGCCATACAGCTTCGCATCCAGCCCGAGCGATTTGACCGGGCGGATCAGGAACTCGTGCAACTCCGCCGTGCGCTCCTCGTCGCCCCAATTGCCGATCCACACGAGATCGCGCGCGCGCGGGATTTCCGGGTGCGGATGAAAGACGCGCGTGTCGGCCGCTTCGTGCCAGGTCCACGCGCGCCGCGCCCAGCCCTCCCCGAGGTAGAGATCCCGCAGCACGCGGCCGTAGGCCAGCACGCCGTCGAAATGCGAAAGGTCGTAGGTCGCCATCGTCTCGCGCGCCGTGATCGCGCGGTGGTGCGTGTCGTGGAAAAGCAGGTGCCCCGTGCGAGTGCGGGCGTGGTGTTCGCCGATGCGCCGCACCAGCGCGTGATCGCTCCATTCGTGAACGATGATGACATCCGCGCCGGCGAGCGCCGCATCGAGATCGAGCGCCGCGGGATCGTAGCGCTGGCTGCGCAGGCCGGGGTAAGCGCGATGAAAGTCTTCAAGCGCCGCCTCCCCATGCTCAGCGAGCAGATTCTCGACGCTCCACGCATTCGCCGGCTCGTAGATTTCGACCGCATGCCCGCGAGCGAGCATCTCCGTCGCGACGCCCCGCAGAAAGTGCGCGTTGCCATGGTTCCAGTCGGAAACCAGCGAGTGGTAGAAGAGGACGAACTTCATGCCGCGCAGATTCGCGGGGAGAAGGTCGCGGCGGCAAGAACGGGTTGGGGTGGGTGGAATAGAGAGGACAGTCGATCCACATCATCTCCCGCTTGCCTGCTCTTCGTCTCTTTCTTCATCTGCATCGGCTTCTGTTGTCCAGCCACTCCGAAGCAGCGGATGAAGATGAAGAAACGGACGAAGACGGAACTCGGGATTATCTCCCACTCCTCGCGCTACCCCGGCAAAAACGCGGGCCTTTCCACCATCAGCTCGCGATACGCATCGAAATACGACTGCGCGGTCCGCGCCGGGGAAAAGCGCAGCGCCCGCGCCCGGGCCGTGCGGCTGTAGGCGGCGCGCAGTTCTGCATCCGCACTCAGCACTGCCAGCGTGCGGCGCAGTGCGTCCGCATCACACGGCGGCACGAAAAGCGCCGCGCCATCCCACAGCTCGCGCAGGCTCGGGATGTCGCCCAGCACCAGCGCGCACCCGGCGAGCGCCGCTTCCAGCACCGACAATCCAAACGGCTCATACTTTGCCGGCAGGCAATAGATCGCCGCCGCCGCCATCCACTGCGCGACCGCTTCCGGCGTGAGCTGGCCGCAATGCCGCACGTTCCGCGGCAGCGGCGTCGCACCGGAAGCATCCTGCCCTGCGCCCGCCACAAAGACTTCCCACTTCAACCCAGCCGCTGCCTCGCCGAGCGCCTGAATGTTTTTCGCCTCATCGCCGAGCCGGCCCGCCGCAAAGATAAATGGCTGCTTGGTGCCCGGCTGAAAACGCTCCGCGTCGCGCCCATTTGGGATCACGCGAGTGGCCGGCAGAGGACCGTAGTGCTGCTCCAGCGCGTGCAGCATCGCGGCGGTCGGCGCCACCACGAGCCGCGCCGCGCCGAGGCCCCGCTGGGTCCGGCGCCGATACTCGCGCCACTCCGGCGGCGCGGGTTCGCCCTTCACCGCCTGCCACCACGAGAGCACGCACGAATGCCCCACCACCAGCGCCGGCGCGCGCCACGGCAGATTGCCATGCGCGAAGCCGTTCAGATGGATCACGTCGGGCCGGATTTGCTCCTCCAATCCCAACAGCCATTCACCCGCCCGCTCCACGTCCTCCCACGGCTCGTGCATCCACTCGAGCCGGAAGTGGCTTTGAAAAAGGTGCAGGTTCGGCAGCTCATCCGCCTCTGCCCGCTGCGCTTTGGAAAGCGGATCGCCCATCGTGGCGAGCGCCACCGAGACGTGATGCGGGCCGAGCTGCCGCGCGAGTTCCACCGCGTAGGTCCAGACCCCGCCGATCGTGTCGGCAGTCATCAGGATCGTGCGTGGCTGCGGCTCATGCATCGCTGGCGCGGTCGTAGATGGCATCGAGGACCCGAGTGACATCGAGGAGCCGCTCTACCTCGTGATCGTATCTCGATCCGGCGGCGAGCTTTCGCGCCCACTCCACCGCGGCGCGCCCGCCCCACGCATCCGGCGGTTCGCACAAAATCTCGCGCGCCGTGCCGGTGTAGCGCTCGGCGAGGAAATCGACAAACGAGCCGCCGACATTGCGCAGCGCGGCACCTCCCTTTGTGCCGAAGAACTTCGCCTCGATCACCGCGTCCTGCCCGGCGTGCAAATTCCACGAGCAGGCGAGGTTCACGACCGTCGCGCCGCCGCCGAGTTCGATCCGTGCTGTGGCGTAGTCCTCGGAAACATCGGCGCGCCCCGCGATGCGCCGGCCTCGGTGGAAGAGCCGGCTCTGCACGCCAGTGACCGGCGCATCCAGCACCCACAGCGCTGCATCGACGAGGTGGATGCCGAGATCGACCACGCAGCCGCCGCCGGATTCCTTCGGGTCGTAAAACCACGGCTTTTGCGGCCCATACGCATTGTGAAAAGTGAGATCGACCGCGAAGACTTCGCCCAGCTCGCCCGCGCGCACCAGCGGGCGGATGCGCTGCATCGCATCGGTGTGGCGGTAGGAAAGATCGACCCCGAGCAGCCGGTCCGCCCGGCGCGCGGCGTCGATGCAGGCGCGCACTTCGCGCGTGTCGCGCCCGAGCGGCTTTTGGCAGAAAACCGCGAGCCCGCGATCGAGCGCGGCGATCGTCTGCGGGGTGTGCTGCGCGCTCGGCGTGGCGATGGCGATGGCATCGAGATCGAGCGCGAGCAGATCGTCCAACGTCCGGCCGAGCACAGCGCCGGGCGCGTGCGCGGCGGCTTTTTCTAGCCTCTCCTCGCTCGGGTC
>CAXSDZ010000195.1:7887-9202 GCA_964235505.1 uncultured Chthoniobacteraceae bacterium
CTGCACGATCAACTCCACGGCGGTCCTCACACCCAAGCTGCGCTACAACGTCGGCGACGAGGGGCGGCTGCGGTCGTTCCCCGAGGTGATGGCCGCGATCCCGGCAAAGCCCGACTCAGCGATGGCCTCCATGCGCTTCGACCCAATCCAGCCGACGCCCAGAAAACCGACGCGCGGCTTCGTGGCAGTGAGCGGGGCGGGAGACGCGGGGATGGGGTTGCTAGGCATACGCGATGATCGCTTTCATGAAGCCCTCCGGCCGGTCGCGCGTCATGGCCAGCGCTTCGCCGAGCTGCTCCAGCGGAAAGCGATGTGTGTAGAGCGGGCCAGGATGAAGCTCCCCAGCGGCCACCGCGCGCATGGCGGCCTGCATGCCGCGGAGGTAGATCGCCGGATCACGTTCATGGGCGTTGATCACGTCGAGGCCGCGCCAGTTCCAGAGCTGGAGATTCACCTGCCGCGACCCGTCCTGGTGATACCCCGCGATGACCAGCCGCCCGCGCTCGCGCGTGAGCTCACCGGCGAGATCGATCGGCCACTGCTTGCCCACGGCCTCGATTACCACGTCGCAAAAACGCCCGCCAGTCAGGTCGCGCACGCGGTCGATGATCCGCGTGTGGTCATCCATTGCGATCGTCTCCTGCGCGCCCATCGTGCGCGCGAGATCCAGCGCGAAGGCGCGGCGCGCGATGGCGAGGACGCGCGCTCCGGCCCGCGTCGCCAGCTCCGTGAGCAGCGCTCCGAGGAAGCCGATGCCGATGATCGTCACCGTGTCGCCGGGCCGGATCGCCGCGCGCGCGAAGATATTCATGGCGCAGCCCAGCGGCTCCGCGGGAAAAGACTCGCCATCAAGCTCCGGCGGGAGCGCGACGATGGCGGAAACCGGCGCCACATCGAACCCGGCATACGCGCGATAGGAAAGCATGCCGACGCGATCCCCCACGCGCCAGCGAGCGACATTGGGGCCGAGCGCATCGATCCGCCCAAATGCTTCATGCCCGAGATCGCCGGGCGCGAGCGGATACGAAAACCACGGTCGGCCTTCCCAAGGCGGGAGGTTGGAAGCGCACACCCCGCACCCTTCCAGCCGCACGCGCACTTCTCCCGGCGCAGGCTTGGGAATCGGCACCTCACGCACTTCGCACTCGCCCGGCGCGGTGATGACAGCCGCCCGCATGGAATTGGCAAGCGGTGGCCGGTGAGGAGCGGTGTGGGAAGCCACGGGGAATTCTTGGGAAGTGGAAAGGTTGGCCGAGAGCGATGCGCCACACGCTGACGGTGAGCGCGTGACGGGGTGCAGAGATTCTCCGAAGGA
>CAXSDZ010000196.1:0-9131 GCA_964235505.1 uncultured Chthoniobacteraceae bacterium
ACACCAGTGCCAGCGGCACCCGCGCCGGCTGTTCGGGCACCCTGAAATCCTGCGCAGCATGCCAGCGACCACGGTGGAACTCGATCCGCGCACGGAAGATGCGCTCGATGTGCCGTGGAATGTCGTTGTCCACAACGACCCCGTGAACCTCATGACCTACGTCACGATGGTGCTGCAAAAGATCTTCGGCTATTCGCGCGAACGCGCCGAGCGCCACATGATGGAGGTGCATCAAAAAGGGCGCTCCATCGTCTGGTGCGGCCTGCGCGAACCCGCGGAAGCCTACGTGCAGCACCTCCACGGCTACCTGCTGCTCGCCACGATCGAACGAAGCCGGTAACGCATGCGCATCCATCGGCTCGACGCCAACACGATCGCCCTGTCGCGCATCGACGAATTTGTCGCCGGCTTGCTCCAGCGTTTGGTGCCCAGCTCCGATTCGGGCGGCAGCGCGGCGGCGGAGGAGCGCTTGTTTCCCTCCCCGACGCGCGGGGACGAACCGGAGTTTGTGGCAGACTGGAAATCCTACGTCGAGCCGGACCTCCGCGCGCAGTTTCGCACCGCGGTCGAGACGGTGGAGGCCGACCTCACGCCGTTCCGTGCGGCCACGCTCGATTTTCCCATGCTGCTGCGCATCCCGCTGGCGCACCTGGGCGATTGGGTCAACACCTTGAACCAGGCCCGCCTCGCGCTCGCCGCCCGCCATGCGGTGACGGAGGAGGACATGGAGGAGGACGTGCCAGCGGCTCGCGACGAGCGTGCTTTGGCGCTGTTTCTCATTCATTTCTACGGCTATTTGCAGGAGTCGTTTTTGAAGCAGGCCGGAGGGCTGTAACGGCGTCGGGCCTCCTTGCGGATCGGCGCGCGGCTCGTGCGACATTCCACGAGAGGCGCCTGCGCCCCGGGCGTTCTGCGCTTTCCGCCGCCGCCATTTCCTGCTAAATCGCCCGCCCCATGAAACGCCTTCTCATCTCCCTCCTCGCGCTCGGCTTCACCCTCGCCGCCCGTGCCGACGACGCACCGCTGAACCAGCTTTCCCCGGCAGAAAAGGACGCCGGCTGGCAACTGCTCTTCGATGGCAAAGACGCAAGCCAGTGGTGGCGCGGCTACAAAAAAGACAAGCTGCCCGACGGGTGGGTGGCTGAAGCAGGCGCGCTGGTCCGCAAAGGCGGCGGCGACATCATCACCAAGGACCAGTTCGATTCGTTCGAGTTCGCGACTGACTGGAAGATCAGCGAAGGGGGCAACAGCGGTATCATGCTGAAGGTGCTGGAAACCGATGGGCCTTCGTATAACACCGGCCCAGAAGCGCAGGTGCAGGACAACGTGAAAGGCCACGACCCGCAAAAGGCGGGCTGGATGTATCAGCTCTATCCGGCCAGCGTCGATACGACGAAGCCCACCGGCGAATGGAATCATTTCGTGCTGAAATGCCAGCGCACACCCGCCGGCACTTACAAGTGCGAGCATTGGATGAACGGCGCCAAATACGTCGATTACGAGATCGGTTCCGAGGACTGGAACCAGCGGGTGGCGAAGTCGAAGTTCGCGGCGATGCCCGGCTTTGGGAAAGCGGCGAAGGGCCACCTTTGCCTGCAGGACCACGGGGCCGAAGTTGCATTTCGGAACGTCAAAATCCGCGTGTTGGAAGAGGCGAAGTAGCGCGACGCACAACGCGTTGGATGAGGCGGGCGCTTCTGTGTTTCTGCGTGGAGTTCCCGAGGAAAACCGGGTCGGCAGAGAAACGGCGAAGATTCACTTGCACCCCATTTTCGCTGTGATAAAGCTTCCGTCCCTTTTCCAAAAAGCTCGGGTGGTGAAATGGCAGACACGTGCGTTTGAGGGGCGCATGCCGCAAGGCGTGGGGGTTCAAGTCCCCCCCCGAGCACTTGCTTCCAAAGGGTCGGGGCTGGCGGGTGGGTTGGCTCAGATGCAAGCGGCTGTGGCCTTTGATTTCATGGTGTCGCACTGGAAAACTCGCGCGTGAGCGCACGGACATGTTGGCCATCGCGTGCGATGCGAGTTACACCTCCTCATCCAACCTATGAAATTCAATTCTCTCACCCAACTTCTTACCTTGGCCGTGGCTGCCGCGCTGGCCGCGCTACCGGCAGACGCGTCCGCGCAAGGTGCCAGCGGCACTGCCGGCGCCAGCACGACCTCCGGCAGCGGCGCAGCCAAGCCGCTCGCTCAGGGCGACAAAAAATTCGTCAAAGACGCAGCGGAAGCTCACCTCGACGTCCTCAATCTCACCGGCATCACGCGCGGCACGGGTCCCGGCAGCGAGGAAACCAAAAAGGAGAGCGCGAAGCTCGGCGAAGACCTCAACAAGGTCTGGGGTGAACTCGGCACCATCGCTGGCGCGCACAAGGTGGAGATGCCGGGAACCGAAGTGAAGGGTGCGGATAAATCGGCGCTCGAAAAACTGAAGAAAGCAAAGGCCGACGAGTTCGAGAAGGACTTCTACAAGTCCCTCGCTAAGCAGACAAAAAAGACCGTGCGGGTTTATGAGATGGCGGCCAAATCAGTCCAAGATCCTGAACTCAAGGCGCTCGTCGAAAAGACGCTGCCGACCGTGAAAGCGCAAAACGACGAGGTCGAAAAAATGGAGGAAGCAGCGGCAAAGAAAAAATAGTTCTCTCCGCGTTTCCAGCGAAAACAGTGATGAACAGGCGCGGCGCATTCGCCGCGCCTGTTTCATTTTCCACGCAGGACGCACCGGAGCAACGCGGCGGGAAGAGCCCGCCCGATTCCCCGGCAACCCCATGAACGGCGTCTCTCCGCGTGCCACCCGCAATGCCCTGTGGACGACCGTTCTCGTCGTCGCAATCCTTTACTTTGCGCGAGAGTTTTTCATCCCGATCGCGCTGTCGATCCTGATCTCGTTCCTGCTCGCGCCCTTGCTTCGCCGGTTCGAGCGCTGGGGTCTCGGGCGGGTCGCGGCGGTTCTTTCCGCCACGTTTGTCACGTTCCTCGTCATCGCCGCGCTAGGCTACATCATCGGCGGCCAGCTCATCGATCTGGCGCGTGATCTGCCCAATTACAAAAGCAACCTGCACGCGAAAGTCGTCGCGCTGCGTGCGCCAAAAGACGGCGCGATCGGAAGGGCCACGCAAACGCTGCAGGAGATCACCACAGACATCACCAGCCCGGAGCCGCAAAGCACCGCTGGCAGTGATGATCGGCGTCCTCTCAAGGAGCTCGCGCCTGCTGCGCAGTCCACGCCGCCGGGGAGCAGCCCGGCTCCGGCTCCGACTCCTGAAGAGAACGCCGCGCCGTCCGTGCAGAAGCCGGTGCCGGTTTCCGTGGTTTATACGCCGAGCAATGCGGTTGAGGCACTGACCGGCTTTGTGAGCCCGATCCTCGCCCCGCTCGGCACCGCGGCGATCGTGGTGGTGTTCGTCATTTTCATGCTGCTCGAGCGCGAGGATCTGCGCGACCGCATCATCCATCTTATCGGGCGCGGCCATTTGCAGATCACCACGCAGGCGCTGGATGAAGTCGCAAACCGGGTGAGTCGCTACCTGCTTGCGCAGCTCATCGTGAATGTCACCTACGGGTTCCCGATCGGTCTCGGGCTTTACTTCATCGGCGTGCCGAATGCCGTGCTGTGGGGACTGATGGCGACGCTCTTCCGTTTCGTGCCGTATATCGGCCCCTGGATTGCGGCGGCATTTCCCATTTCGCTTGCGCTCGCGGTGTCTCCCGGCTGGACGATGCCGGTGGAAGCCATCGGGCTTTTCGTGGTGCTGGAGCTCATCAGCAACAACGTCGTGGAGCCGTGGCTTTACGGGTCGAGCACGGGCATGTCGCCGATGGCGGTGATCGTTTCTGCGGCGTTCTGGACCTGGCTGTGGGGCCCGATCGGGCTGCTGCTGGCCACGCCGCTCACGGTCTGCATCGCGGTGATCGGCAAATACATTCCGACGCTTTCCTTCCTCGACGTCCTGCTCGGCGACCGGCCGCCCATCGCTGCGGAAGACCGGTTCTATCAGCGTTTGCTGGCCATGGATGAAGAAGAAGTCGGCACCATTGCGGAGGCTTACGTGGAAAAGCACACGCTGGCGGAGAGCTTTGAAAACCTCATCATTCCCGCGCTCTGGCTGGCGGACGTGGATTACCACAACGGCGTGCTCAACGACGAGACGCGCGCCAAGCTCTTCCAGATCGTGCGCGGCCTCGTGGAGGACCTCGGCGAAGGCGTGTGCGATCCGCCCGCGCCACCACGTGCTGGAGTGCCGACGGAAGAGATCGATGCGGCAGTCATCTGTGTGCCGGCCAGCGACGAGGCCGATGAGATCATCGCGTGCATGCTGGCAAAGCTGCTGGTGCCGACCGGAATCACCGCCCGCGTGCTTTCCGCGAAGTCTCTCGCCAGTGAAATGATGGAGCAGATCAGCAGCAGCACCACGCGGCAGATCTGCGTTTCTGTGCTGCCACCGGGCTCCACCCGGCAGGCGGTCTATATGTGCAAGCGTCTGCGCGAGCGCTTTCCCGAAGCCCGCATCGTCGTCGGGCTTTGGAACGAGCCGGAAGGCGAAGACAGCCGGATCAAGCGCATCCGCCGCGTGCAGGTGGACAGCGTCGTGACGACGTTGCAGCAGGGCGTGAAAGAGATCGTGCCATCCCATGTGCCTAGCGGGGCGCACGAGGCAGCAGCGGGGTGACAGGGGCAAGTGCTCAGTAGCCAGGGCCAAGACTGCTACTGAGCACTGCCCCATTTCCCACTCACCACGCTGCCGGGCAGATCAGGCACCGCGCCGATTGCTGCGGCAGGGTGAAAAACGTCCGCTGTCCCTGCATTGCACATTCCCCGTCGCCTCTTAAACTCACCGCGCCATGTTCCCACTTTCCCGCCCCATCTTTGTGCTCCTCGCCGCGGCTGCGCTCACCTCCGGGTGCGGCAAAAAGAAGGAGCCGCAAGCCGCCTCGCAGCCGGCGGTGCCCGCGCCCGCGGCTTCTGTTTCGGTTGGAGCGCCGCCGGCCGATGCTGCTTCCGCAGAGGCGGCGTCCGGCTCCGCGCCGCGGGAAACCCCAGGGGCTGCGGCAGGCGGAGCGCCGAGTCCCAGTTCCGGCGTCGCACCGTCGCTGGCTGCGGCAGACGCCGCCTTTGAGGCGTGGTTCAAAAAGCATCGGCTCAATCTGACCGACCCGAACATGCTCGACGCGGATGCGGACGGAGATGGCGTTTCCAACCGCGACGAATTCATGGCGGACACAGATCCGCGCGATCCCAGCTCGCATCCGACGGCGACGGCGGGTGGCGCTGCGCTGGGCAGCGGCAACGCGACTGTTTCGCAAAGCATGCGCTTGAAGGAATTCAACGAGGTCTCAGTCCCGTTTGTGCTCGAAAGCGTGGACGGCGAAACGGCGCGCATCCGCCACACCGGCGGAGGAGCGACGGGAGGTAAAGTAGAGACTGTGCGCGCGGGCCAGACGCTGCCGGAATCCGCTTACAAAGTGGAGCGCGTGCTGAGCCGCCGCGGCACGGACAAGATGGGCGAGCCGGTCGATGCCTCGCGCGTGACGCTGGAAGATCCCGCCACGAAAGAACGCGTCGCGTTGGTGAAAAACATGCCCGCGCGCTCCCCCGCTTCGTATGCCGTGCTCACCTCGCCGAACGGCAAGACGACGCTTACCGTGCGGCAGGGCGACACCTTCAACTGGCCCAGCGATGCAGGCGTGACATATAAAGTGATCGACCTCCGCGCCGACCAGGTGGTGCTCCAGCATGTGGAGACCGGCGGCATGGTGACTGTGCCGAAGAAGTGACGAGGGGCGAAGGTCGATGACTCGTCAAATGAGTTGTCCAGCGATCTCTCGCTGCGCCGCCGCGCATCTTCACCCTCGACCCTCGGCTCTCGACCCTCGACCGTGGCAACATGTTTTGGACCGAAGAAATCGCCGCTCGTGTCAGCGGCCCGCAGATCATCAATGACTCGAAGACTCCCAGCGGACGCGTGCATGTCGGCGCGTTGCGTGGCGTGCTGATCCACGATGCGATCTTCCGCACGCTGCGCGAAAAAGGGGTCGAAGCACGGTATCTTTTCGGCGTCGATGACTTCGATCCGGTGGACGAGATTCCGAAAGGCGAAGACGAGCATTTCGCCAAATATCTCGGCTGGCCGCTCTGCAATACGCCCGCCCCGAATGGCGGCGAGGGCGACATGGCCGAGCACACCATGCGCGAGTTTTGGGGCGTCTTCGAGGATCTCGGCGTCCAGGTGGAGCGTTACCGCATGCGCGACATCTATCGCGCGGGCCAGTTCAACGAAGCGATCGATACGATCCTGCGCAGTGCGGACAAAGTGCGCCGCGTCTATCGGGAAGTCTCGGGCGCGGAGCGGCCGGAGCATTGGCTGCCCTTCCAGGTGATCTGCGAAAATTGCGGCGCCATCGCGACGACCGAAGTCCACGGATACGACGGCGCGCAGGTCGCGTATCGTTGCCTGCCGGGCAAGGTCGTGAACACAAAGCTGAACCTCGGCCGCGGTTGCGGGCATGAAGGGCGCGTGTCGCCCTTCGACGGGCGCGGCAAGCTGCCGTGGAAGCTGGAGTGGGTGGCGAAGTGGGTCGCCTTTCCCGTGACGATCGAAGGCGCCGGCAAGGATCACTCGACGAAAGGCGGCTCGCGCGACGTGAGCGAGGCATGCCTGCGCGCGATCTACGGCAAGGAGCCGCCGCTGCGCGTGCCGTATGAATTCTTCCTCGTGGGCGGCGCGAAGATGTCCTCCTCCAAAGGGCTCGGCGCCAGCGCGCGCGACATGGCGGACCTGCTGCCGCGGGAAGTGCTGCGCTTTCTCATGATCCGTACGAAGCCGAATTCACCCGTCAATTTCGACGCGCACGAGGACGGAATCGTGAAGCTTTTCAACGAGTTCGATCGCTACCACCAGCGCGCGCGCCGCGACAAAACCGCGACGCCGGATGAGGCCACCGTGCTGCGCCTCGCGGAGCCGGACGTGGAGGACGACTACGCCACCGCGAACTTCCAGCTCATCACCGCGCTCGTGCAGATGCCGCATCTCGACGCCGCGCGTGAGATCGAGAAGCGCGTAGGCCGTGCTCTCACCGCGGTGGAGCGCCGGCATCTCGATGAGCGGATCGCCTCGGCCCGCGTGTGGGTCGAGCGCTTCGCCGGCGAGGAGGAAAAGACCCGCCTGCAAGAATCGCTGCCTGCGCGCGCAAATGAACTCAGCGTTGCGCAGCGCGGATTCCTGCAAGCGCTCGCCACGGCGCTGCCCGAAACGCCGTGGGAAGACGACGCGCTGCAATCCAAGATCTTCGAAGTCGCGCGCATGACGCCGCTCGAACAAGGGTTGGCTTTCAAGGCAATCTACCGCGTGGCAGGGCCGAAAGCGGGCAATCTGCTGGCGTTTCTGGACAAGGCGTTCGTGCTTCCGCGGTTTCAGGAGCTGCCGGTTTCGCGCGAGGATTTCTTCCGTGAGACAGCGATCTCAGCCGACGACATGGAGAAGTGGATCGCAAAGGAAAAAGAGAAGATCGCGAGTGCAGATTACGCGACCGCTACGGAAGGTGCGTTCGCCGTGCTGGAGGTCACCTTTGTGCTAAAAGACGGCAAGCGCATGCTCCGCCGCATGCGTCTGGAAGACGCGCCCGAGCACGCCGCCACCACGCTCCTCGCGCAGCTCAGCCCGGACCTGCCGGGACTGGTGGCGTAGATCCTGGGCAGTGGCACCACGCAGTTCCCGATTGGAGTCGGCAGCGCGCGGTGTCCGACTTTTTCCAAGCGAGCATCCGCTGCCTTTCAGACCACCCGCGCGGCAAAATCGTCGAGCACGAGAGCATCGCCGGCAGTGGTAAGCTTGCGCAGGCGTTCAGTCCGATCGTCGTGCTGCACGGCGAGTGATGCAATCGTGTCGGCGGCGAGGCCGAATGCCATGCCGCCATTCTCCGGCGCGATGCCGCGCAGGGAGACGCGGCCCAGCGCGCTCGCAGCGATGCGCGAATCCGTGAAAAGCGCGCTGCCTCCGGTGATGCTGATGCTGCCGATCGAAGCGGCGGCGGTGAAGTCCGCCACCGCATTCGGCAGGCCGGCGATGCCTGCCGCCACGCTTGCAAAAATGCGGCTCGCGCGCATGCCACCGAGAGTGATCGCGCCGATGCGTCCGGCCGAATCGATCGCCGACCGGTCGAGCACTCCGCCGACTTTGAGCGAGCCGAGCGCGAGGACGGAGGCACGCTTCGCATCCACCTCCTGCGTGAGATGGACCTGCGCATCCGCGAGGTCGCCGCCGACCTGCCAGGCACCGATCGAACGCGCTTCGATGTCGCCGCTCGCGCTGCCCGCGACGCGGAGCGATCGGGCCGCGCCGGCGATGGCGAGGTCGGCCTGGAAGTCGCCGGCGAGTCCGCGTTTGCGATCTCCCGTGA
This sequence comes from uncultured Chthoniobacteraceae bacterium, assembly GCA_964235505.1. Classification (GTDB taxonomy): domain Bacteria; phylum Verrucomicrobiota; class Verrucomicrobiia; order Chthoniobacterales; family Chthoniobacteraceae; genus CAXSDZ01. The sequence continues at coordinate 8,395 of CAXSDZ010000196.1, forward strand.
TCTTCAGAGCGTCGAGCGCGGGGGTCGAAATCGTGGCGGACTGCGCGACCGTGTTAAGCCAATCCGTGGCCCGGAGAGATTTGATCGGCTGCCCCCCAGTGGCGAGGCTCGCATCGGCCACCCGGTCGAAAGTCAGGCCGACGGAATGTCGCGGATCGAGCGGTGCGCTTTCTTCCGCATGCAGGCGCAGGGTGCTGCCCGGGAGCAGATCGTCGAGCGCCAGCGACCGCGCTTCGCCCGCGATTTCCAGCGCGCCGGAGAGGTCGGTGGTGCGGGCGTTCAGCGCTTTCAGCGGGCCATGCACGTAGAGACTGCCGAGCACCGTTTCCGCGCCGCGAGGCGTGAAGATCGAAAGTGTGGACCTCGCCGTGGTGCCATCGAGCACGATGGCGAGCGCATCGCCAGGTCCGTCGCCCGGCAGCCAGAGCTCGCCGCGCCCACCGCCCGCGAGCACCACGCGCACGAGGTCGCCGTTCGCATCGGTGTAGGTCACAGACTTCGTGAACTCGATCACCGGCGTCACCTCCACTGGCACCGTGGCGCTCGCAGTGAGCGCGCCGCCAGCGCCGCTTGCGCCGAGATCGGAGATGGTGATCGAGACCGCCGCCGCCCCGGCAAAGTCCGCCTCCGGCGTGAAGACAATCCCTTCCAGCGCAGCGTTGATCGCCGCGATTCCTCCGGTGAAAACGAGCGCGCTATCGTCTGCGCCGTCGCCGGTGGAAAAGAGGAGCCCAGCG
>CAXSDZ010000197.1:0-3603 GCA_964235505.1 uncultured Chthoniobacteraceae bacterium
CAGCACTGCCATGGCCCGCTCGCCTTCATCCTTGTGGACCCGCACCCGCATGTGCGCGCGCGGCGTGAGACTGAGCAGCAGCCACTTTTGCGCGGCGGATTCATCGAAGACATCGGCGTTGAATCCTGCTTCGCGGAGCCGTGTCGTCAATCGGTCGGCGGGCGCACGCTCGTTGAAGGTGGCGATGGTGATGAACTGTTCCATAGATGGATGAGGAGGTTGCGTGGCAGGGAAATTCGCGCCCGGCCGCGCGGAGGGCGGCACGAGGAAGGAACGTCCCTTTCGCTTGGATACGCTTTTGCCGCGGCGCGCGTCTGCATGAAAGGTGGCGCAGTGCTCCAAGTGCGGTGCGCCAAGGATGGTCGCAGCTCGCGCCGGAAGGATCCATCCGGCGCAGCGTGCGTTCTTCTCCTCCTTGCCCGCACCAGGCTTTCAGATTACCCCAGCCTCCGCATGCGCTCCCTGCTCTCCTCGATGGCTGCCGCCACATTGCTCGCCATGCCAGCAAGCGCGCAGCTTCCCGCGCCGGAGCCGCCGCGCGCGTGGAAGTCCGTGGAAGGCCAGGCCTTCAGCGCCACAGTAGTCGGCTTTGATGGAGCGACGGCGACCTTCCGAATGGCGAACGGCCAGCGCGCGCAGGCACCCCTCGCGCGACTCAGCGTGGAGGATCAGAAGTTCCTCGCTGAGTGGCAAAAAAAGCAGCCGATCAAGGTGGTGCTGCCGGATGTTGTCGGCGTGGAAACCGCGAACGTGAAAGCGGAGGTCGTGAGCGAAGATGCGGTGAGCGAAAAGTTCGTGTATCGCACGCAGCACTTTGAATTTGAGGCGCAGGGGAAGTTCAGCGGGACGCTGCTGCGCGAAGTCGGGCGCAACTTCGAGGCGACCTATGAGCTGGTGCGCGCGTTGCCGTGGGGCATCGAGCCGCGCGCGCCATCCGGCCAGTATTTCAAGGCGAGGCTCTACAAGAGCGAAGCCGCTTATCATGCCTCCGGCGGACCGCCAAACAGCGGCGGCTATTACAGCGGCGCGGAGGAAACGTTCCACGTTCCTTTTGAAAACATCGGCGTGAAGCTCGTCGGCAAAAGCTATGCGAAGGACGAGGACTTTCGCACCGACACGATGATGCACGAGCTGACGCATCAGATGATGCATTTCTGGTTGCGCGCGCTGCCGCAGTGGGTGCTGGAAGGCACGGCGGAATACACGGCCGCGCTGCCGCTGAAGAATGGGAAATTCCGCGTGTCTGCGGCGAAGAACGGGCTGAAGGATTACACGGAGTTTCTGAAGAAACGCGTGGTCGGCGGGATGCCCGAACCGTATCCGCTGGAAAAGCTTTTCCGCGTCACGAACCGCGAATGGGCGGAAATTCTGGCGGGTGATCCGGGCGTTTCGCGCCGGCTTTACTTCACGTCGTATCTGCTCGTCTTCTACTTCATGCACATGGATGGCGCGGGCGACGGACAGCGCTTCGTGCGCTACTTCCGGGAGGTGGGCGAGATGCGCAAAGCGAACCCGCGCCTCGATGCAGGCGATGCCGCGTCCGCGCTCAATCTGCTGCTCGATGGGCGCAGCGAGACCGAGCTGATGAAGCAAATCCGCTCCGGCTACGCGCGCGTGGGGATCCGGCTATAGCGCGAACATCTGCGCCGGGTGCGTCTCCGAACAACGCTCGTCCTCATCCGCAAATCTAGAGGGAGAAGGAAGACGAAGAAGAGGACGAGGACGAACACGCCCTCAGCGTCCTTCCGCGCAGCGCAGGATGAGCTGCACCACTGGCGCCGGCACCAACCAGCGCGACATTTCCATCACGTCGCCCGTGCGCGGTTTGCGGCTTTTGCTGCTGCTGCCGGAACTGCGTGACGTGGACTTTGCCGGCGGCGCGTTTTCGGGGTCGTTCGGATTCACCAAAATGCTTTCCACTACGACGACGCCTGGCGTCCCTTCGACGATCTCGTGTTTGATGATGAGGTTGTCCGTCCCCTTCGTGCGGGCGCTCACGAAGTTGTAGGTGTGGAAGCCAAACAGGTCGGTCACCTCCTTCGACCGCTGCCGCGGCGTGTCCTCCACAAATTGCACGCTGACGAGCTGATCCGCGAGGTCCGTGATGAGGCAGAGCCGGTTGTAGCCGCCCTCGAAAACGCCGGAAAACGAGTTGCTTGAAAAGGAGCCGATCGGCAGACCCGGGCACGTCACTTTGGTCTTGGTTGATGTCATGCCTTCCAGTTTGAGCCGCTTCTTTGCCTCCGCCAGCGGCGCGAGATATGGGATGTCCGCATACACGCGGATCGCGGCATCGCCCGCCGCGCCGTCGCTCGCTTTGCCGTGCCCGGCGAAGACAGTGGCGAGATCTTTGCGCGTCATTTCTCCGCTCTGCGCGGGGCTGTCCCAGCCAGCCGCGAGCGCGATCTTGCGCGCGGGCGCAGACGGCTGCTTTTGAGCCGCGGCAGGCGCTGCCGGGGCCGCTGCGGGCGGAGTCGCCGGTGATCCAGGCGCAGGCGAGCCGGGTGTGGCGCCGTCTTTCTTTGCGTCCGCCGGCATCGCTGGCGAATCAGTGTCCCCCGCCGCTCCCGCTTCCGCCACCACCGCCACCTGTCCGGGAGCGCGCAGGACGATCTGCGGCTTCTTGTCCGGGGAAAGCTCGATCTTTCCCGTGACCGTCACGGCCTTCCCTTCGAACTGCTTCACATCGCCAACCGCCGCCTCATCGCGCGTCAACACCACGGCGCTGAAAATCTGCCGCGGAAAGCGGTCGCCGAAGTTCAGATACGTCGTTCCATTTTTCGACTTCGTCACCGCGATGACCTTCCCCGTCACGATCGCCGCCTCCCCGGCGTGCTCGGCAGCGGCGATGTCCAGATACCGCGGCAGCGCTTTCTCCTGGCCGGCGGCGGTGAGCGCCGCACAGGCGAGCAAGACACTTCCCAGACCGACTCTGCACATCGAGTTCATGCCCGCATGGAAAGCAGGAGCGCTCCGCAAGTGCAACCTGCGTCCACCACGGCGCATGCTGCGCCGGGGCGTCGGCTAGTCTTCCTCGAACACCGCATTCCAGATGAGCGCGAGGCGAAAGCCAGCGGTCGCGAGACGCTCGGCGCATAGTTGCTGAGCTTTGGCGCTGTAGGCTGCATCCGGCGCGCGGGTGGCCGTGATGCCGCGATAAACCTCCGCTTTCGCGAGCGCGAAGCTTTCTTCGATCCACTCTTCGGGATTGAAGTTCCTCCACTCCGGGTGGTCCTCGGGTTTCCAGCGCTCCAGCACGCGAGCCACGGATTTCGCCAGCGCTTCCTGATGCTGCGGCTGGGTGAACTCGCGGCCGAGTTTTTCAAAGTCGAAAAGGCCGCCCGCCGCATCCCAGTAAGCGTGGAGCTTGCTCACTCCAGCGGGGCCGGCGATTGGGAATTCGTTCCCGCCGCGATCACCTTTCGGCAGTGCCGCGGTGTAGCGCGACACGCAATGGAGCGGCTGATGCACGTCACCGATGAGGTGCGCGAGCACGGCGACCGCGTAGGCTGCAGTAGCAGTCTCCGCCTCGCGATGCTCGTCATCCGCCTTGTCAAAACGCCGCGCCCGCCGCAGCTCGTGGATCTTCTCGGTGGTCTCCTC
>CAXSDZ010000197.1:3613-6301 GCA_964235505.1 uncultured Chthoniobacteraceae bacterium
CTCCGCCCACGAGCAACCCGGCATGAGGACCTTGAAGGCCTTGGACTCGTCACGATCGTAGACACCCAGGCCGATCATCGTCTTGGCCTTCACTCCTCCGACGGCTTCGAGCTGCGCCCGCCGCAGCTCGTGGATCTTCTCGGTGATCTTTTCCCGCGCATTCGGAAAGTCGGGAATCGCGAGGCGCGGTGCGAAGCCTTCGTCGAAGAAAGGGCGATCGACGTAGTGCCATTCGGCGAGCGGCTTGTCATAGGAATTGTCGCGCAGATCATCCATCCAGCAGGCGACGGTAACGGGATTATAGACGGTCTTGGGATAGCGATCCTGCGGCGTGGGCGGACGGCGGGACGTAGTAAAGATGACGTGTTTGCGCGCGTCCAGATCGCTCGGGAAAAGGCGATCGATCTTCGCGCGCGCCTTGTCGCTGAGCTGCGAGCGCGCGATAGCGGCGACGACCTGGTGCCCGGTATCGTCCCAGGCGCGGAGCGCAGGAATCGGCAGGCAGAGGGCGGCGGCGAGGGAGGTGGTGAAGATGCGCAGGCGCATGGCAGTCGGAGTTTGGAGGGAAGCTTGGAAACGGAAGCGCCACGGCTTGCGCAGGCTTTTTTTGTTCACCCGCGCGGGCTCCCGGCGCGGCGCACACCGTAGCGCCCGGGAGATCGGCGCGACAAGCATGTGCTGGAGACAGAGCCTGGAGCAGATTGCCGGTGCCCTCGCGTCCAACCGCCGCCCGATCTCCCGATCGTTTCCGGCGCTTTGGTTTGGTCAAATTCTGCGTGTGAAAACTCGCTCTTGCGGATCATCAGAGTTCTCCGCCACCCACCTTCCCGCCGTGTCGATGCTCACCCCAGGCACTCATCTTCGTGAAAGCTACGAGGTCGAAAGGCTCCTTGGCGAAGGCGCGTTTGCGGAGGTTTATCGCGTGCGCCACCGCTTCCTCGGCCGACAGGCGATGAAGGTCTTCAAGCGCGGCGGCATGACCCCGGGCGAGGTCGAGGAGATGCTGGGTAAAGCCATTCTCCTTTCCCGGCTTGGCCACCCAAATGTGGTGCGCGTCTTCGATGCGAACGTGTTCGAGACGCCCGCGGGATTGCGCGGCTTCTTCACCATGGAACTCGTCTCCGGCGGCAGCCTGGGCCGGTTCTGGCAGTCGCACGGGCAGCGCTTCATTCCCGTGGAAATGGCAGTGGGCGTGATGCGGCAGGTCTGCCGCGGGCTCGCGGTGGCGCATGGGGAAACGCCGCCGATCATCCATCGAGACATCAAGCCGGCGAACATTCTGGTCGGCTACGAAGCCGATGGGCTGCGGGCGCGCCTCAGCGACTTCGGGCTGGCCAAGCGCGTGAACCCGCTGACGCTGCTGGCGAGCGCCGCCGGCACGCTCGCATTCAAGCCGCCGGAGGCTTTCGGCGCGGAAGGCCGCGACTCGCCCGCGGCGGACGTCTGGGCCGTGGGCGCCACGCTTTATCTGCTGCTGACCGATCGCCTTCCTTTCGAGATCGACCCATACGCCGGCTGGTCGGCGCGCGACGTTTGGAGTGCGGAGCCGCCGCGGCCTTCGGAGATCAATTTTGATGTCGATGCCGGGCTCGACGAACTCGTCATGCGCTGTCTTGCGCGCGAGCCAGAAAGGCGGTTTGAAGACGCGCGTGCGCTGCTCGCGCAGCTGGAGACATGGGCACCCAAGCCCACCAAGAGAGCGGACGCGGCGCAGGTCTCCTCGGCCGGGAAATCGCAGCTCGGACCAGCGTCGTCGCCGGACTGGAAACGAGGCGAGGATTCCGCGCAGTGAGCGCTCCGCCTCGCCGCCGCCGGGCTTTTGCAGGAGGCGGCAGACTTGATGGAGGAAGCCTTCAACCAGTGGCCGACCTTTCGCGAGAAATACGCGGGGCGCGTCCGTCTTTGGCGATGCGGCGTGGCAATGTGATGGCCGCTTTCACAGACAGCCCAGCCCTGCTCGCGGCGGCAGCGCCAGCGTTTTTTGAGCGACACGCTTTCCGGCTGCTCGGGCTCGCGGCGGATGCGACGCCGCGCGAGATCAAGCGCCGGGTCGAAGATCTCAGGCACGCCGATGCCGCGGGTGAACTGCATGAAGAGCTGGGCCACGCCTTTGCACCCGCACCGCTGCCGGATTACGCCGCCCTCCGTGAAGCGGCGCGGCGGCTGGACGACCCCGAGGCGCGGCTGGTGGAGGAATTTTTCTGGTTCTGGTCCTTGGCGAAAAGCGCGCGCGAAGACGAAGGCTGGCAGCTCCTGCGGCGAGGTGAAGAGGACGATGCCTTCCAAGTCTGGAGCGCCGATGAAAACGGCCGGGGCGAGGTGGCGGCCGTCGCGCGGCACAATCTTGCGGTCTTCCATCTCCTCCGCGCGCTGCTGTGGGAGGAAGCGGCGGCACAAGGCGTGGAAGGCGCGGGTGAAACGGCGGAGGACTTGTGGGAGGAGACACTGGCGCGCTGGCGCGCGGTGGCGGAGGACGAGGTGCTCTGGTCGCGGTGGACGGCGCGTATCCGCGAGTTCGACGATCCAAGGGTGACCACCGGCTTCGGGCGGCGCGTGCGAGCTGCGCTGCCACCGCTCTTCGCGCGAGTGCTCGGGCACCTGGCGCTGCGGAGGAAGGCGCTGCCGACGGTGGCGCCGACGCTCCTCACCTTGCTCTTCATCCTCGCGGGCTACCACGCGATCGCCTGG
>CAXSDZ010000197.1:6311-9084 GCA_964235505.1 uncultured Chthoniobacteraceae bacterium
GGGGATGCGGCCCGGCTGGAAGCAACGATCGATCTCGACGAGTGGCTGGATGAGGATGGCGCAGTGTTTGAAGAGCTGCTCGCGCCGGAGCTCCGCCGCGTGCATGGCGCGCTGGAAAGTGCGGAAGCGGCCTCGCGCGGCAAGCCTGCGACGCTTGTGGAAACCGCCGCCGCGCTGCTCGACGCGGCGGAGGAGCCGCTGCGTCTGCTCGGATTCTTCCTGTCGGGCACTCACCCGGAACGGGCCGAGTTGGGCGACGCGACCGCGCGGCTGGCGCTGGGGTGCCAGGTGCGCTATGCGCGCGCGACCGATGACTGGACGCGCAGCACGGCGCTGCTGGAGCGCGCCGCGGCCTGCGCCGTCTCGAAGGAAGCGCGCGCGGAGCTCGCGGGCGAGCTGGAAAAGGTGCGCCAGATCGCCGCTGCCGAGCCGCTGCGCGCCGTGTTCCGGGGGATCATCGCGGAGGGCGGCAAGGCGAAGGCGAAACTCCGCCGCGTCCGGGCGTTGGCGCTTCCGGCGCTCGCCGCGATCGAGGCGCGCGACGGCGGCCGCAGCCGCAGCGCCGCGGCGTGCGCGGATGAGCTCGCCAGCTCCCTGCGCGAGCTGGCGCTGGCGGCTTTCAACGAAGAAAAAGACCTCGAAACCGCGCGCGCTGCCACCGCGCTCGCGATCGAACGGGTGCGCGGCTCCGAGCTGCGCTAGCAGCTCGAGGAAGACACCCGGATGCTGGGATGGCTCGGGGCGCAGCGTCTCTTCTACGAGCGCTGCGATGCGCTGGCGAAGACCGGCGAGAGCCCCGCCGCAAAGCGAGCCGCGATCGAGGCGCTCGTCGCACAGACGCTGCGTGCCGCGCGCAACTCCGAGCAGACCAACCAAATCCTGCGCGACGCGGCGTTCTATCTCCGCAATTTGGCCATCGAGATCGCAAATGAGCGCAAGGCATTCACGGAGGCGCAGGACTTGGTCGAAGCTGCGGGAAAGCTCGCGGCGCGGATGGCTCCGCTGGACAAGGAACTCCTCTCCAAGCTGGCGGAGGATCGGGTGGTGCTGGGCCGCAATAAAACTGCGCGGGGCGAGCAGCGCTGGGCGGGCGTAAAGGAATACTCAGGCTGCATCTTTTGGATCGGTTTGATCGGGTTTCTCTCCCTCGTCAGCCAATGCAACAAGCAAGGCAGCACGACAGCCTCGGCCCCGAGCCGCTCGAAGTCTGGCCAGTTCGATCCCGACCGTTACGTGTCGGATAGCAGCACGCCCTACGTGCTCCCGAGCCGCGCGACACCGCGCCGATATTCCTACGTGCCGCCGCTCCCGCCGACGCCAGTCCGCGCCCCGGCTTGGGATGACCTCCTCGCGGCCGAATCGGCGACGCCCGCGCCGCGCACGCGGACGCGCACCTTCGATGAAATCTTCGCCCCGACCCCGATGCCGGTCGCCACACCTTTGGCGGCGCGCACGCCGAGGGTGGCGACGCCGATCCCCTTCAGCCCACCGCCGCTCGCGCTGCTGCAAACCGGCGCGGGGCAGCGCTACTTCGAGAGCAAGAGCGGGATCGTGCCGCTGCGGATCAACACGCCCGCGGGCGGCGGACACTACTGGGTGAAGGTGCTCGACCTGGCGAGCGGCCGCACGGTGATGGAGTTTTTCATCCGCGAGGGCGAGTCGGTGACGGTCAAACTGCCGCTGGGCACGTGCCGGCTGCGCTATGCGTGGGGCCGCGAGTGGTTCGGAAGGAAGCTGCTCTTCGGGCCGCAGACGCGCGCGGCAGAGGCGGACGAGACGCTCACTTTTTCCCGCCAGGGCAACCGCGTCTCCGGCCACGAACTTACGCTGACCAAGCAGGTCGGCGGCAATCTTTCCGAAACCGCCGTCACGCCCGCCAATTTCTAAACTCGTCTCCCATCCATGAACTCTCCCCAACTGCCGCAAGGCGGCCCTCATCTCGCCTCCCTCCTCGCCGACGCTGCCCGCCATGCGATGGATATGCTGGGCGGCCCGAAACCCCCGACTGCGGCGACCGAACCCGCGCCCACCGAACGCGCGGCAGCACAGCCCGGGGATGCCATCGCCATCCCGCTCCCCATCCTGCAAATCGCGACGAGCATCGCCACGAATGCGTGGCGGGCACAGCAGAAGATGATCGATCCCGCCACGCGCCAGACGCGCGATGAGATGAAGCGCGTGGCGCGGCATGTGGATGCCAATCTTGATGCGCTGCGGCAGCTCGGGCTGGAGATCGATGATCCCGAGGGACGGCCTTATGACACCGGCATGGCGCTGAAGGTCGTCTCGTTTGAGCCGGTCGCAGGCTTGAGCCGCGAAGAAATCACCGAGACGCTGCGCCCATCGATCCGGCTGCAAGGCCGCGTCCTGCAAATCGGCGAAGTTGTCGTCGGCACCCCGCTTCAACCCTGATCCACCATGAGCCGCACCACGATAGACTTCGGCATCGATCTCGGGACCACCAACAGCGCCATCGCCCTGCTGCGCGGCACGTCGGCGGAGATCATCAAAGACAATGTCCAACGGGACATCACGGCTTCCGCTGTTTACATCAACAAGCGCGATGAATTGCACATCGGTGAAAGTGCGAAAGGGCGTCTCCGCGATGATAAAGCGGTCGATGACGTCGCGATCGAATTCAAGCGGCAGATGGGCACCGACCACGAATACGCCTTCCCCAGCTCGGGACGAAAGCTGCGGCCGGAGGAGCTCTCGGCGGAGGTGCTGAAATCGCTGCGCGGCGATGTGCAGCAGCGGCTTGGCGAAGAGCTCT
>CAXSDZ010000198.1:0-7588 GCA_964235505.1 uncultured Chthoniobacteraceae bacterium
GCGTAGTCGGGGATCTCCTGCACGCGCTCGGTGGTGAGCGTCGCCTCGAACCCGTTGGCCGCGCCCGCCGCCGCCATCAGGGCGCGCGCGGCCGGGAGGTCTTTCTCTGCCCAGCACTGCAAGACCGCGCGGGCCATCGCGAGCGGCTTGTCTTTGCCTTCGTTCGCCATGAGCGCTGCCAGCAGGCCCGGCAAATCCGCCCCAGCCGTGCGCTCAAAAAGGGCGAGCAAGGCGCGCCGTTTCCCGCTGCCCTCCTCCAGCGCGGCGATGCGCGCAGCTTCGCTCGGCAACGCTTCCGCAGAAAATGGCGCGCTGGACTCCGCGAGCTCGCGCAGCCCATCCACCGCTGGGTTGGCGAGTCCCTGCGCCAGCGACGACACCGCGAGCGGATGGTGATTCAAAACCGCCCCGGCCGCGCCGAGTTTCCGCCCCAGCATCCAGCCGGCAGCGATCACGATGACGGTGCAAAGAACAAGGGGCCGCGGGTCGCGCATCGCCATGGCCGTTCGCATATTCCACCCGTCCCCCGGCAGCAAGGCGGAAGGCATTCCTTCTTTCCTTCGTCCCATCTGCACCTCTGCGTCCTCTGCGCTCTCTGCGGTGAAAACAGCCGTCGCCATTCCAAGCACGCTGGATCCCAGCCGGCCACGTTGAACCTTGAATATCGAAACCCTCGCCCCCCACCCTGCGAAAACCACCATGATCACGCGCAACTTCACTCCCGGCTCCGCCCCGGCCACGCTTTCCCCGCGCAACTCCGGCCCCGCCGTGCCGCCGGAGATCAAGCTGATGGAATACTCCGAAGCCGGGATGGAAGAGCGCATCGTCGCCAGCGTCGCCGAGCTGCCCCTGGCCTGCGACGACGGCAAGATGCGCTGGATCGAAATGAACGGCCTCGGCGATGTGGAAGCGCTCCGCGCGCTGGGCGAGAAATACCACCTCCATCCCCTCGCGCTCGAAGACGCGCTGAATACAGGCCAGCGCCCAAAGGTGGACCACTACGACGGGCACCTTTTCCTCGTGGCGCTCATGGTTTATCGCGACGACGAGCTGCGTCTTTGCGCCGAGCAGGTCAGCATGTTTGTCTGCCCAAATATGCTCATCACCGTGCAGGAAGAGCCGCTCACGGATGTCTTCGATCCGGTGCGCGAGCGCGTGCGCAATGGCGGCACGGGCCGCATCCGCAGGCTGAAGGCGGACTACCTCGCGTATGCGCTGCTCGACTCCATCGTGGACCACCTTTTTCCGGTGCTCGAAGCCGTCGGCGAGTTGATCGAGGATCTCGAGGAGGAAGTGCTGGAGCACCCGACGCCGGAGTGCGCGCACCGCCTGCACGCGCTCAAGCGCGCGCTCTCGCAACTGCGCCGCTTCGTGTGGCCAAAGCGCGACCTCATCAATGCGCTGATGCACGACAACACCGGCGTGATCACGGACGACACCAAGACCTTCCTGCGCGACTGCTACGATCACACGATCCAGATCATGGATTTCATCGAGAGCTACCGCGACGTGACGTCCGGGCTCATGGATATCTACCTTTCCGCCGTCGGCATTCGGACGAATGAAGTGATGCGCGTGCTGACCGTCATTTCCGCGATCTTCATCCCGCTCACTTTCATCGCCGGCGTGTATGGGATGAACTTCGCGCCGGGGCCGCCGGAGAGTCGCCCGTATCCGCTGAACATGCCTGAGCTGTATCTGCCGCACGGCTACCTGGGCGTGATGCTTTTCATGGCGCTGATCGCGGCGGTGCAGATCTACATCTTCCATCGGAAGAAGTGGCTGTGACGGTGACGGCGGGCGCTCTGTTTTCACCGGAGGAATGTGCCCGGTTAGCCGCGGAGCGGCGTTGACTTGAGCGGCCGCTGCTTCGCGGCTGGGAAGATGACATTTCGCGCCGCTGCGGCATAGTCCGCCCCGCACATGCCCGGCCTGCATCTTCACCGCAGCAATCGCCTCGAATCGCTCGCCGACACCCTCGGCGCGCTCCTGCGCGAGCCGCTGCCTTCCGTGCTCGCGACGGAGCTGATCGTAGTGCCGGAAGCGGGCGTCGGGCGCTGGCTTTCCCTGGAGCTGGCGAGCCGTCTCGGCATCGTCATGAACTGCCGCTTTCTGTCGGCGGCCGAGTTCACGCACGAGGTCTTCCGGGCGGCATTCGCCGAGGTTCCGGCGGAGGATCCCTTTGCGGAGGAAGTGCTCGTCTGGCGCATCCTCGCGCACTTGCCAAAGCTCGCGGAAGGGCGCGGCAGCGAAGCCCTGCGGCGCTACCTCGGCAACGCCGCGGACGAGCTTGCCCCACGCCGCGCGTGGGATCTCGCCCGCCGGATCGCCGCGGCCTTTGCGCGCCATCTCGAGCATCGCCCGGAGCTCCTGCTGGAGTGGGCGGGAAGCAGGGCCGGAGACTGGCCGGCGCGGCTCTGGCGCGAGCTCGTCCGGGATCGCAAAATGGCACACCCGCCCGCGCTGCTCGGGCGTTTGCAGGAACGCGTGCGAACTGCGGAAGTCGCCCTACCGCGCCTTCCTCCGCGCGTGGCGATCTTCGGCTTTGGCTCGCTGCCGCCCGCGCATCTGCATCTGCTCGGCGTGGCGGCGCATTGCCTGGAGCTCCACCTATTTCTGATGGAGCCAAGCGACCAGTATTGGGGCGACATCCAGTCCGCGCGCGAGCAGGAGCGCTTTCTGCAAAAGCACGATGCGCGCGGCGGCGGCGCCTCCGCGTTTCACCTCGACTCGGGCAATCCGCTGCTGGCCTCGCTGGGCAAGCCGGGCCGCGCCTTTGTGAGCGCCGTTCAGGAGCTGGAAGCGCAATCCTACACGGAGCATTTCACCGCGCCGGGTGAAGGGACGCGGCTCGGGCGCATTCAGGCGGACGTGTTTCACTTGCGGGAAGGGGGCGGCGTGGAGCGTGGAGCGTGGAGCGTGGAGCGTCTGGGAGGCGACGCTGCACGGACGCTCGACGCTCGACGCTCCACGCTCCACGACCCCTCGCTCCAAATCCACTCCTGCCACAGCCCGCTGCGCGAGCTCGAGGTGCTGCACGATCGCCTGCTCGATCTGCTGGAGCGCCTCCCCGATCTCGCCCCGCGCGACATCCTCGTCGCGCTGCCGGATGTCGAACTCTACGCGCCGCTGATCGATGCCGTCTTCGGCGCGCCGGAGGAGGAAGCCACCCACATCCCCTACACCATCGCCGATCGCAGCGTGCGCTCCGGGAATGCCCCGGCGCATGCGTTGCTCGAGATTCTGGCGCTGCACGGCACGCGTTTTCCCGCCGCCGCGGTGCTCGCAATCCTTGAGCTGGAGCCGGTCCGGCGGCGATTCGCCCTTTCCGAAGACGACCTCGATCGCGTGCGCACCTGGGTCGAGCGGAGCGGCATTCGCTGGGGCATCGATGGCGCGCACCGCGCCTCGCTCGACCTTCCGAGCTTTGAGCAAAACACGTGGCGCGCCGGGCTCGACCGGCTGCTGCTCGGCTACGCGCTGCCCGGCGATGGCGCGCAGCTTTTCGCCGGGCTGCTGCCGGTGCCGGAGGTGGAAGGCAGCCTCGCCCTCGCGCTCGGAGAGTTCGCCGATTTCGCGGACAAGCTTTTCACGCTTATCCCGGCGCTCTCCGCGGACCGCGCGCCGGACGCCTGGGCGGAGGCGCTGCGCGGCGTGCTCGATGCGTTTTGCTCGGCGGAAGACGAATGGACCGACGCGCTGGCGGAAGTCCGCGCCGTGCTCGCCGCGCTCGCGAGCCGGGCCGCGCATTTCCCCGCGCCCGTGCCTTTCGCGGCGGTCCGCGCGCATCTCGCGGAGACATTCGCAGAGACTGCCGCCGGCTCTGGTTTCCTTGCCGGAGCAGTCACGTTTTGCACGCTGCAACCCGGGCGCGCGCTCCCCTTCCGCGTCGTCTGCCTGCTCGGCATGAATGACGGCGCCTTTCCGCGCCGCGACGCTGCCTCCGGCTTCGATCTGCTCGCGGGCGACCCGCGCTCCGGCGACTTTTCGCGGCGCGATGAAGACCGGCAGCTCTTTCTCGATCACCTGCTCGCCGCGCGCGAGGTGCTCTACCTTTCCTCCTGCACGCCTTCGCAAAAAGACGGCGCGCTCGCCGCGCCATCGGTGGTCGTCACGGAGCTGCTCGACTACATGGGAAGCCCGTCCGCCGCGCCTGAAAGTGCGGTGATCTCCCATCGCCTCCATGCCTTCGCCCCGGCGTATTTCGACGGCAGCGCCGGCCTGTTTTCCTATTCCTCGGAGAACGCCGACGCCGCGCGCGCGAGCCTCGCGCCACGTCCCTTCAGCGCTCCCGGCATCGGTGCGCCGCTGCCCGAACCGGAGGCAGAGTGGCATCGCGTGGACCTCGCCCGGCTCGCGGATTTCTTCATCCACCCGGCCCGCTTTTTCCTCCGCCATCGCCTCGGCTTGCGGCTGCCGGATGAGGAAACGCCCGCGGACGATTGCGAGCCGATGGCGCTGGACGGCCTTTCCCGCTGGCGCCTGCAACACGAGCTCGCCGAGCGGCTCCTCGCAGGCGGCGAAGGCGCGGAGTCGCTGCCACTCGCGCGCGCGTCGGGTCTGCTGCCCGCCGGGCACGCGGGCGAGTCCGCCTTTCACGCGCTCTGCGGCGAGCTGCGCCCGATGATCGCGCGGGTCCTGGCGGAGCGCGGCGGACCCGCTCTCGCGCCGCAAACGATCGAGTTTGCAATTGGCGAATGGCAGCTTCGCGGCACCCTCGCCGGCATCCATCCCGCCGGCCTCGTGCGCGTGAGCGGCTGGCAGGTGAAGGCGCGCGATTACCTCTCCGCCTGGATCGCGCACCTCGCTCGCAACGCCGCTCCGCCGCGCGGCGACTCCCCGCGCGAGACGCGTCTTTTTGCCACGGATGCCCGCGTCATTTTCCGCCCCGTCGAGGACGCGTCTGCGCTGCTTGGCGATTTGCTCGCGCTCTTCCACCGCGGCCTGCGCGCGCCGCTGCCGTTCTTCGCGGCGACTTCATTTGAGTTTGCCGCGCGCACGCTGCGCCCTTTGCCGGAGGCAAAGAAAACACCGCTGGAAATGGCGCGCGCGAAGTGGCTGAAGAAGGAGTCCGCGGACCAGTGGGACGAGCTTTGCTTTCGCCACGCCGCCGATCCGCTCGATGAGCAATGGCAGGAGCTGGCGCTGCGGATTTGTCAGCCGATGTTCGATCACGCCACCGGAGAACTGCCGAAATGAGCGCCGCGCCGGAAACGCTGCCGCGCGAGTTCGATGCGCTCGCGACGCCGCTGGAACGCGGCACCACGCTCATCGAGGCGAGCGCCGGGACGGGCAAGACGTTCACCATCGCGGCGCTCTTTCTGCGGCTCATCGTGGAGCACGGGCTCGCGGTGCGCGAGATCCTCGTCACCACCTACACCGTGCCTGCGACCGCCGAGCTGCGCGCGCGCATCCGCCGGCGATTGCGGGAAGCGCACGATGCCTTTGCGAGCGGTGAAGCGGCGGACCCCTTCATCCGCGGCCTGCTCGCGCGCTATGCGGAGCGGCGCGCCGAGCTGCGCAGCCGCCTCGCCGCGGCGCTGCGCGATTTCGACGAAGCCGCCATCCACACGATCCATTCCTTTTGCCAGCGGACGCTGCAGGAGAGCGCCTTTGACAGCGGCTCCGCGTGGGAGCCGGCGCTGCTGCCGGATGAAATCGAGCTCGTGCGCGAAGTCGTGCGCGACTACTGGCGGCGCGAGTTTTACGAGTGCCCGGAGTGCCTCGCGCTGGCCGCGATGACGCATGGCATCGGGCTGGAAGCGCTCACGCAATTGCTGAAAATCCGCCTTCAACATCCGCTCGCGACGATCCTCCCAACCGCGATCGATGATGAGCTGGCGGAGGTGCGCCGGGAGCTTGCGCTCACTTTTGAGCGGCTGCGCGCGTGCTGGAAGGCGGAGCACCAAAACATCGCGCGGCACTTTCTGCGCGATCACCAGTGGGCGAAAAACACGCTCGGCGATCCCGCGAAGATGGAGCCGATCCTTGCTGCCGCCGGCACCTGCCTCGGCTCGGAGCACGCCTCCACGGAAGGTTTCGGAGCGCTCGAATACTTCACGCGCTCCAACGTGGAAAAGTTCACCCGCGCAAAGCACGTCGCGCCGCAGCACGCGTTCTTCGATGGCTGCGAGGAGCTCGTCGCGCTCACCGGACGCTTCGAGCTCGCGCTGCGCCACGACTTCCTGCGCTGGGCCGGCGCGGAGCTCGCGCGGCGCAAGGCACAGCAAAACTTCGTCTCTTTCGGCGACCTGCTCACCCGCCTGCACAGCGGACTTTGCGGGGAAGGCGGCGACGCGCTCGCGGAGTCGATCCGTGCGCGGTTCCGCGCCGCACTGATCGATGAATTCCAAGACACCGACGCGGTGCAGGACGCCATCTTCCACCGCATCTTTGGCAGCGGCGAACCGCGCGCCTGGCTCTTCCTCATCGGCGATCCGAAGCAGGCAATCTACGGCTTTCGCAGCGCGGATGTTTTCACGTATTTGCAGGCGAAAGCGCGTGCCGCGCGGGCCTATACGCTGCCGGTGAACTTCCGCGCGGAGCCGACGCTGGTGGCGGCGGTGAACCACCTTTTTTCTCGGCAACCTCGTCCGTTTGTCTTCGAGCGGATTCCCTTTGCGGCAGTGCGCTCGTGCGAGGAGCGCGCGAGCGAAGCGCTGTCCGCCGCAGGTTGCTCGGCGCCGCTGCGCATCTCGGTTTGGAGCGGCGACGAAGGAACGCCGATGGGCGAAGCGCGCCAGCAGCTCGCCGACGCCACGGCCGCGCGTGTGGCCGAGCTGCTCGCGGACCCGGAGGCGCGGCTCGGCGAGCGCCGCGTGACGCCTGGCGACTTCGCCATCCTCACTGCGACGAATGAGCAGGCGCAACGCGCGCAGGCGGCGCTCGGTGCGCTGGAAATCCCGAGCGTGCTGCTGACCACCGGGAGCGTCTTCCGCTCGCGCGATGCCGGGGAAGTGCTCGCGGTGCTCGCGGCGGTTGCAGCGCCGGGCGACGAGGGGCGGCTGCGCGCGGCGCTGTGGACCGATCTGCTCGGCGTTTCCGCCCCGGCGCTCCACGCGCTGCGGGAGGACGAGCGCGCGTGGGAAGAGCGGCTGCTGCGCTTTCGCCGCTGCCACGACGCGTGGCTGGCGCGCGGTTTTCTGCCCGCCTTTCGCCGGCTGCTGCGGGAGGAAAAAGTGCGCGCCCGCCTGCTCGCGCGGCCCGATGGCGCGCGGCGGCTCACGAACTTGCTCCACCTCGCCGAGCTCGTGCAGGGCGCGTGCGCCGCGGGCCGGCTGAGCCCGCGCGGCGCCGTCGGCTGGCTCGCCGAGCGCATCGGCAGCGGCGAGGCGGCGGCGGCGGGACACGAGCAGCGGCCTGAGCGCGAGGGCGACGCCGTGCGGATCGTGACGGTGCACAAAAGCAAAGGGCTGGAGTTTCCGATCGTGCTGCTCCCTTTTGCCTGGGAGCGCGCCGACGCGGGCGACAAGCAGCACCTGCGCTTTCACGATCCCGACGCGGAGGATGCGCTCACGCTCGACCTCGGCTCGCCGCGGCAGGCGGAAGGTCTGCGGCTCGCCGCTTCCGAAGCGCTGGCGGAAGACGT
>CAXSDZ010000198.1:7598-9071 GCA_964235505.1 uncultured Chthoniobacteraceae bacterium
GTGCGGCTGCTTTATGTGGCGCTGACCCGCGCGCGCTCCCGGTGCGAGATCGTGTGGGGCCGGTTCAAGGGGAGCGGTCGATCGGCGGCGGCATCTCTCTTGCACGTGGTGCCAGCGGGCGACGCGCATGTTCCCACCTCGCTCGGGGCGCACATGAAAGCGCTGACGCCCGCGGCTTGGCGCGCCGATCTGGAAGCGCTCGCCGTTTCATCGGAAGGCTCGATCGAGATCGTGGATTTGGCGGATGCGGGGAATGCCGCTGACATCTCAGGGCGCGCTCGCGTGGAAGCGGAAGTTGAAGCGGATATGTCGCGCGCGCGGCGCTTCGAGGGGAAGATCGATCGGCGCTGGCGGGTGACGAGTTTCTCGTCGCTCACCGGCCGCGGCGAAGCGGAAACACCCGAGCGCGGACGCGAGGAAGCGGGGCCGGCGGACGCATCGCCGCTCACCGATGCGACCGACCGCGCAGCCGGCAGCATCCACGCCTTTCCCTCCGGCCTGCGTGCCGGCGTCTGCCTGCACGCGATTTTCGAGGAGCTGGATTTCACCGATCCGCGCGCGGTCGAGGGGCTCGTGCGGGAGAAGCTCGTGGCGTTTGGCTTCGACGTGGAGCAGTGGGTCGGCGCGGTGTCCGGGTGTGTGCGGCGCACGCTGGCCGCGCCGCTTCCGGCGGGTTGCGCGCTCGCGCAAATCGGGTCCGGCGCGCGGCTTTCCGAGCTGGAGTTTTACCTGCCCGCGCATCGGCTGGAGCCGCACGCGCTCGGGACGCTGCTCGGCGCGGAGCTCGCGGGCCGGCTGGATTTCGAGCCGTGCCGCGGCTGGCTGAAGGGCTTCATCGATCTCGTGTTCGAGCACGATGGCCGCTTCTACCTCGTCGATTGGAAGTCGAACCGGCTCGGCGATTCCACCGCGGCCTACACGCCGCGCGCGCTCGCCGCGACGATGGCCGCGCATTGCTACCGCCTGCAGATGCATCTCTACACCGTGGCGCTGCACCGCTACCTGCGCGCGCGGCTCGGTGGGCGCTACGATCCCGCGTGGCATCTCGGCGGCGCGGCGTATCTGTTTTTGCGCGGCATCGACCCGGCGCAGCCGGAGCTCGGCGTGCATTTCGAGCGGGTGGAAACCGGGACGCTTTTCGCGCTCGATCGCCTGCTCGCCGGTCCGAAATAAAGACGCGCTAACTTCCCATGAAACGCTCCCGCCGCCCGCCTTCGCCCAGCGCGGACCACTCGCTCGCCGAGCTGCCGCTTGGCTTTCTCCCGCTGCCGGAGCGCACGCCGCGCGCGGAGGAGGCGATCGTGCCGGGCGCGCTGGACGTGCAGTTTGCGAAGCTCATGGCGCGGCTCCACGGCGGGCCGGATGCGGAGCTGGAGCACGCAGCGCAAATGGCGAGCGCGTGGCGCGCGGCGGGGCACATCTGCCTGCCGCTGGAGCTGCTCGCGGACGGGCGCGAAGGTCTTGCCGATCGGC
>CAXSDZ010000199.1:0-1432 GCA_964235505.1 uncultured Chthoniobacteraceae bacterium
GATGAAGATGAAGAAACAGACGAAGAGCAAGGCGCCCGGGGATTCGGATAGGCTCGTAGCCTTCCGCCGTTCCAGACTAAAGGCGCGCCCGCGGAAACGGGCGTGCCTTTTTGCGTTCAGACAATCACTTCGCGCGATCAGACGTTTGTTGCCGCTCGCTTCCGCAGTCAGACCCCCGCCGGCAGTTCCACCTTCGCGTAGAGATCGCCCAGCCGCAGCGTGCAGTTCACCGATTCCAACGTGAGGACATCGCTGGAGGCGGTGTAAGTCGCGGAGGTCCACCGGCCATCGGGCAGCTTGCGATGCAACTCGACCTCCTGCCGATGCTGCGCCACGAGGAGGTATTCGCTGAAGGATTCGATCAAACGATACAGGGCAAATTTTGTCTTTCGATCCCGCGACCCGGTGCTGATGGAGAGCACTTCGACGATCAACGCAGGATTGGTATAGACATCCCGCTCGTCGTCGTAAAAAGCCACCGGCCCACAGACCACAGACACGTCCGGGTAGCGAAAAAGGTTCGCGCGCTCGATGCGAACTTTCATGTCGGACGAGAAGACAAAACACGGTCGATGGGCGAGTTGGTTTCCGAGCAGGCGCTCGATATTATGTTTGATGACGTTGTGCTCGAAAGAGGCACCCGCCATCGCCTCGACGAAGCCGTTCCAGTATTCACTGCGCGACTCCGCTGCACGCTCCTGTTGCAGGTATTCGTGAGGACTTAGAAAATCGCAGCGTGGCAGGGCGCTCATGGTCGGGTGGTTTCATCGCAAGAAAGCCACGTTCGCCGGATGGGGCAAGCGCGACCTACCCGCGCCATGCGCGTCCCGTTCGGCATTACCGCATCCAGCGATCCGCGTATTCCCGCCACGCGGTCCAGTCGGTCTTGTTCATCGAGTGCGCGCCGGGGCGAATGAAGTAGCCGAGGCGGCTTGGCAGGAGGGTGCTCACCTCCGGCATAGCGGTCGCGCCGACTCCATCCCCAGCTATCAGCCGATACACCGCGTCCGCTTGTTGCTCCATGGCAAACTGCCCCGCGGGATTTGCCCAGCGATCCTCCACTGCGCAGGAAACAAGCACGGGACGCGGCGCGCAAAGCGCAACCAATGCGTGCTGATCGAAGGGCAGCCGCTCCGGCGCTTCGCTGAACTGCGCGAAATTTCCGCAGAACCAATGCGGAAAGTTTTTCGTGATCACCGCCACCGTTTCCGCGACTGGGCGGCCGTTTCCCTGCTTTGCCGCCAGCTCCGGCGCGACGCGGCACGGCGCTGTCCCGCCGCAGCCGGCCTGGCTGGGAATGGCGAGCGCGATCCGCTCATCGAACGCGGCGGCGAGCAGCGCGGTCTTGCCGTTGCGCGAGTGGCCGACGACGGCGATGCGCTTCGGATCGAGCTCTGGCAGTGTCACGACATGATCCACCGCGCGCATGAGG
>CAXSDZ010000199.1:1442-8886 GCA_964235505.1 uncultured Chthoniobacteraceae bacterium
TCGTGCCGGTGTCGCTCGGCCCGCGCTCCGTCGCATCGGTCCCGCGCAGCTTTCGCAACACCTCCTCCGCGAGCGCGGCGTCGTCCGGCACGACGTCGCCATTGAAGAAAGTCGCCACCGCATAGCCGTGATCGATCGATTCCTCGATGCACCATGTATCGAGGTGCTTGCCGCGATCCTGCTCCGCATCTCCGCTCCCGGGCTTTGCACCTGGCTTTGCCACCCGCACCGGTGAGACACGCACCTGCGGGTCGGCAACCACCGTGTGATTGCCGGTGAAGTTGAGCCCGAGAAACACCGGCACGGGCTTTTCGCGCTGGTTCGGCACGACGAGCAGCAGGTGGATCGCCATGTCCGGCATGCCCCACGTGAGCGTCACTTCGCGCAGCGTCGCCTTGCCGCCAAAGGCCGCTTTGTCCTCGCGCTCGATCTTCGCCTCCACCGCGGGCGGAGTCGCTGGCAGCGTGCCGTATTCGTAGTGCTGCACGAGCTCCCGCAGCTCCGGCACGCGCGCCTGCCGCCACTGCTCAGGCGTGCTCACCCGCTCACCCGAGCGCAGGACCAGCGGGTCGGGAAACTGCAGCTGGGGCGGAAGCTGCGCGGGTTCAGGGAAAGTCTCGGCCATGGCAAAGGCGGCGGTGAGTGGTGCGAAAAGGCAAAGCAGAACGCGGGAGGAAAGCATGGGGCGAGCGTTGAAGCTCCCAGTCTGCGGCGCAAGGCGCAAACTCGCGGCCTGCGGCGGAAACGGGAGAAGCCAGCCACGGGGAGCACGGCGAACACGGGGCAGAACTCGGGGGCAGCAAGTTCCATTTCGACCCCGTAGTCCCCGTGCCTAGAGCGGGTTCAACAAAGCTGGGGCCGTTCGCAGCTCTCTTCGTCTTTTTCTTCATCTTCGTCTTTCTCTGATGGAGACGAGATGAGGATGAAGATGGAAAAGACGAAGAGCAGAACGGCCAGGATTAGTTAAACCGCTCTCATGAACCCATGCGCAGGCGTGTGCCGGATGTTTGCGCCTTGCAGTCCCCCGCCTCTTCTTCCGACTCTGCGCGCCTTCCGGTATGAAAGAATTTCGACTCAATCGCCTCTTCCACCACCGCTCCCGCCGCTGCTTCGACGTGGCGATCGACCACGGATTTTTCAATGAGCGCGCTTTCCTATCCGGGATCGAAAACCTCGCCCGCTCCGTGGCCGCGCTGGTCGCCGCCGCACCCGATGCGATCCAGCTTACCATCGGCCAGGCCGCGCTGCTCCAGTCGATCCCGGGCAAGCAAAAGCCCGCGCTCGTGCTCCGCACCGACGTGGCAAATGTGTATGGCCGCGAGCTGCCGCGGAGGCTTTTCTCCCGCATCATCGGCAACGCCGTGGAGCAGGCGTTGCGGCTCGATGCGGCATGCGTGGTCGTGAACCTTTTCCAAATCCCCGGCGAGCCGGAAGTGACCGAGCAGTGCATCGAAAATATCTGTGCGCTGAAGCCCGAGTGTGACCGCTGGGCGATGCCGCTGATGATCGAGCCGCTGGTCTTCCGCCCGAACGCGGAAGCCGGCGGCTACATGGTCGATGGCGATCTGGAGAAGATCGTGCCGCTCGTGCGACAGGCGGTGGAACTCGGCGCCGACATCATCAAGGCCGACCCCACGGACGACACGGGCGTTTATCACAAAGTCGTCGAGATCGCGGGCCACATCCCGGTGCTCGTCCGCGGCGGAGGCAAAGCGCCGGACGCGGAAATCCTCGCGCGCACCGAGAAGCTCATCGCCCAAGGCGCAGCGGGCATCGTCTATGGCCGCAACATCATCCAGCACCACGATCCCGCGGGCATGACGCGCGCGCTGATGTCGATCGTGCATGAAGGCGCGAGCGCGGCGGAGGCGGCCAAGCTGATTGGGAATTCCGGGATTTCGGGAATCCGGGAATCCGGGATTTAGGAAGCAGACGCGCCATGACCAAAGAAGAATTGCGGGCGAGGACAAAGGCGTTCGCGCTGCGAGTAATAAAGCTGGTCGATGCGCTGCCGCGGCGCAGCAGCGGGCAGGCTATCGGAAACCAACTGGTGCGCAGCGGCACCGCATTCGGAGCGAACTATCGCGCTGCCTGCCGCGCGCGGTCGGATGCGGAGTTCGTGGCGAAACTTGGTGTGGTGGTAGAGGAATCCGACGAAAGCGGCTACTGGCTGGAACTCATCATCGAAGGCGCATTGCTGAAGTCGAAGCGCGTGCAGCCTTTGCTCGATGAATCCAATGAACTGCTCGCCATTTTTTCATCTGCCCACAGCACCCTCCGCCACAAAATGCCTGTAAAACGCCACACCCGACGCCGAACTTCACGCTTAGTGCCGCCCCGCACCAAATCCCGGAATCCGGGAATCCCGAAATCCCGAAATCCATGAAGCTCGGCATCATCGGCGGCGGCCTTATGGGACGCGAAGTCGCGAGCGCGATTGGGCGTTGGTTTGCGTTGGCCGATTTTCCCGTGCGGCTGGAGCTCACCGCGGTGTGCGACGTGCAAGAGCCCGTGCGCGAGTGGTTCCGGCAGATTCCCACCGTGCGGCTGCTCACGGGCGATTCGGCAGAGTTGCTGCGCAGCGCGGATGTGGACGTGGTCTATGTCGCCGTGCCGCACCACTTGCATGAAGGGCTCTACCTCGACGTGCTTCGCGCGGGCAAAGATCTCCTCGCGGAAAAGCCTTTCGGCATCGACCTCGCAGCCGCGCAGCGCATCCGCGACACGGCGGGGGAGCTTGGGCGTTTTGTGCGCTGCTCCTCCGAGTTCCCATTTCTGCCCGCAGCGCAGCGCGTGTGGAAATTCCTGCGCACCGCGGACCTCGGGCACGTGCTGGAAATCCGGTCCGGCTTCTGTCACTCCAGCGACCTCGATCCGACCAAACCGATCAATTGGAAACGGCAGAACCAATTCTGCGGCGAGATCGGAGTGATGGGCGACCTCGGCATGCACACCGTGCATCTCCCCTTCCGGCTCGGCTACCGTCCGCGCCGCGTCTTCGCGCAGCTCCAGAAGATCTTCCCCGAGCGCCCGGACGGCCGCGGCGGCATGGCTGCATGCGACACGTGGGACAACGCGCTGCTGCATTGCGACGTGCCGATCAACGGCAGCGACGTGCCGATGCGCATCGAGACGAAGCGCCTCGCGCCCGGCGAGATGAACACGTGGTTCATCGAGGTGCTCGGCACTGAGCGCGGCGTGCGCTTTTCCACGAAAGAGCCGAAAACGCTGTGGCATTTCGAGCGCCGGAAAAGCGGCGAGCAAGTCTGGGAACGCACCGACATCGGCCAGGGCGCGAGCGGCTTTCCGGTCATTACCGGCGGCATTTTTGAAGCGGGTTTTCCCGACTCCTTTCTCCAGATGTGGGCCGCCTTTTGCGCGGAGCGCGAGGGGCAGCTCGGCGACCGCTTTGGCTGCGCCACGCCGGACGAAGCAGTCCTCGCCCATCGGCTCTTCGCCGCCGCTCTTCGCTCGCATGAGGAAGGGCGTGCGATCGAGATTTAAGGTCGAGGGTCACCAGAGCGCCTGGCCGTTAGAGCAGGCAGATTAACCCAATGCGATGCGTTTGAACGGCTCCCCTTCGTTCAGCGTGGGGCGCTCGGGACAGACTTTTGAATTCGAAGACAACGCCCATGTTGGCGAGGCCGCAGAGCTTTTTCGTCGTGTCACTTTCGCCAGCGAGATCGACCGCCGCACCCGCTCGCATGGGCGAGCACATGGGGCTTTCGCATGAAGCGCAAATAGCCGAGCGAAGCCCCCGTCTTCCCAGTCATGATCCCTGCTGAGATGAAACCCGAGCGTCGCACTTTTCTTTCGATGTGCTGCGAGGATCCGTTCCGCGTTTTCTTCCCTCTCGGGCTGGCGGATGGAGTCATCGGGCTGGCGCTTTGGCCACTCTTCTTTTGGGGCGCGCTGCCGGGATACCCCGGGCTGATGCATGCGCGGGTGATGATCGAGGGGTTCATGGCAGCCTTCATCTTGGGCTTCCTCGGCACTGCGGGGCCGAGGCTGCTTTCGGCGGCGCGGTTCACTGCGGTGGAGCTCTGCGCCCTGCTCGCCCTGCACGTCGGGAATATGGCGGCTCATCTCGCGAGCCGTCCCGTGCCTGGCGATGCGCTCTTCTGTGCGGAAATTGCTATGCTGCTGCTGATCCTCAGCCGCCGGTGCTTTGCACGCCGCGACCTGCCGCCGCCGGAGTTCGTGCTTGTCGTCGGCGGGCTGCTCTGCGGCTTCGCGGGAGCCGCGACGATGGCGATCACGACTGCCCTCGGCGCGGGACCGCGGCTCTACGCGTTTGGCATGCTCGCGTTGACCCAAGGCTTTGTGCTGCTGCCCATTCTCGGCGTTGGCGTGTTTCTGTTTCCGCGCTTTTTGGGTGAGCCTCCCGGTGAGCCGCTCGCGGAGCTGCGCCTGCCGGCGCCTGAGTGGAAGCGCAAGGCCCTTCTTGCCACCGCGGTGGGCGCGGCGGTGCTCGTCTCCTTTGCGGTGGAAAGCGCGGGCTTTGTCCGTGCGGCGGGGGCGCTGCGCTTCCTCGCGGCTGCCAGCCATGTCGCCACGCAGATGCCAGCCCTGCTGCGGCGCACGCCCGTGCCGCTTCTGGGCCAATGTGTCCGCGGAGCCGCCCATTTGCTGCTCGTTGGGCTGCTGTGGCCGGCCTTTTTCCCCGCGTATCGCGTCGCTGGGCTGCACCTCGTTTTTATCGGCGGCTTTATGCTCACGGTCCTTGCCGTGGCCGCTCGCGTGATGCTCGGTCACAGCGGTCAGCTTCATCTTTGCAAGCAGCCGCTCCTTTTCATGAAAGTCACCGGCGCGCTGCTGCTCGTCGGCATGGCCACACGCGTGGCGGCGGATTTCATTCCGGCTGCCGGGCGGAATGTGCATCTCATCTACGCGGCGCTGCTCTGCATCGCTGCGGCGCTCGTCTGGGGCATCCGGCTCGTGCCGCGTGTCTTCATCCGCGATTTCGACGGCTGACGCGCTGGCACGCAGGGGCAAGGATGCTCGCCGCTTTTGCTTTTTTTTGCTCCTGCGAAACTGCGCTGTTTTCCCCCGTCGAAGGCAGAGCGCCGGGTTCTCAACGCTCCCGCGGAGCCCACGCGCTTCGGAGCTCATGCACGTCCAGTTTGGTGAAGGCTGAGCTGCCGCCTTTCGCGGAAACGCCCAGCGAGAGATTCTCGGGTTTCAAATTCACCGGCATCGGCACGAAGGTCTGCCCTTCGTTCGTGAAGACCTCTAGCCCGGTGCGGTCGGCGTAGATCGTCACGCGCTGCCGTGAGCCGTGCAGCAGCGCGGGCGCGCGGCGTCCGTTCACCACGATCTCCTGTTTTGCCGCGTCGAAAGTGACGGGGACGCCGCGCACATTGAACGTCACCTCCGCCGCCTCGCCTGGCTCGAACTCCGCACGGATTTCCAGCAACTCTCCGGCGATTGCGCCGAGCGGATTTGCCGCCCCTGGCTGGAGCACAAAACCGGGGATGGTGTGCGACTTCGCGCGCAGCGCTTCCAGCTCCTTCACGGGCGTCCACGTCAGCCGCAGACCGTCTGGCGTTGTCATCAAGTGTAGCTCCATCGGCACGCTCATGGATTGATTGAAAGGCATCCCCGGCGTCGGCGTTTGGAACCAGCCAATCTGGATGCGCCGGCCGTGCGGCTCGTCGTTGAAAGTCTGCGGCGCGTAGTAGCCCCACTCGTCCCAGTTTTTCGCGTTCGGTTTTCCGCCGCGATGTCCCGGCAGCTTCGGCGTTTCGGCGGTGAACTTCGTGCCATCGAAAGTGCCGACCGCGTATTCCGTGTTCGCGGCGGTCAGGATCCAGCGCGTGTTTTTCGCGTCGCCATCCAGCGGCAGCTCGAAAAAGTCGGGGCACTCGAAGAGAAAATTGCCGCCGTTCGGACCGGCGTCCGTCACGCTCGCGAAGGTCCATTCGCGCAGGTTCGGCGAGGTGAAAAAGTGGATCGTGTGGTGCTTCTCCTTTTCCACGTAAAGCGCGAGCACCCAGCGCTGCGAACCCTCGTGCCAGAAGATTTTCGGATCGCGGTTTCCGCCCGTGATGTTCTTCAACACAGGGTTTCCGGCGTATTTGGTAAAGGTCCGCCCGTCCGTGCTGTAGGCAATGCATTGCGTGAAGGGGTTCCCCGACGCGGTGTAGATCAGCACCAGCGGCGGCTTGCCGCCCTTGCCGAAGCCGCTCGTGTTTTTCCAATCGACGGCCGCGCTCCCGCTCCACATCGCACCCAGCTCATCCGGCGCGAGTGCCTCGCCGATTTCTTCCCAATGCACCATGTCGCGGCTCACCGCCTGCCCCCAATACTTCGGCCCGTCGCCCCACGTAAAGGGGCTGTGCTGAAAGAAGAGATGATACTCGCCGTTGTAGAAAACCATCCCGTTCGGGTCGTTCAACCAGCCGCGTTTGGCGGAAAAATGGAACTGCGGGCGCAGCGCTTCGCGGTAGAGATTTTCCGTCCCCGCCGGCTCGCCGCTCACAGCCACTTGCGCCAGTCCACGGGAATTGTCCGGCAGCTCATTGACCGAGACAGAAAGCATCTTTCCACCCCACGCACTGAGATCAACCGGCGCCCACCAATCCGGCTCCGCATCCGCGAGCTCGATTTCGAAATGCCGCACTTCCTTCCCCTCCGCGCGCAGTGTCACCGTCCGCTTTTTCGCGCCGTTCTTCACCGGGAAGTTCATCCATCGCTCCGTCGCCGCGATCTCCCGCGCGACGTCTCGGAGCAGCCGCGCGGCGAGGGGCGGCTTCGTGTCAGTGAAAGCGATGTCGTCCACGTTGATGTGGCCCCACCCGCCGGTCGCCGCGTCCACGATTTCCAGCCGCGCCATTTTGCCCGCGAGCTCGCTCACATCCCAGCCGCTCGGCGCGAGGCGCTCGTTGCCGCCGGGCTGTGTATTTGGCCCAGCCGCCGTGCGCACCGCTTTGCCATCGACGATCAAATTGATGCACGTCTTTCCCTCGTATCCACCGCCGCCGATGAGAAAGAAAATGAATCGCCGCCCGATCTGAAACTCCGGCGACGTGAGCTTTCCCGTGCTCTCGTCGCGGCCTAGATACGAATCGACCAAACCCTTTCCGCGGAAACCTTCCACGGGCATTTGGTCCGCAAATCCGCCGCGCGCCGGACCCGTTCCAAACGCTGTCCCTTCCACTTTCCAGGCACCGTAATCGCCGCCCTCGAAATCGGCGAAGGGCACATCCTCCGCCGCGCGGCAGTGCGGCGCGGCGAGGGCAAAGGTTGCTGCGAGGAGGGAAAGTGCGCGTGTTTTCACGCGGGCAGTCTGCGCGCCGCGTCGTGGCATTGACAACGCCAGCTTTTGGATTGCCGCACTCCGAAAACAAGCTCAGCGCCGGCGCCGCGCGTCGAGATAGACCGCGCCCAGGATCACCAGGCCTTTCACCACCGATTGGAGCGACAAGTGGCCGCCTGCCTGGCT
>CAXSDZ010000200.1:0-8858 GCA_964235505.1 uncultured Chthoniobacteraceae bacterium
CCCGAAGCGCAGTTTTGCACAAAGCCCGGCAGACATTTTCGTGACGCCGGAAACCGTCCGCCGCTTCAATCTGCGCGACGGCCAGTGGCTCAAAGGCGAGACGCGCCGCGGCGGACGCGGCTCGCAATTGCACAGGCTCACGGAGATCAACGGCGACGATCCCGAAAAATCGCGCATTCTCCCTGCCTTCGATGAGCTCACGGTGGTGAACCCGATGGAGCGCATCAAGATGGAGACGGTGCCGGAGCGTTACACGACGCGGGTTATCGATCTCTTCACGCCGATCGGCAAAGGCCAGCGCGGCCTCATCGTCGCGCCGCCGCGCACCGGCAAGACCACGCTGCTCCAGCACATCGCGGATGCCTTGGTGAAGAACCATCCCGACATCAAGCTCATCATCCTGCTCGTCGATGAGCGCCCGGAGGAAGTGACCGACATCAAACGCAGCGTCCCCGGCGCCGAAGTCATGGCCAGCTCGAACGACATGGACGTGAAAAGCCACACCCGCATCGCACAGCTCGCTATCGAGCGCGCCAAGCGGCTCGTGGAATCGGGCAAGGATGTCTTTGTGCTGCTCGACTCGATCACGCGCGTCGGCCGCGCCTTCAACAACGCGATGGCCGGCGGCGGTCGCACCGGCAGCGGCGGCCTCGACAACCGCGCGATGGAAATCCCGCGCAAACTCTTTGCCGGCGCGCGCAACACGGAAGAAGCCGGCTCCATGACGATCATCGCCACGGCGCTGATCGAGACCGGCAGCATGATGGACGACCGCATTTTCCAGGAGTTCAAAGGCACCGGCAACATGGAGCTCGTGCTCGATCGCAAGATCTCCGAGCAGCGCATCTACCCGGCGGTGGAGCTCTTCCAAAGCGGCACGCGCCGCGAAGAACTGCTCATCCCTGCGGACGACCTGCACAAGATCGGCGTCATCCGCCGCGGCCTCGCCGGTCACCGCCCGATGGAAGCGATGGAGCGCCTGCTGTTTTTCATGAAGAAGTTCCCAACGAACGAGAAGATGCTGGCGGGAATTCCGGGGTGAGGCGGGATAAAAATAGGATTTTCAAAAGGACGAATCGTGCTGGCGAACATGCGGACAACAACCGCTGGAACACACATCACGTAAGCATCAGGTGCTTCTGCCCTTCCACTTTCTCTATCAAGACGAGAGTGGCGATCCGTGCCGCGCGCATGGTGATTTCCTCGTTGGCCTTCTAAAGGTGCGCGATCCTGAACCTTTGCGCGAAGCTGTGCGCCGAGTTCGTGATCACTACCATTTTCAGAACGAGCTGCACTTCAGCGATATGTCCGCCTTGCGTGAAGCAGTTTATGGGCGCGGTTTCGCTGAGCTGGCGCAGCTCACTAGGCTCTTTGAATTTCACGCGATCCTTGTGCGTTACACGCGGCTCGACATCACCCTTTGTGGCGGCAAGCGCCATTTGGCCTACAATTTCTTCACGAAGCTCCTGCTCCAACATCGCTGTGCAGGAGTGGAGCGCGCGCTCATGTTTAGCGACCGCAAGGCCCGTATGAAGGAAGATAACTTCCTGGAATACTTGCGCACCGAAGTGAACCTGGAGGCGGGACGTTGCGTGCTGAAAAAGGTGGAGCCGCTGGATTCCAAGCGGGATGACCTCCTGCAAGTGGCTGACCTCTTCACCGGCTGTGCGAATAACCTCATGGGGCACGCGTCGGGAGAGCGCAAAGTGCGGGTGCGGGAGTGCGCTGAAAGGCTGGGGTTGGTCACCCGTGCCGCGGTGTGGGACTGGCAGCCGCGGACCGCGTAAGCAAAAAAGCCGCATCACCTAGAACCTTTCGGTCCTTAAGCCTCCAAAGCGGAGGGTGTTTCGGTGGTGCGGCTTCAGTTAGAATCATTCACTCACAAAAGTGAGTGAGCAACAGAAATGCAGAAAATCTAAAAGCATGCAAAAGGATGCCCATGCTTCGAGCGCAGTAACCCGGATAGTATTTCGACAGTGACTATTGTGAAGCGAGCCACCCGCCTCAAAACAGCGTCATCTGCGGGCGCGGCTCGGTGGATGGCGGCACGGCAATGGTGCGGCGTTTAGCGGGGCGGGGAGGAAAGTCGGGGGCGGTTTCGGCGAGCTTGGGGCGGCCTTCGGCGTTGAGTTCGGAGCCTTCGAGGTTCGCGAGGATTTCCTTGGCGCGGGCGAGGATCGAGGGTGGCAGGCCGGCGAGACGCGCGACCTGGATGCCGTAGCTTTTGTCCGCGCCGCCAGGGATGATTTTGCGCAGGAAGATGATCTGCTCGTTCCATTCGCGCACGGCGACGTTGTAGTTCCGCACGCCGGCGCGGGTGCGGGCGAGGTCGGTGAGCTCGTGGTAGTGCGTGGCGAAGAGCGTGCGCGCCTGAATTTCGTCGTGCAGATACTCGGCGACGCTCCACGCGATGGAGAGGCCGTCGAAGGTCGAAGTGCCGCGGCCGATCTCGTCTAAGATCACCAGCGAGCGCGCGGTGGCGTTGTTCGTGATGTTCGCGGTTTCGCACATCTCCACCATGAAGGTGCTCTGCCCGCGCGAAAGGTCGTCGCTCGCGCCTACCCTTGTAAAAATGCGGTCCGCGAGACCGATCTCCGCACTGCGCGCCGGCACCCACGAGCCGATCTGCGCGAGCAGCACGAGCAGCGCGACCTGGCGGATGTAGGTCGATTTGCCGGCCATGTTCGGGCCGGTCAGGATGAGCAGGCGGTTCTCATCGCCATCAAGCAGCACGTCGTTCGGGACAAATTTTTCCTCCACCAGCGCCTGATCCAGCACCGGGTGGCGGCCATCCGCGATGACGATCCCGAGTTCCTCCGTGAGAACCGGGCGGCAGTAGCCGAAAAGCCGCGCCGCCTCGGAGAGCGCGCAGAGCACGTCTAGCGTGGCGACCGCTCCGGCAGTGCTTTGCAGGGCCGCGAGTTCGCGCAGCACTTCATCGCGGAGCTGGCAGAAAAGCTCAAATTCCAGCGCCTTGCCGCGCTCGTCCGCGCCGAGGATTTTCGCCTCCACTTCCTTCAGCTCGGGCGTGATGTAGCGCTCGCCGTTCGCCACCGTTTGCTTCCGGTGCCAGTGCGTGGGAACGAGGTGCAGGTTGGATTTTGTGACCTCGATGAAATAGCCGAACACGCTGGTGTAGCGGACCTTGAGCGACTTGATCCCGGTGGTCTCGATCTCGCGCTGCTGGAGCTGCGCGATCCAGTCCTTGCCTTCGCGCCCGGCGTGCCGCAGCTCGTCGAGTCCGGCAAAGTATCCGTCGCGAAACATGCCGCCTTCCTTCGCCACGGCGGGCGGCTCATCCACAATCGCACGGGTGAGCAGCTCGCACAGCGTGGGCAGCTCGCGCAGGTCGGCGAGCATCTGGCGCGCGAGGTTGCCACTCCTCTCTTCGTCATTTTCTTCATCTTCATCTTTTTCTGAAAAACTCGGCTCGCCCGGCGGCGTGGAAACCAGCGCGCCGAGGTCGCTGCGGAGCGCGGGGATTTGCTCCAGCGCGGTGCGCAGCACGAGCAGGTCGCGCGCGTTTCCACCAGTCTGCGTGAGGCGCCCAACGGTGCGCTCCATGTCGCGGATCGCGCGCAGCGTGTCGCGCAATTTCCCCAGCAGAAACGGCTCCGCGAGCAGCGCGCCGATCAGCTCCTGCCGCGCGCGCAGCGGTGCGATGTCGCAGAGTGGATGGAGTATCCAGTCGCGCAATTTCCGCGCGCCCATCGGCGTGACGGTGCGATCCAGCGAGCCGAGCAGCGAGGTGTCGCGCCCGCCGCCGCGCGCCTGCACCAGCTCCAGATTTGCCTGCGTGGCCGCATCCACGATCATGAACTGCGAGCGGCGGTAGCACTGGAGCCGCGTGACGTGGCCAAGCGAGCGGCGCAGCTCGTGCCGCAGGTAATGCACGATTGCGCCCGCCGCTCCGACCGCCGCATGCAGCGCGTCGCAGCCGAAGCCATCGAGCGACTGCACGCCGAAATGCTCGCGCAGCGTGAACGCCGCGTGATCGCGCAAAAACGAGTAGCCATCGCGCGCCACCACGCCGCGCAGCTCGGAAAATTGCGCGCTTTGCTCGTCGCTTACCAGCACTTCGGCGGGCTGCACGCGGGCGAGTTCATCCGCGAGTTCCTGGTCGTCTTTCAGCTCGGTGAGGCGGAAATCGCCGGTCGTCAGATCGAGAAACGCGAAGCCGTAGCCGCGCTTCGGATCGGCGAGGATCGCGGCGAGGAAGTTATTCCGCTTCGCATCCAGCATCTGCAAATCCGCCACCGTCCCCGGCGAGACGATGTGCGTGATCTCGCGGTCCACGATCTTGCCCGGCACGGGCTCGGAGACTTGATCGCAGATCGCCACGCGACGCCCAGCCTTCAGCAGCCGCCGCACATAGTTGTCCGCCGCATGATGTGGGATGCCGCACATCGGCACTAGATTGCGCTTGGTGAGCGCGACGTTCAGCAGCGCGGACGCCTCTTTCGCGTCGTCGAAAAACATCTCGTAGAAGTCGCCGAGCCGGAAGAGCAGCAGCGTGTCCGGGGGCAGGCTCCGCCGGATGCGCTGGTATTGCTGCATCATGGGAGTGAGGGCGTCGGACATGGGCGGCGACGGTAAGGGGCGCGGCCTGGGTGGGGCAAGTGTAGGGGAGAGCGGTTCGCCCTGCGCAGAGCGTCTCCCGTTTGCCACGGCCGCTGCGCGGGGCTGAACGTCGAACGTCGAACGTCGAACGTCGAGCTTCCAACGTCGAACGAAAGCCATCGGTTGCCGCGCCCACTCGGGGAGCTCAGCGTTCGACGTTCAGCCCGCCGCAGGCGCCGCCGCTTGCCAGCGCGGCTCGCAAATCGGGAAGGCGCCTTTTCACCCCCACCTCTCCACAGTTTCCCTCCCCCGCTTTACTGGACAAACCTCGCGTTTGAACGACTTTCACGGTCCGAAAATGGCTCCCCTTCCATTTATGCGATTCGTGTTCCTTTGCTTTGCCCTGGTCCTTGCCGGCTCCCGTCCGGCGATGGCAGATGACTTCGCCACCGACTTTTTGCCGCAGCTTTCCTTTGAGGAAACTTATCGCGACACCGTCTTCTTCGATCGGGAACTGGACGACTACGAAATCGTGCCGAAGAGCACTCTCGCCATCCATGCGAAGGCATCGCTGCAAGGCGTGGATCTTGACGCGATCGATGAAGACACCACCTTCTCGATCGAGATCGAAAACCTCTCGCTCTCCTTCACTCTGGGCGAAGGTTTCAGCGAAGACGGCGCGCGGTTTTTCAATGGCGACCGCGCCGCGATTTTCCCGCTGCTGGACGAGGAAGATGAGCCAGCGGGCGAGGTTGCGCTCGCGTGGGATGAGGCGCAGCTCACCGTTTCCGTGACGGCCCGCAATGCGCCCGACAGCTATGGGGTAAAGGCGCAGGATCTGTCTTTTGAAGGCGAGCCGGTCCCGGATTATGCCGACACTGGCATGGCGAGCCTGAGCTTCGGAGAGCGGGAGTTTTCCGGGCGCACCGTGTATCTGCGTGGCTCGATCGATTACCGCGCCGACCCGCAGGATCGCGTGGAAGATCCGCTCGCCGTGGTGGACGTAGCGGGCGCGATCGATAGCAAAGCGCCCGCGAATGTGGCGCTCACCGAACCTGCGCCGGGCGCGAAGGTGAACCAGTTTCCCTATACTCTGCGCGGCACGGCACGCGATGACCGCGCGCTCGAAAGTGTGCAGGTGCAAATCGGCGTGGGCGAGCCGCAGGGAGCCGTGCTCGACGGCGCAGGGCATTGGTCACTCGCAGGGGTTGTCTTTGCGCGCGGCGCGAACGTAGTGCGCATCGTGGCGCGCGATGCGGATGGGAATGAAACCGCAGTCGAGGCGAGCGCCTTCAGCGTGCCGGTGCAGCCGCTCACGGTGCGCGTGGCAGGCACAGGCGCGGGGCAGGTCAGCAGCGAGCTTTTCCGCACGCTGCGCTTCGATCCCATCAAACGCCCAGGTGAGATCGTGGAAAGCGTGACGACGCAGGATGAAGACGCTGTGCTCATTGTCGCTGCGGCGCCCGCGCCGGGCTCGCTCTTCGCCGGCTGGACCTCGACGCTGGATCTGCCCGACCTCCACACCCCGCGGCTCGTCTTCACGATGCGCCCGGGCCTGGTGCTCACCGCGCACTTTGTCCCCGATCCGCTGGTGGCTTTTGCAGGTCGCTACTCGGGCCTCGTCGCGCAAGGCGGCGATGCGCCGCTGCACGGGATTTTCTCCGTGCTGCTCGGCGCAGGCAGGACATTCACCGGCACAATCCGCCTCGGGAAGCTCGAGCTGCCGGTCCGCGGGCAGTTCGGCCAGGAGCGCACCTTTGCAGGAGTGTTCGTGCGCCGCGGGATCGCTTATACCGTCGCGCTGCAACTCGACGTGAGCGACTCGGGCGAGGCGGAGTTGACCGGCACCATTTCCAGCGCCAGCGGCTTTGCCGCGACGCTCGCGGGTTCTCCGGCAGGGTTCGGTGGGAAGGGCGGCCCGGCATTTCCGGGTCGCGGGGTGTTCAACGCGCTGCTCCCGGCGGCGGAGGAAAACGCGGATGCGAACTTCCCGGCGGGCATCGGTTTTGGACGCGTGAAGCTTTCCAAACGCGGCGAGGTGAAGTTCGTCGGCAAACTTGGTGATGGCACGCTGGTGTCGCTCGGCGCCGCGCTTTCCAAGGAGCTGACGTGGCCGTTCTTCGCGCCGCTTTATCGTGGTCGCGGTTCGATCGCCGGGCAGGTCACGCACGGTGCGCCCGAGGCTGGAACCGACCTCTCGGGCACGCTCGATTGGTTCCGTCCGTCGGCGCCGCGTGCGAAGAGCTTCGCCGCTGGATTTGCGGGCCAGAGCCGCATCCTCGGCACCGCCTACACCGCATCGAAGCGAGGTGCCGCCGCCCATGAGTTGCCGCGCGTGCTGCTGAATGGGAGCGGAGGAGCCGGGGTGCTTCACCTCGATGCACCGGCTATCCTCGGCATCGCGGGCACCGGGCTGGAGCGCACTGCCGGCGTCCAGGTCGGCACCGCGCACGATCCGAATGCCGTCGCGATTCTTCCGCCAAATGCCGACCGCATCGAGGTGCGAGTCAAAGCGCGCACCGGTCTTTTCATCGGCAGCTTCCGTGACCCGCTGCTGCACCGGACGATCCCGTTTGCAGGCGCGGTGCTGCAGGATGGCGGCGATGCTTCCGATGCAAAGCTAAAGGCCGTCGGTGGCCTGTTCCGTCGTGACGATCGGACCGGCGCAGTGCAGATCGAGCCGCCCCTCGCGCAGTAGCCGCCCTACGCTTCCGCGGCAGCCGTATCCGCCGCGAGATACCGCGCGCCGAAAAGCCAGAACGCACTCGCCACGACCATGGTCGCCGACACCACGAGGAAGGCGGTGTTCATGCTGGAGTGCCCGGCAATCCAGCCGATCAGCGGCGGCGAAATCGCGTCGCCCAGCGCGTGGATGATGAAGATGTTCAGCGCAAAGGCGGATGCGCGCACCTTTGCCGGAGCCACGTTCGCGAGCGCGGTATTGGCAGGGCCGGTGTTGAAAAAAAGGAAGAACACCGCCAGAAAGATGAGCCCCCACGCCCACGGAAAAGGGACGCGCAACATCGCGACCGTCGCGGGAAAGGCGAGCAGGATGCCAACCCCGGAAACCAAGAAGTAGGCGCTTGGAAAGCGTGGGCGCAGCCGGTCGCCCGCCCAGCCGCCGAGCAGCGTGGCGAGCAGGCCGGCGACGGCGGTGATCGCGCCAAAGGTGAAGTTGATTCGGTCGAGACTCGGGCCGCCGGGAAATTCCGACGCGCGAGTCTGGTAGATGTAGCGCGGCATCCAGAACGCGATTCCGCCGATCGCGAAAGTCATCGCTGTCATCGCCGCCGTGTTGAAGACATACGAGCGGATGCGAAACAGACCGGTGTAATCCGCCAAGCGGATGCCACGGTGGGGTGCCGGGGCGGCTGATCCTGCCCCGGCATCGGGCGCGGTCTGTATGCTGGCGAGAGCCTGCTGCTGCCGCGGATCGCGCATGAAAAAGCAGAGCGCGGCGAGCAGCAACCCCGGCGGAACGACCAGATAGAATGCCCAGCGCCAGCCAAGATGCGCTGCTGCCGAACCGCCCAGCACGTAGCCGAGCGCGCTGCCCACCGGGATCGCGAGATAGAAAAGCGACAGGATGCGCCCGCGCTTTTCCACCGGAAAAAGGTCCGAAATGATGGTCGGCGCGGCCGGCCCGTAACCCGCCTCGCCCACGCCCACGAGCATGCGCGTGAAGAGCAGCACGGTGAACGTCGCAGCCATGCCCGACCAGCCGCTCGCGAGGCTCCACAGCGCCACGCTCACGCCGATGAGCACCCAGCGCGAAAACCGATCGGCCAGCACGCCAAAAAGCGGCGCGAGCACCATGTAGCTGACCAGAAATGCCGTCGCCAGCGAGCCGGTCTTCGCCATCGCGTTCGGGTCGCCGGGCGCGAAGAGCGCCTCGGCGATCTTCGGCTCGACGGCGGCGAGGACTTGCCGGTCGATGTAGTTGAAAAGATTGATCGCCAGCAGCAGCGCGAGCGCACGCTGTGCGGACGTGGAGGTAGGTGGCGGCGGCACGCGCGGAGAGTGCCGCGCGGGGCGGAAGAAAGACAAGTCCGCGCCGAGGCAACCGTCGCGGATTGCGGACTCAGCGTTTCTTCAACGCCTAAAAGTAGGCGCGAAAGCCGAGGAGGAAGATCGCAGTGCAGCCGACCTTCAGCGCGGCCAGAGGCCACGGCTGCCACCACGCGCCGGTGTGCGATTCGATCACGTCCGATGCGCTGAAGAGCAGAAACGATCCCGCCAGAATTGCACCTACGCGCTCGGCTACCGCTTTTACTCGAAGTGGATCGCCGCCCGCGTGC
>CAXSDZ010000201.1:0-4212 GCA_964235505.1 uncultured Chthoniobacteraceae bacterium
AAGGCAAGCCAATCGAGCGCGTGCTGCTCCAGGCGGTGCGCGATTCGGCGATCACCTTCCGCGGCATCGACTCGGTGACGAACGATGCTCGCGTGGACAACTGGCGCGAGATGGCGTTGAACCAACTCCTCTACACGAGCGGCGAAGTGTCGAAAATCCTGCGCATGCCGGAAGGGCCGGACTCGGGTTTTCAGTTCTACAAATCGAACGGGAAGCGCACCGCTTTCTTCGACACCACCGCGACCGCGCACTCGCTCGATGAGCCGTGCTACATCGTGGAGCCGCATGCGCCCGGCGCGAAGCTGGTGTCGAACGGGCTGCCTGTGTTCCCGCTCTTCTATGCCAACGATGACGACGGTGAGCGCGAGCTCGACAGCGACTCGCGTCTGCTCTTCACCGCGCCCGCGGATGGCACGTATCTCGTGCGCGTTTCCGACAGCCGCGGCCTCGGCGGCGACCAGTTCATTTACGAGCTGAGCGTGCGCGAGGCGCGGCCGGATTTCGCCGTGCGCATCGAGGGCGCGAACCCAACCGTGAACGCCGGCAGCGGCCAGGGATTCACGCTGGTCGCGGATCGCAAAGATGGTTTCGAGGGCGAGATCGCGGTGGAGATTCGCGGCGTCCCGGTGGGGTGGAAAGCAACCTCACCGCTGGTGATCGAAGCCGGCCATCACGAGGCGCGCGGTGCGGTTTCCGCGCTGCCCGATGCGAAGACGCTCACGGATGCCGAGGCTGCTGCGATCACTCTCACTGCCACCGCGCAGGTCGGCGGCGAGCGGATCGCGCACGATGCCGGCAAGCTCGGGAAGTGGACGCTCGCTGTGGCGGCAAAAGTCCTCATCGCGCTGGAGCCCGCCGCGCCGGGCGACACGCTCCAGCACGTGGGCGCGCCGACTCCGCCGCAGGCGCAAGATCCGGCGAGACCGCTGGAGATCGCCATCGCTCCGGGCGAAACGATTCCCGCCTGGATCAAGATCCAACGCGCCGGGCACGACGCCGAATTGCGCTTCGACGTGGAGAACCTGCCGCACGGCGTGATCGTCGATAACCTCGGCCTCAACGGCATCACGCTCCTCGCCGGTCAGGAGGCAGGTGAGATCCATCTGCGCGCCGAGCCGTGGGTCGCGGAGATGGATCGGCTCTGCTTCGCGGTCACGCGCGAGGTGGGCAAACAAGCCTCGCTGCCCGTGGTGCTGAAAGTGCGAAAGAAAGACCGTGCGCGAGTGGTGAACGCGCCGTGATCCGGCGTCGGTTGACGCCATTGCAGCGCGTCTCTACTTTCCAGCCATGAGCCTCGCGCAACGCAAAACGTGGGTGAGCCCGGAGGAATATCTCGCAGCGGAACTGCTCAGCCCAGAGAAGCACGAGTATGTCGGCGGTGAGGTGTATGCGATAGCCGGGGCCAATCGGCAGCACAATGTGCTCGCGATGAATCTGTCTGTCGAAGTAGGCAGCCGCCTGCGCGGCAACCGATGCCAGCCATTCGGCAGCGACTTCAAAGTGCGCATCCCTCAGCCCGGCCGAGACATCTTCTATTATCCGGATCTGACGGTAGCCTGTGAGCCGGGCGATCCATTGAGCGTTTTTGAGGAGCAGCCGGTGGTGATCTTCGAAGTCCTTTCGCCCAGCACCGAGGCGATCGACCGACGTGAAAAGTATCTCAACTACACGTCACTTCCGTCCGTCCAGGCATACGTGCTGGTGGATCAGCAGAAAGTCGAGGTGACGCTTTTCCTGCGCTCGCCGATGGGTTGGGCGAAGGAAGTTCTCACCGCGTTGGACGAGACGCTCGAGTTGGCGGCCATCGGGGTCACTTTGCCGCTCGCTGCGATTTACCGCGGAACGACGCTCGCCGCGGTGTAACGCTCGGCGTCCGAGACGCAGGCCTGCCTTTCCCAGCGAGCGCGCGGATTCCCCGTGGACAAACGCGCGGCGCTGGTGCTTTCCTCGCGCCATGAACTCCCCCCGCAACAAGTTGTTCGTGATGATGGTGCTCGAGCTTTTCGTCTGGGGCGCGTGGCTCCCGCTCGTCTGGCCTTACATGACCGCGATCGGCTTCACCGGCGGGCAGCAGGCGTGGGTTGGCAGCGCCTTTGCCATTGCCTCGGTCCTCGCGATCTTCTTCTCGAATCAATTCGCCGACCGAAACTTCGCTTCCGAGCGGTTCATGGCGTTCAGCCACTTGGTCGGCGGACTCGCGATGCTCGGCCTTTTCTTCACGAAAAGCTTCCCGCTGTTTTTCGCGCTGATGCTCGTCCACTCGATCTTTTATGTGCCGACGCTTTCCGTCGCGAACTCGCTCGCGTTCGCGAATCTCAAGAACGCGCAGCGCGAATTCGGGTTGGTGCGGATGGGCGGAACGGTCGGCTGGATTCTGGCTTCGTGGCCGCTCTATTTCGTGCTGAAAGGTGCGCAGGGTGGCGCGTTGATCACCGCATATTCCTACATCTTCATCGTGTCTGGCGTCGCGTCGCTCGCGCTCGCAGCCTATTGCCTCACGCTGCCTCACACGCCTCCGAAGCCTGCGACGGGCGAGGGGAATCGCTTTGCCTGGCTGGAGTCGATGAAGCTGCTGCGCCTCCCTTTTCTGTTTGTGCTCTTCGTCGTCACCTTCATCGATGCGACGATCCACAACGGCTACTTCGTGATGGTTGGCGGCTTCCTGGGAAAGGTCGGCATCAGCCCGGAAAACATCATGCCGGTGATGAGCCTCGGGCAAATCGCGGAGATCCTCACGATGGTCGTGCTCGGCTCCGTGCTGGCGCGGCTCGGCTGGCGCACCACGATGATCATTGGCGTCCTCGGGCACGCCGCGCGATTCGCGGCTTTCGCATTTTTTCCGCAATCCACCGTGCTGATCGTCCTCGTTCAGGTGCTCCACGGCATCTGCTACGCGTTCTTCTTTGCGACGGTTTATATCTTCATCGACGCGGCATTTCCAAAAGATGTGCGCGCGAGTGCGCAAGGGCTTTTCAACCTGCTCATCCTCGGCATCGGAGATCTGGCGGCGAAGTGGCTCTTCATCCCGCTCCAGACGCGGCTCACGGTCGATGGCGCGACGGACTACCACTCGCTCTTCCTCGTGCCGACCGGAATGGCGCTGGTCGCTGCGATCATGCTGGCGCTTTTCTTCCGCCCGCCGCAGGAGATCGCGACGGAGGAGAAGCTCGAAGGCGACGTGGCGCTGGCGCACTAAAACTCGCGTGCCCGCAGCTCCTCGGGCGTGCGGCCCGCGGCGCGGAGTTCGCGCAAGCTGCGGGCGTGGTCGCGCTTGGCGAGGCGCTGCCCGTGCTGGTCGGTCATCAGCTCGCAGTGGAAAAACGTGGGCGCCTCGAAGCCGAGCGCGCGATGGAGCAGGAGCTGGCGAAAGGTGCTCGTGATCAGGTCCGCGCCGCGCACAACTTCCGTGATTTGCAGCTCGGCGTCGTCCACCGTGCAGGCGAGCTGATAGCTCGGCAGATCGTCTTTGCGCCAGACGAGGAAGTCGCCGAAATCGTGCCCGGCCGTTTGCACCTGCGCGCCGAAATGGTTGTCGTGAAATTCCACACGCGCGCCGTCGGTGACACGGAAACGCCAGCACGCGCCTGCGCGCGGCCCGCTCACAAAGGTGCTCGTTGCCAATGCGTTCTCCGTTGGAAATGCGGGGAACGCTGGGCGGCAAGTGCCGGGATAAATCGGCTCTTCTTCTCCCAAGTGCGGCGCACTCAACGTCCGCAGAACATCCTGTCGCGAACACGTGCAGGCATAGATCGAGCCGCTCGCGCGCAGACGTTCAAAGGCCGCGAGGTAGCGCGGCATCCGCTCGCTTTGCGCATACGGCGCGAAGCGGCCGCCCACGTCCGGCCCTTCGCTCCAGCGGCAGCCGAACCACCGCAGATCCTCCGTCATTGCCGCGACAAACTCCGCCCGGCATCGTGCGCGGTCGAGGTCGTCGTTGCGCAGGATCAACGTGCCGCCCGCAGCCTCCGCGCGTTGCTGCGCGATCCAAAAGGTGCGGGCGTGGCCGAGGTGGAGATAGCCCGTCGGCGATGGGGCGAGACGACCTCGATATTGCGCGGGAAGTGTCACGGCAGCGCGCACACACGCGAGCAACTCCCGGCAGCGTCATGCGCTCACTGCCCGACCGGCTTCAACTCCGTGTCATACACCACGACGGTGCCGAACTTCTCCAAGCCCGCTTTCACTTCCTTGCTTTCGCCAACCACGATGATG
>CAXSDZ010000201.1:4222-8846 GCA_964235505.1 uncultured Chthoniobacteraceae bacterium
GCACCGGCTGTATCAGGCCGACTTTCAGGCCGCAGATGCTCTTTCGCGAGAGTCTGGATCTGCTGCGGTGTCACCGCGGCCATGCGCTTAGCGTAGTGTTTGTAGAAGTCGGCGGGCAGATCGTAAAGGTCGATGTCTTGCACTCGCGCGGCGGTGCGGGCGGCATTTTCGAGGCTCAGGAGGTAGTTGCCGACGTTGTATTCGCGTTGAAGCTCGATCTCCTTTTCAGGCACGAGTTCCTCCCGCATGCGCTGCATTTCCTTCAGTGTCTCGGCGACTGCCAGTGAGGTGACTTCGTTGCGCGTTTCCGCGCTCGCCTCGAATGCGCCGGCGAGCTTGAGCATGTTGAAGGCGGAGTATGCGCCGTAGGTCCAGCCGTGCTGCTCGCGCAGGTTCTGGAAGAGCCGGCCGGAGAAGCCGCCGCCCAGCGTCGCGTTGAGCACGTTGATTTCCGGCACGTCAGCATTGCTGCGCGGCGGGCCGAGATGCGCGATGACGATGTTGCTTTGCACGGAGCCGGGGCGGTCCACGAGATGCACCTTCACAGCGTTGTGCGCGGGAATGGCCGGCCACTGCACTTTCGGCATTTCACCCTGCTTCCAACCGCCGAGTGCCTTTTCCACGAGCGGCAGGATGGCCTCCGCGCCCGCCTCGCCCATGAGCCCGAGCCCACGGCGCCAGCGAGGCGTTATTCGGGATGAAGTGCGCGCGGTGGAAGGCGGCGAGATCGTCGCGCGTGATCGACTTCACGGTTTCCGGCGTGCGATAGGCGCCGTAGGGATGCTGACCGAAAAGCACTTTGCCGGTGAGCTTGCCCGCAAGCTCTTCGGGCTCCTGTTTTTCACCCGCGAGCTTCGAGAGCGTCTGCCGCTGGACGCGGGCGAACTGGTCCGCCGGGAAGATCGGATGCAGCACGGCATCCTGAAAGAGATCGAGCAGTCGGTTGGTGTCTTTGGTGAGACCAGAGGCGGCTACGGAGATGGAATCCTGCGCCGCCGCGGCTTCCAGCGTGCCGCCGAGGAAGTCGATCTGCTGCGCAAATGTGGCCGCGTCGCGAGTGGCCGTGCCCCGCGACAGGAGCGTGGCCACGAAGCCAGCGAGCCCGGTCTTTTCGCCGTCCCAAGCAGAGCCCGACTTGATCAGCAGCCGCATGGTGACCGTTGGCTTGCGATCGTCTTCGATCACGAAAACCTTCAGCCCGTTTGGCAGGACGATTTGCTTGTAGTCTGGGAACGATGCCTCGGGCGCGGGTCCGGGCTCGGGCTTCTGGGTGCGATCGATTGCCGCTTGGAGCGGCGCGGTGGCGGCGAGTGCGAGAGAAAGGAGCAGTGCAGGGCGCATGGCGTGAGATCGGTTCGGTTACTTGGTTGCGGGCGTGCCAGGTGCGGCGGGCGTGGCGGGAGAAGATGCTGCCTCAGCCTTAGGCGCGGCCGCGGGCACAGGTTTCTGCTCCGCGCCGGGCGCGGGTGCGCTGGCGGCAGCCGGCACCGGGTAGCGGAGGATCTGCGTCGCGGCGCTCGCGAGATAGGTGTTCGCCACGCGCTGGAGGTCTTCGCGTTTCACTGCGAGGTAACGGTCCAGCTCTGTATTGATCAGGTTCGCGTCGCCGTAAAAAACGCGGTAGCGCGCGAGGTTTTTGGCCCGGGCGTTCATCGTGCCAAAGGAGTTCGCGAACTCGACTTCCTTCGAGTTGCGCGCCTTTTGAAACTCCTCCTCGGTCACGCCGTTCTTTTGGACCTCCGCAATTTCCTCCGCGATGAACTGGTCCAGCGTGCCGAGTTCCACTCCGCTCTGACCCGTCGCGAAGACGCCGATCATGCCGGCCTTTTCCAGCAGATACGGGAACGCTTCCACCTCGAGTGCAGCCTGCTCTTTCTCCACGAGCCGACGGTAGAGCCGCGAGGAGCGACCGGTCGCCAGGATGTTGGTGAGCATCTCCAGCGGATACGCGTCGGGGTGCGTCTCGGCGGGCGCGCGCCACGCGTGGAGGGTGGCGGGCAGGGGCGTGTTTTCCTTCGTGACGTTCTTAGTGGCGCTCGTCGCCGCGATCTGCCAATCCAGCGCGGGCCGCGCGACTTCCCCGCCGCGCGGGATCGAGCCGAAGTATTGTTCGATTAGCTTTTTCGTTTCCTCGACGTTGATGTCGCCTGCCACCGCGAGCGTCGCGTTGTTCGGCAGATAGTAGGTTTTGTAGAACTGCCGGAACTCCTCGATCGTGGCCTGGTCGATGTATTGGACCGATCCGATCGGCGTCCACTCGTAGGGCGTGCCTTTGAAAACGAGCGCGGAGAGCTCTTCAAAAAGTGAGCCGTAGGGCTGGTTGTCCACGCCGCGCCGGCGCTCTTCCTTCACCACCTGCCGCTGCGTTTCCACGCCCTTTTCATCGACTTTCGCGTGCAACATCCGCTCGCTCTCGATCCACAGCGCGAGCTTCAGTTGGTTGGCCGGGAGGTTCAGGTAATAGTCGGTCTGATCGAAGGAAGTAGAGGCATTGAGATTGCCGCCTGCGCCGGAAATGAGCTTGTCGATCTGACC
The DNA here is from genome assembly GCA_964235505.1 of uncultured Chthoniobacteraceae bacterium. Lineage (GTDB taxonomy): Bacteria > Verrucomicrobiota > Verrucomicrobiia > Chthoniobacterales > Chthoniobacteraceae > CAXSDZ01. The sequence continues at coordinate 6,758 of CAXSDZ010000201.1, forward strand.
GCGCGGGATGTTCTCGGAGCCTTCAAACATGAGGTGCTCGAAGAAGTGCGCGAAGCCGGTGCGGTCAGCCCGCTCGTTCTTCGAGCCGACGTGGTAGAGCACGTAGCTGGAGATGACGGGCGCGGCGTGATTCTCGTGCAGGATGACGTGGAGGCCGTTCGGCAGATCGTATTCTGTGAAGTCGATTTGCTTGAGCACGGTCTTGTTCGGCGGCGCGGTGAATAGGGTGAGGTCATTACGAGGACGCTCTCGAATCAAATCCTCCTGCGCGACCACCACAGTCGGGAAACTCCAGAGCGAGCAAGAGGCGGCAGCAGCGGCAAGAACGGCGAGTTTCATAGGCAAGCGGGAAGAGACAATGGCAGCGGGATGATGTTCGAGCGCGAAGAGGGATTTGCGCGGATGTGCTATGTCGTAGGGAGTATGAAGCAGAACGTCGAACGTCGAACGTCGAAAGCTGAACGTCGAACACGAGAAGGCGTGCGCGGCTCGGGCTTTCGACGTTCAGCTTTCGACGTTCGACGTTCGACGTTCCTTCTAGCGCTGTTTGTTGTGGTCAGCGCGTGCGCCGCAGACCAGCGTTTCATTTTCGAGAAAGCCGAGATGGGTGTGCCGTTTCGCATCACACTTTACACGGCGGATGAAGCCGTTGGGAAGGCGGCTGCCGACGCGGCGTTTGCGCGGGTCGAGGTGCTCAATTCCATCCTCAGCGATTATGATCCCGATTCGGAGCTGAGCCGCCTCGCACGCACTGCGGGGCAGGGAAACGCGGTGCCGGTCAGCCGCATATTGTGGCGCGTCCTGGAGCGATCCCAAGCTCTCGCGGAGCGGACGGATGGCGCCTTCGACATCACTGTCGGGCCGCTTGTGAATCTCTGGCGACGCGCGCGGCGCAAGGGAGAGCTGCCATCCGGGGCGCTGCTCGCGGAGATGCGCGAGCGCGTGGGTTGGCGGCACTTGCGGCTCGATCCCGCGGCGGGCACGGCGGAGCTGCTCCGGCCCGACATGCGGCTCGATGTGGGCGGAATCGCGAAGGGATTCGCGGCAGATGAAGCGCTGGCGGTATTGCGCGAGCGCGGCGTTTCCCGGGCCCTCGTGGCGGCAAGCGGCGACATCGTAGCCGGCGACCCGCCGCCGGGCGAGCGCGGGTGGCGCGTGGCCGTGGCGACGCTCGATGCGCCGGGTGCGGTGCCGGTGCCGGCACTCGCTCTCGCGAATGCGGCGGTCTCCACTTCCGGCGACGCTTTCCAATACGTGGAGATCGATGGCGTGCGCTACTCGCACATCGTCGATCCGCGCACGGGCGTCGGATTGACCGATCACAGCCTCGTCACCGTCGTCGCACCGGATGGGCTCACCGCAGACGGCCTCGATACCGCTGCCGACGTGCTCGGTCCCGAGCGCGGGATGAAATTGATCGAAGACACCCCGGGCGTAGCAGGTCGCTTCGTGCGGCAGCCGGACGCAGCGGTCGAAGTGATCGAGTCCAGCCGCTGGACGGGCGTGCCGCGAGTCGAGCGATAGAGCGCAGGCGCGGCACTCAGGGCAGCGTGCGCACGGAGTGCGGGCCCGTTTTCATCCGGCATCCAAAGCCGCCCGGCTTCTTCGCGATCCAGGCAGCGAATTGCATCAATTCAGGATGGGTGCGCAGCTTTGCGACCGTGTTCCAATCCCGCTCCAACTCTTTCTCGCTCAGCAGCAGGTGAAGCTGCGAATGGCACGGGCGGCAAATGCCGGCTGTTTGCTTCACCGTGGCGCGGTCAAAAGTGCGCTTGTTCCGTTTGTTCGGATGCCGCGTGCGAGGAATAAGGTGGTGCCGCGTGAGCGTTTCCTCACGCCCGCATATTGCGCAGAGGCTAGTCATGGCAAGGGAGAGATCGTCCACTCCTCTTCGCATCGCGAAGCCCGACGGATTCGCGTGAAGCTCAAATCCGAGTGCCGAAACAAAAAACGCGCCCCGCCCTCGCGTGGTCGCGAGAAACGGGGCGCGGAGATTGCCCGGGAGCGCTGCTGCGGATTAGATCACCGCTGTTTTACCCGGAACTGCGCGCGGGTAAAAACCATCGGCGCCCGGCTTCGGGCCGGGGTC
>CAXSDZ010000202.1:0-8826 GCA_964235505.1 uncultured Chthoniobacteraceae bacterium
GCCGAGATGAAGATGAGGATGAGGAAGAAGACGAAGAGGGTTTTTCGGACAGGCTCTAAGCACACGAAGGCCCAGACTGAGGCTATGGGCACGCAGTGTTTGCGTTTTTAGATGCGAGCTTTGCCGCGCGCTCGCCGGCGCTTTGGCATCACCTCGACTTCCCGATTTCCTCACCATGTCCCCCACCCGCATCGAAAAAGACTCCATGGGCACGATGGACGTGCCCGCCGACGCGCTTTATGGCGCTTCCACTCAGCGCGCCGTGCTGAATTTCCCCGTCTCCGGCTACCGCTTCGGACGCGAGTTCATCCGTGCCCTGGCAATGGTGAAATGGGCTTGCGCACAAGCAAACCTTGAGCTTGGCCGCTTGGACCAAGCGCGTGTCGGGCTCATCTCGCGCGCGGCGGAGGAGATCATGGAAGGGCAGCACGACGAGCAGTTCCCGCTCGACATCTTCCAGACCGGCTCGGGCACGAGCACGAATATGAGCCTGAACGAGGTGATCGCGAACCTCTGCTCGCGCTTTGCCGGCACGGCGATCGGCTCAAAGGAGCCCGTCCATCCGAACGACCACGTCAACATGGGCCAAAGCTCGAATGACGTGATCCCGACTGCCATCCACCTCGCGGCCGGCGAGCGCATCCGCCAGGTGCTCATGCCCGCGCTGGGGGCGCTCGATGCTGCGCTCGCGCAAAAGGCGACCGAATTTTGGGAAGTGATCAAGATCGGCCGCACGCACCTCATGGATGCAACGCCAGTCCGGCTCGGTCAGGAATTCGGCGGCTACGCGAAGCAGGTCGAGCACTGCCGCTTGCGGGCGGGGAACATCATCGCCGCGCTGGAAGAACTCCCGCTCGGCGGCACCGCCGTTGGCACAGGCCTCAATTGCCACCCGGACTTTCCCGGCATGGCGATGCGGCATCTCTGGCTCAAGACCGGCATCACTTGGCGCGAGGCGAAGAATCATTTCGAGGCACAGGCCACGAAGGACGGGTTGGTGGAAGGCAGCGGCCAGCTCAAGGCCATCGCTGTGAGTCTTTTCAAAGTGGCAAATGACATTCGCTGGCTCGGCAGCGGACCGCGCTGCGGTATCGGCGAGATCACGCTTCCCGAGACGCAGCCCGGATCTTCCATCATGCCCGGAAAGGTGAATCCGGTGATGGCCGAGGCGATGATGCAGGTCTGCGCCGAGGTAATCGGCAACGACGCCACTGTGACCTTCGCCGCAGCGACGATGAGCAACTTCGAGCTGAATGTCGGAATGCCAGTCATCGCGCGCAATGTGCTCGAATCCATCCGGCTCCTTTCCAGCGTGTGCGACATCTTTCGCACGAAGTGCGTTGTCGGCATCAAAGCCAACGTCGAGCGTTGCGCCGAGCTGGTGGAATACTCGATGGCGATGGTCACTTCGCTCGCCCCGCTGATCGGCTACGACCGTGCCGCCGAGATCGCCAAGCTCAGTGCGAAGACCGGCCGAACCGTCCGCGAAATCTGCCGCGAGCAGCAGGTGCTTCCCGAAGCGGAGCTGGCAGCGGCGCTCGACCCAATGTCGATGACTGAGCCCGGCGGTGAGGGCAGTGCTGGCGGGTAGATTTGCGCAAATCGCGGAGAGTTATCGCCGCTCAGCCTCTTCGTCTTTTTCATCTCCATCTTTGTCACCATCCAAATTTCCCTTTCCGCTCTCCGAGCAGGAAAGAGATGAAGATGAAGAAAGGGACGAAGATTAGAATCCGTCGCACACTCCACGAACCTTGTGCCCGCCCTGCCCCATCTCTTCGACAACAACCGCGCCTGGTCGGAGCGCATCACCGCGCGCGAGCCGGATTTCTTCAAGACGCTCGCGCAGCAGCAGTCACCGGAATACCTCTGGATCGGCTGCTCGGACAGCCGGGTGCCGGCCAACCAGATCGTCGGGCTGCTGCCGGGCGAGATCTTCGTCCATCGCAACATTGCCAACGTCGTCGTCCACACCGACCTGAACTGCCTTTCAGTCGTGCAGTTTGCGGTCGATGTGCTCCAGGTGAAGCACATCCTCGTGGTCGGCCACTACGGCTGCGGCGGCGTCGGCGCGGCGCTGCTGAACCGCCGCTTCGGCCTCGTGGACAACTGGCTGCGCCACGTGCAGGACGTGCGGCAAAAACACGCCGCCCGCCTCGAATCGCGCTCGACCGACGAAGACCGCGCCGACTGCCTTTGCGAGCTGAACGTCATCGAGCAAGTCGTCAACGTCTGCCAGACCACCACCGTGCAGGACGCGTGGGACCGCGGCCAGGAGCTCACGGTGCATGGCTGGGTCTATGCGCTTCAGGACGGCCTCATCCGCGACCTGCAAATGAGCGTCGCCGCCCCGGGCGAGCTCGCGCCGGGGTATGAGCGGGCGCTGGCGGGTGGGTTGACGGGGTTACAAGTTCGGCTGTGAACCGGCTAACCCAAATCACAGCCCGACGCTGCGGCAGCGTGTGGTTGGAAGCGTTTTTGATCTTGGGAGGAGTCGTGTTGCTCGTTGCGTTACTCTTTCCCGCCATTAGCTGCGGTCCGATTTCAGCTGAAGTCGCTAGATCTGAGAATGATGTCTACCTTCTCGCCGTGGCCCTGAAGGCTTTCCACCAGGAGTATGGACGCTTCCCACAGATCAGAGCTGATGGAATGTATCTGGACGAGAAGTCGCAAGGTGCGCTCTTGCGAGTTCTCAAAGCCGAGAACACGGGTGAAAACCCGCGCAAAGTTGTGTTTTTTGAGGGGCGGCTTGCAAGATCGACAGGCGGTTGGATACGAACGCGGCACTATCGTCAGGGACTCAGTCCAGTATCGGGAGCCTTGCTCGATCCTTGGGGAGAAGCTTACCGCGTAATAGTGGATGCAGACGGTGACTATCGGATCACTGGTCCGTATTCTGACGAAGCCCCAATCACAACCACCGCGGTAATCGTTTGGTCGCTCGGTGAGGATGGGAAGCAAAGTGAACGGTGGAAAGCCAGCGACTATGACCGCGCAGATGACATTGTTTCCTGGCGCTAAACACTGCCACTCCGTGATCCTCGTTCCCAAGCTCCAGCTTGGGAATGCCAGTGTCTTCGAGGCTCCGCCTCGCCCGTGCTCGAATTGCGAGAGCGGTGCGGCTCAGTTAGGCGTGAGCTTGGGAACGAATCCTGGGGGAGCACACGCGCCCCCGCGTGTCCCTTTCGGGTGCCCTCGCCCGAAAGCGTCAGTTGACGTGAACTGCGATATCGCCGCACATCGACGCTCGATGTGCCCGGCGAGAGCGCCGGACACTGCACGCAGGGCGCGTGCGCTCCCCTTTTCTCCGCGCCCACGCAAGACTCACAGCACGCCGACATCAACCAAGACACCTAGCAACATCATGAGACTGCTTTTTTCTCTCGTTCTCGCTCCCATCGCGCTCGTGTGCTCCTCGTTATCCGCCCTTTCCGCCGACGCTCCACGCACCGCCGAAACGCCCATCGCCATCCACGCCTGGTGCTTCAACCAAGGCACCCTTTTCGAGGCGATGGAGAAGACCAAGGCGGCGGGAGCCGATGCGATGGAGGTGTTTCTCATGGGCATGAAGCTCAGCCCGGGGCTGCCGGATGTGGTTTTCGATGAGACGCTCTCCGATGAGCATCTCGCGCTGGTCAAAGCGAAGGAGCGCGCGACGGGCGTGCGCATTCTGAACGCCTACATCGGCTCGAAACAGTGGACGCGGATCGAGCAGGATGAGGCGGAGCTGCGGAAGATCTTCGCTTTTGGCAAAAAGCTCGGCGTTGTGGGCTTCACCGGCGAGCCGGCGGAGCGGCAGTGGGACATGGTGGAAAAGCTGTCCAAGGAGTTCGACGTTTCCTTCGCGATCCACAACCACATTCGCGGCTTCGAGGCGCCGTATCTCGGCGGCGAGTATCGCTATTGGGACCCGGGTTACACTTTCGCGAAGCTGGAAGAGCAGATGCGGGACACCCGCTTTGGCATCTGCTTCGACACCGGGCATTTCCTGCGCTCCGGCGGCGATGCGCTCGCGACGCTGAAAACCATCGGCTCCCGAGTCCGCAGTGTGCATCTCAAAGATGTGGTCGCCGCCGATCCCGACGGGCACGACTGCGTCTTCGGCACCGGCATCTTCGACGTGCGCGGCCTCCTCGCCGAACTGGAGCGCCGGCGTTTCCACGGCCATCTCGCAATGGAATACGAGTGGTTCCGCTCGCCGACTTTCGAGCGCGACATCGCGCAGTGCGTGGCATTTGTGTGGCAGAATCGTGCGGCTCCAGCGCAGTAACCGCCCGGCGCATCGGGCATTGCATTGCACGGGTTGAGCACTCCATTCGATGCGGTTGATTCTGCAAGCGTTGTCATGAGCGACGCGAATCGTGGGTGCTTCGGTCGGGATGACGACGCGTTCAAACACGGGCCGACTCAAGGGATTGCGCACTCGAATCCAGCGACACTTCAAATCTGATGTTCGACTTTACTTTCCTCAATCCCGGCGAGCTGCGCGACGGCGAGTTGCGGCTGGTCCTGAGAGAAGTGATCCCGCCGATGGCAAACCGGCCGCCGGGATACCGCTTCGAGATGCGGCGCTACCCCGACGGCGAAAAGCTCGGACGCACCGAGCTCCGCATCGGTTCCACACCAGACCTGCTCTGCTACACGGGACAGATCGGATATTGCGTGGAGCCGGATCACCGCGGGCATCGCTACGCCGCGCGGAGCTGTCAGCTTTTGCGCAGTCTCGCAAAACTGCATAGGATGACCGAAGCGTGGATCACTTGTGACCCCGACAACGCGGCATCGCGACGCTCGTGCGAACTAGCGGGGGCGGAGTTCGTGGCGATCGTCACCGTGCCTGTGGACCACCCGATCTACCGTGCTGGAGGACGGGAGAAGTGCCGGTATCGGCTGCCCGTTTGAAACAAAAGCGCGGACGAAACCAGCGAAACGCTCAGCGCCGGAAAGCGCATCCGCACACACTCGTGACACCTGCGAGCGAACACAGGGCGGCACCGCACCAGCGCCTGCCCTTTTACTGCCGCACACGCGGAATGCCGCCCGCAGCCGGTCTTTTCCGCAAGACTCCCGGGGTGGAAGAGGATGCCGGACGCCCCGGCAATGCAGCCGGTTTTTCCGTCGCTGCTGGAGGTGGCTCGATCACCGCTTGCGGCTGTGGTCGCACGATCGGCACCTCCACGGCCGCTGGCGGCTCGGGCGGCACGCCGATATCGAGATTCCCCGCAAAGATTCCGCCCTTCTCGATCGTGATCGCGCGCGCATGCACGTTGCCCAGCAGGACTCCTTTTTTGGTGATGACCAATCCGCCGTCGCAATGCACTTCGCCGGTCACTTTGCCGTTGATCTCCAGTGCCTTCACCTTCAGCGGCTTTGAGAATTCCACGACCGCCTTTTTCTCCACCACGAGCGTCTGCGCTTCGATGCTGCCGAGCACCCGGCCTTCCATGTTCAGCTCCACGGTGCCGCTGCAAACCATCTGCCCGCGCATCTTTCCCTCGATCCGCGCCGTGCCGCAGAGGATGCGCGTGGGAACATCGCCCTTCGCGGTGATGATGACCTCGCCCTGCGTTTGAATGGTGCGCGAGAACGGACCCGTGATCTTGAAATCGCGCAGGTCGATATACGACCCGCACTTCGGACACATGGTGGATTCCACCGCGCCGGAGATCTGCTGCGTGGCATGGCAGCTAAAACAGATGATCTCGCGGACGGTTTCCCGCGAGATCAGTTTGCCGAGCCTTTCGAAGAGCCCCGGCGGCTTGATGTTGGTTGCCTCTTTGGCAAGCAGCTTCTCGATGGAGAAATGCTCGCCGCATTTGCGGCAAAAAGTCGATTTGGCGTAAGCCGACTCCAACTGGCTGAAGCCGCAGTGCGGACAGTCCGCACTGATCTTCTCGGGCTGCTGCTTGCGGGTGTTCGACAAGGCAGGCCGGAGGCAACGGAATTAGCGGCCGCCGATCGCCTGTTTCGGCTCGTTGCCGCGGACGATCTCAGGCTGCTTCATGGGGACCGTCTTGTTCGGGGTCACTTCAGAACGGCCGACAAAAGTCGCGCCTTCCGCGATCGTGAGGCGCGCCGCCTTCAGATCGCCGTTCAACACGGCTCGGGAGCCGAGCTCGCAGCGGTCGTCCACGGTGATGTTGCCAGTGACCTTCCCATGGACGGTCACGGACTTGGTTTTGATTTCCGCCTGAATGTCGGCGTTTTCCCCGATGGTCAGCGTTCCAGGAGAGTTGATGTTCCCCTTGACCTTGCCATCGATCGTAAGGTCGTTCTGGAAAGTTATAGAGCCTTCGATCTGCACGTCAGCGGAAAGAAGGTTTTTCGCACCGCCGTCGCGCGAAAGAGGAGCATTGAAATCAGCCATGGGTAGTTTGCGTGGAAGTGGTGAAACGAACAGTTTGGGTTGTTGAATCGTGAGCTGCGCCGTCCCACCAAGGTCATGCGCCGGGTGCGCTCGCGAAAGCACATGCGACTATTGGATTCCTATCGCGGAGTGTCAACGATCGCAGTGAGCACAATCAAATCAGTGCGTTGTCGCATACGATGTATGAATCATTCAATCAGTGGCTTGACTGCCCTTTTTCCACCACGCACAGAAATTCGTGTCCCGCTGGAACCGTGAACTTGCGGGGTATTGAGAGCTGCTGTCATCTTCAATTCACTTCGATTTCGGCCAGCGCTTCCGCGGGATAGGTCCAAACTTCGCTCAACGTTGGGTGGTAGTGCGGCACTTGCGCAAGCTGACCCGCTGTTGCGCCAAATCGCATGGCGACGACGACCTCATGGATCAGCTCTGAAGCCTCAGGACCGATGACGGAAGCACCTAAAATCCGCCGCGTATCGTGAGCGACGATGAGCTTTACGAAGCCTTCTGTCTCCCCGCGCACCATCGCTTTGCCGTGGTCGGCGAAAGAGTATTTGGCCTCAATAAATGGGACTCCAGCGTCTGCGGTTTCCCTCTCCGTCGCTCCGACTGATGCCACTTCTGGATGCGTGAAAACCGCGAAGAGCTTCAGACTGTATTCCATTTCCTCCATCTTCGCGCCCACGCCGCCGAGCACCCGCGCGGCGTTGCGAGCGGCGATCTCGCCCTGCTGGATCGCGCTGTGGACGACCTCGAACGGCCCACAAACATCGCCTGCGGCAAAGATGTGAGGCACGGAAGTTTGTTGCGTTTTTTCCACCCTGATCCCCTGCTTGCCGAAGGCGATGCCTGCACAATCGAGGCCGAGATTGTCGGTGTTCGCCCGTCGGCCAAGCGCGTAGATGATTTCCTCTGCTTCCATCGCAAGCTCCACCCCGTGCTGGTAGAATCGCATGCGCTTCAGCCCCGCGTCCGTCTTCTCAGCGCGCACAAGCACGGTGCTCACGAACACTTTGATTCCGCGGTGTTCCAAGGCTTTCTTCAGCGCCGAGGCGACATCGGCATCCACTTCCTTCAAAAGCTGTGGGCCGCGCTGGACGACGGTGACTTCCGATCCGAGCCCCGCGTAATAACTGGCAGCCTCCAGCGCAATCGCGCCGCCCCCGAGCACAACCACCGACTTCGGCAGCCGGTCGGAGTCCAGCACGTCGTCACTTGTCATGCACCCTGTCTCCTGCAGGCCGGGCACCTCGACCCAGTTGATCTGCGAACCCGTGGCAATGAGAAACGCGCGCCCGGTCAGTCGCCGCGTCCCTGCGCCGAACCGATCGACCTCGACCGTGTGGGGATCGAGGAAGCGCGCACGACCGCGGACGAACTCAAACTTCCCGCTTTCCAACTGCTCGCGCCGGAAGCCAGCGAAATCCTCGATCAACCGCCGCTTGCGGGCGATCAGCGCCACGGGATCGGCACCGTGATATTCGGCGCGCAATCCGAACTCACCCGCCCGCCGGATCGCAAGGGCACGGTGGGCGGATTCCAGGAGGGCTTTGCTCGGCATGCAGCCGCGCAGGATGCAAAGGCCGCCCACTTCGTCGCCGCCCTCCACGACGGCGACTCTTAAACCCGCCCGCACCGCCGCGGCCGCGCTCGCGTAGCCAGCACTGCCGCCGCCGAGGACGATGTAATCGTAGCTGCTTTCCTGGAGAGGTTCGGTCATGGCGCGCTTTCGGGGAGGTTCACGCGGTAAAGCCGATAAAGCTGGAGCCCCGCGGAGAATGGTTGAACCGGAATGGTAGCGGATGGATTTGCAATTCGCGAACGGCCGGCGGGTGATTCGCCCAGCGGGGCGACTTCGCGAAGAAAGGGCGGTGCCTCGCGCGGATGCTCCGCGAGGGTGACCGCCATGCAATCCGCCGGGGGTGGCACGCCGAGGATGGAGGAGGAAATCTCGAGCACACGCGAAGGCTCATCCGCGATGACCCACGCGACGTTGCGCCGGGAAAGGATGGCGGCAGCGGCCTGCGGTTCCGTGGCGAGGTAGAAGCGCGAAACGTCCACGGTGCCGGCGATGCTCTGATGCGAAGAGCCCGCCACACCTGGATGGCCGGACCAATACGCCACGGCAGGCGACAGCCACCAAGGCGCGATGAACCCGCCACCATTTGTTCCGGAGTCGGCCCGCATCCGGTCTGCGACGGCGCGAAGCTGCTGCATTTCCAGACGGCGCACGGCGATCTGCTTTTGTGCAGCTTCATCGGGAAAGAGCTGCCGATCCCACTCGCGCAACAGCGGAAACATCGCCAGCGAGAACAGTGGCCAGGCAATCCAGCACTTCCGCAACGCGGCAAGCTGCCACGGCAGGCTCATCGCAAAGCAAAGCGCGAGCAGATAGCCCCAGCGAACCTGCCACCACGTGAGCGCAAAGGTGATCGTGAGGACGCCCGCGATAGCCCAAGCCC
>CAXSDZ010000203.1:0-8747 GCA_964235505.1 uncultured Chthoniobacteraceae bacterium
CACGCCGATCGTCTGCTCGCTCGTGCCGCGGAACATCTGGGACGGCGCGCGCGTGGTCCGAGCGGAGCTGAACTTCGGGAAGTGGGCGCGCGAGGCGGCGACTCAGGGCGGCGCACTTTTCGTCGATCTGAATGAGATCATCGGGCACCGCTACGACACGCTCGGGAAGGAAGCAGTGCAGGCGCTGTTCACGCCGGCCGACCACACGCACACGAACGACGCTGGCGCGCGAGTGAACGCCGAATCCGTGGCGGAAGGTCTCCGCACCTTGTCGGATTGCCCGCTCTCGGACTTTCTGAAGTAAGCGCGGGTGCAGGGTGGATGGCGAACGGCGGAGCACGCTTCGTTTGTGAAAATGTCGATGGGGTTTGGCTCAGAGCGGGACAGAGCGGTCCTCGTTTGCGTAAGCTAGGCGGGATGCGCGGAAGGACGCGCTCTTGCGTGTCATCGGAGTGCGAGCCTGTGGGAAGACGCGCAGGAGTGCGTCCTTCCGAGACGACCGACCCAAACGACTTCCGCTATAGGTAAAAGCGTAGCCGCTCCGCTCTTCGTTCTTTTTCTTCATCTTCATCAGTTTCTCCCTCCCAATCAGAGAAAGATGCAGATGAGGAAAAAGATGAAGGGAATCGCGAGTGGCCACCGTGTTTTCTGGAACTGCTCTACCGATCCGCCGCTGCCTCCGGGAGCGACGCCCACCATTCCGCGTAGGGCGTGTTTTTGATGAGGTGCCGATTGAAGTCAGGCGCGCCGTCCGACCACCACACGGAGCCGCGCTCGCCGAGCGCCAGCTTTGCTGCCTGCACGCGCGCCCGCGCATCGCGCAGGAGCGCGGGATTCGGCTCGCGAAGAGCGGTGCGCACGTCCCGGCGGGCGAGCATCAGCGCATGGACTTGCGCTTGGCGCTCTGCCTCTGAAAGGGCGGGGTTGCTGGTGCGCCAGAGCCGTTTTCGCACCACGAGATAACGCCCGTCAGGAGTCCGCCGCTGCTTTCCTTCCTCCGCGGGGTTATGGGCTCCAGCATCCTTGGGAGGTGGTTCTGACTTCACTTTTCGCATTTGGCGTCGGCATGGGTTCGCACCGCACCGCCACGTGCGGAGGTAATCATCCGCTTCGATCGCACGCGGGTTTGCAGCCGTGCGGTTTCGGCGCGGAGCAGAATGGGGTTGAGAGCGGGGCGGTCCCGGGGAAGAGTGCGTGCCGCTTTTTCTCTGCCGTGCCGATGCCGACTTCCCAATCTTCACCACTCAACGCCCACAAGCGTATCGTCGTCGGCATGAGCGGCGGCGTGGATTCCTCGGTCGCGGCGTGGCTTTTGAAGGAGCAAGGCTACGATGTCGTTGGCGTCACCATGAAGGTGTGGCCGCAGGACTGCATTTCGCGCGCGGAGGACAAGTGCTGCGGCCCACAGGCGATTGCCGATGCGCGGACTGTGGCGCACACGATCGGCATCCCGCATTATGTCGTGGACGAGGGAGAAAACTTCGAGCGTCTCGTGATCGATTACTTCACCAGTGAATACAAGGCGGGCCGCACGCCGAACCCGTGCGTGATGTGCAACGAAAAGGTGAAGTTCGGCAACCTGTGGGGAAAGGCGAAGGCAGTTGGCGCAGAGTTTATTGCCACTGGGCATTACGCGATCGTGGAGCATCACGCAGATCGCGCCGTGCTGCGCCGAGGAAAAGATCCGCGGAAGGATCAATCCTACTTTTTGTTTTCGCTGCGGCAGCAGCAGCTCCAGCGGGCGCTGTTCCCGCTGGGCGAGATGGCGAAAAGCGAGATCCGTGCGATTGCGCGGCAGCTCGGTTTGAAGGTCGCGGAGAAACAGGATAGCCAGGAGATCTGCTTCGTGCCGGGGAACGACTACAAAGCCTTTTTGAAAGGGCATCTCGGCGCGGCGGAGTTTCATCCCGGTCGCATTCGCGACAAGCAGGGGCGCGATCTCGGCCCGCACGAGGGCTTGGAAATGTTCACGATTGGCCAGCGCAAAGGTCTGCCGGGCGGCTCGCCCAGGCCGCGCTACGTCATCGATCTCGACCCCGCCTCGAGCAGCGTCATCGTCGGTGACGCGGAGGATTTGATGGTGCAGGAATTCGAGATCGATCACGCGATTTGGCACGCGGAGGCGGCGGAGCCTTTCGATGTGACGGTAAAGATCCGCTACGCACATCCAGGCGCGGCGGCGACGGTTTTCCCGGGTGAAAATGGCACGGCCCGGGTGTGGCTCCACGTGCCGCAACGTGCCGTGACTCCTGGGCAGGCGGCGGTTTGTTATCGTGGCGACGTAGTGCTCGGCGGCGGGTGGATCAATCGGCCGCAGGCAGTCGCACAAGGAGCGGAAATGGGCGGCCTCGCCGAGGTTTAAGGAATGCTGCGATGGCGGAGGAAATGCTGCTCGTCCTCAGCACTTTCGGCAGCGCGGAAGAAGCGCGGCGGGTCGCTCGCACGCTCGTGGAGGAGCACCTCGCCGCGTGCGCAAATCTGCTGCCCCCAGTGCATTCGATCTACCGCTGGAAGGGCGACATCGAAGAAGCCACCGAAGTTCTCGTGCTGCTGAAGACGAACTTGAGCCGCTATTGGCTGCTCGAAGCGCGCTTGCGGGAACTGCACTCTTATGAGCTGCCTGAGATCGTCGCGTTCCGCGCGCATTCCGGGTTGCCGACATATCTCCGCTGGGTCGATGATTCCTGTGTGCCGCAGGCGTGAGCGCGCGTCGGTCCAAAAGCAAAACGCCCCACAGTGAAACACTGCGGGGCGTAGGATCGATTGGTTGCCGTGGAGGATGGGACAGTTACATCTCGGAAAATTCCTGACGGAGGTCGTCCTTGGTCTTCCCCAAGCGGGTCTGGAGGCGGCCATAAAGCTCATCCTCTTTCCCTTCGACGAACATCAGATCGTCGTCTGTGAGTTGGGCGTATTTCTGCTTGAGCTTGCCAGTTAGCTCGTGCCAGCGGCCTTTGAGTTCAACGTTTGTCATAAGTGCAAAGGTTTCGGTTCGCTGCGGAAAGCCGGCTGTCTGGGCGCGTAGTTCCACAGCGGCTGAGCTGCCAAGCACCCAATGCACAAATCACGCGAAAGCACCTCCCACTTTCGCACCCGCGTTTCGGCTGCAGGCAATCTCACGTGCGCTTCGCATGCACGCTGGCGATGTGGTCCATTGTGTCGAGGACAGTCTCGGGCCGCACGTCGCGCTTGGCTTCGTCGAGTTCCGGCGTGCGCGCTTCCGTCACATCGAGCCGTTCGGCGATGGCCGTAACGAGCTTGATCAACTGAGTGATCTCGTGCTCGGCGAGCAGGCTCACTTGCAAGTCGAGATCGGCGCGCCTATCGGCAAGCGCAGCCATTTGGTTCTGGGTGATCAGGATGAAGGTCGAAAGGAAGATCGCTTCTACCGATGCTTCCGTCGCCAAGATCACAAATGTCGGATCGAACTTCGGAATACCGGGGATCCAGCCAAGGTTGATCGCGATCCACAGCACATAAATCGTCGCATGCAAATAGACGAACTTCATGCTGCCGGTGAACCGGGTGATCGCCGCGGCAACCCGTTCCTGCAAGGATTTGCGCGCCTCTTCCTTCTGCTGCCGCTCGGTGAGCGTATGGATGTTTCGCTCTACGATTTGCGCCATTCCAGACTCGGAAGACTTCTGAGCTGGTGAGGGCTGCGATGATGACGACATGGTGCGATTGGAGGGAGTGCGGCAGCAGCCAAGGGCGGATGTGCCATTGGCTGGAGAGATCGCTTCTGACAAAAACACGCGAACTGCCGGGCCGATAGCAGTTCACCAGCGCTCAGGATTTGCTCGGGTGCCGTCCGGCTATCAAGTCGCGAGTGGTCGCGGCACCGAGAGCGCTTTGTAGAAAAGCGAACCGAAGAGGCCGAACATCAGGTGAACGAGAACTGCGCGTCCTTCCGGGCTGCCCATGGTCATGCCGCCCATCCGAAACACGAGCAGATTGATAGCGTAAAGTCCGAGCGTGACCAGAATTCCGAACGGCACCGCGACCGGTGTTTGAAACCGGTAGATCGCCGTGCCGATGACAAACATATAAACGAAGGACAGCGCGAAGTGGCAGACGGTAATCAGGAACAGGCTGCCCGGCACGTCGCGTCCCATGATGCTGTTCATCACGCCGGCGCTGGTCCATGGAGCGCCGCCGCTGAGCACATAAAACATGAGGCCCGCGCCAAAGGCTGCCTTCCACACGGCAGGCCAGCTAAGCTGCTGCCGCGAGCGCCACACTTGCTGTTCGGGAGTTTCCATTGCCGGGAGTAACGCAAGGGCGGGGAGCGGCGGCTGTATGGGTCAGCGAAGCCTTCGCTGCCTTGTTCAGGGTGCGGCCTCGCAAACGCGTCACACGCCACGCATGGACGTATCGGGTTGGCCCTGAGGTTTGCGAACTCCGGGCTTTCGTGTGGACGCTGCGGGGAGCTTCGCTACGGTCGGCCACGCTGGCTTATGGACTCTCCTCGCGCTGTTTGTGCTGACCCGGAACGCCTGCGGGCGCTGCATCAGCACGCGCTGCTCGACTCGCCGCGGGAGCCGGAGTTCGATGATCTCTGCCGTCTAGCGGCTGATCTTTACGATGCGCCGATTGGGTTGATCACCATCGTCGATTGCGACCGGCTTTGGTTCAAAAGCGCATGGGGGATCGACTGGTGCGAGGCGCCGCTGGAGGCATCGGCCTGCGCATATGCCATCTGCCACCGCGAAGGATTGGTGGTGCCCGACGCGCGAGCTCATCCGCATTTCCGGCATCTCGCCTGCGTGGCGGGCGAGCCTCACATCCGCTTTTATGCTGGCGCGGTAATTCGCACCCCGGAAGGCCAGCCGCTCGGCACGATCTGCGCGCTCGATTATGCGCCGCAAGAGCCGGATCCGGCGCGGTTTGCGGCGCTGGGGCGGCTCGCCAGACAGGCGATGTCGCTGCTCACGCTCCGGCGCGCATTGCACGTAGCGCGGGAGATGGCAACCGCGGCGGCGGCGAACCCGCCCGCGCGTGCAGATGCGGATGCGGCGTTGCAGGCTCGCGCGGAGTTTCAGCGTCGCGTCTTTGAAAGCACCGACGATTGGGTCGAAATCCTCGATCTGGAAGGCCGACTGATCTCGACCAGCTATCCCGGCGAAGACCGCGACGAAATGCACGACGCGATTGCCGGCGCGGATTGGGCGCGCTGCTGGCAGGCGGTGTCCGGGGCGGCGGTGCGGGCCGCCCTCGGCGAGGCGCGCGTGGGTCGCGTCGGCCGTTTTGAAGGGCGTCTGGCTGAGCCGGATGGCGCAGAGAGCTGGTGGGAGGTCGTCCTTACCGCGATGCGCGGGAAAGGCGGTGCGCCGGAGCAGTTGCTGGCCGTTTCGCGCAATGTCACGG
Organism: uncultured Chthoniobacteraceae bacterium; assembly: GCA_964235505.1. Classification (GTDB taxonomy): domain Bacteria; phylum Verrucomicrobiota; class Verrucomicrobiia; order Chthoniobacterales; family Chthoniobacteraceae; genus CAXSDZ01. Next base: position 5,368 of record CAXSDZ010000203.1, read on the forward strand.
CACGCCACCTCATGGCCGTGCAGCTTGCGGAAAGCGAAGTGCGCTATCGAGCATTGAGCGAGATCTCGCCGCAAGCGGTCTGGATGGCGGACCCGGACGGCTGGATCTCCTACGTGAATGAATACTGGCTGCGGCTCACCGGCCTGAGCCTTGGCGACGCGCTGGGCGATGGCTGGCTGGACGTGGTCCATCCCGACCATCGGGAGCGGGTCAGCGCCGAATTCCGGCGGCATCTCGCTTCCGGCGAAGCCTACGAAAACGAGATCCCCTTTCGCTGTGCCGGGGATGGCGAGTATCGCTGGTTTCTGAACTGCGCCAAGCCGAGCCGCGGCGCGGACGGGCGCATCCGCGGCTGGCTCGGAGTGTCGCTCGACATCCACGAGCGGAAGCTGGCGCAGGAGCGGCTGACCGCGAGCGAGCAGCATGCGCGGAGAGTGCTCGATGGCCTGCCGCTGCACATCGGTGTGCTGTCGCCGGATGGCGCGCTGCTGGAGGTGAACCGGCCGGTGGCCGAGGTCTTCGGCGCGGCGCACGCGGGGATGCTGGGGGCTGTTTTCAGCGAGACGCCCTACTGCCGCGCGAAGCCCGAGCTGCAGCGGAAACTGCGCGCCGCCGTCGCCAGCGCGCGCGCGGGCCTGCCGTCGCGTTTCGATCTGGAAGGCGAGCGCGCCGCGGGGCACCGCGTCACCTTTGACATCTCCATCGTGCCGCTGCTCGACGACGCGGGATGCGTGACACACCTGCTCGCGTGCGCGCTCGACGTGACAGACCGAACGCGCGTGCAGCATGCGCTGGTCGGCAGCGAGGAGCGCTCGCGGACGTTCATCCAGGCGACCAGCGACACGGTTTGGTGGTCCAGCGCGACCGGCGCATTGGTCGCGCCCCAGGCTGGCTGGGAAGCGTTCACCGGTCAGCGGTGGGAGGAATATCGAGGCTTCGGCTGGGCAGCGGTTATCCACCCGGAAGACCGTGAACCGCTGCGCGAGCGGTGGACGGAATGCGTGGTGGCGAAGACTCCCTTTTTCAGCGAACACCGCGTGCGCCGCGCCGACGGCGAGGAACGGCTGGTGAGCGCCCGCGTGATCCCGGTGCGGGATGAGCGTGGCGAACTGCGCGAGTGGGTCGGCGCTTACACCGACATCACCGAACACCGCCGCGTGGAGGCGGAGCTGCGGCAGGCGCTGGAGCTGGCGCAACGGGCCAGCGCGGCAAAGGACGACTTCATCGCGCAGCTCTCGCACGAGCTGCGCACTCCGCTCACGCCGGTGCTGATGAGCGTGAGCTCGATGCTGGAGCAGCGCGAACTTGAGCCCGCCCTGCGCGAGGATTTGCAGCTCATCCTGCGGAACGTGCGGCTGGAAGCGCGCCTCATCGATGACCTGCTCGACGTGACGCGAATCGCGCACGGCAAGCTGGAGCTGCACCTCCAGCGGTGCAGCATCCATGGGCTGGTGGAGCAGGCGCTGCAGGTGTGCGACGGCGCGCTCGGTGCACGGCAGATCCACGTCGTGCTGCGGGCAGAAGCGGGCGAGCACAGCGTCCACGCCGATCCCACGCGGCTACAGCAGGTGCTTTGGAATCTCATCAGCAACGCCGTAAAATTCACGCCGGTCGGCGGGCGGATCGAGATTGTTTCTTCCAATCCCGCTCCCGGGATCGTGCGCGTGTCGGTGCGCGACAACGGCATCGGCATTGCACCGGAGCGTATTCCTGCGCTGTTCGATGCGTTTGAGCAGGGCGACGCGCTGGTGACGCGGCAGTTTGGCGGGCTCGGGCTCGGCCTGGCGATTTGCAAGGGGATCGTGGAGCGGCACGGCGGGCAGATCGCGGCGCAAAGCGAAGGACCCGGCTGCGGCACAGAGTTCGCGGTCGAGATCGCGACGCTTGCACCGGCAGAGACCGAGGCGGCGCCGTTGACTCGGGTGTCGCGCGAGCTTGGGGAAGGGGAGCGCGACTGCGGCATCGGGCGTCTTCGGATTCTCTTCGTCGAAGATCACGAAAACACGGCGGAAGTGCTCGGTCGGCTGCTGCGCCGCGCGGGGCACGAGGTGGTGCATGGCGCGACTTTGGAGGAAGGAAAGCGCCTCGGCAGCACAGGCGGATACGACCTGGTGATCAGCGATCTCGGACTGCCGGATGGCACCGGGCTGGAACTCATGGCATTCCTCCGCGAGGGGCATCCGCAATTGCCTGGCATCGCGCTATCCGGCTTCGGCACGCAGGCCGACATGCTTGCAAGCCGCGCCGTCGGCTTTGCAAATCATCTCGTGAAGCCGGTGGAGTGGCGGCACTTGGAAGAAACGATCCGCGATGTCGTGCAGGCGGCGAAGGGCGCGAAGTAAGGCGCCGGCGGAAGGAGTCAGCGGCGCATTCCGCGGAGGTGCGGACGCTGCTGGTTGGGCGACGGTTGGTTTTAAACGCAGAGACGCGGAGAAAAAGGAGCGCGCGGAGAGAGAGCTCTGAATAAGCGGTTCCTTCTTCCTCGGCGTCTCTGCGTCTCTGCGTCTCTGCGTTTCAAAACCAAGGGCCCGGGCGGCTTCCCTGCGAGATCGCGCTTCTCATTGATCGTGGAACTTCGGAAAACCTCGCGCGGTATGCACGATGCACCGCTGCTTTCCACGAAACCGATCCTGCCCTCCGACCGGCTCATCTTTGCGCTGGATGTCCCGCGCTTGAGCGAAGCGCTGGCGTGGGTGGAGCGGTTAGGCGATGCCGTGACTTTCTACAAGCTGGGCCTGGAGTTCTGCATGGGCGGCGACTATTTCGTGCTGCTGGATGAGCTGGTGCGGCGGGGCAAAAAGGTGTTCGCGGACCTGAAGTTTTCCGACGTGCCGGCGACGGTGCGCGGAGCAGTGGCCAATCTCGCGGGACGCGGCGCGACCTGCTGCACACTGCACGGGACGAGCGGAGTGTATCGCGAAGCGGTGCCGGTGCGCGGCGACATGGCGCTGCTCGCCGTGACGGTGCTCACCAGCGTCGATGCGGCGGAAGCGGCGGAGATGGGGTGGAGCGGAGCAGTGGAGGATCTCGTGTCGCAGCGGGCGCGGACAGCGGTGGAATGCGGGGTGGATGGCCTGATCTGCTCCGGTCTGGAACTCGCGCGGCTGCGGCGGGAACTCGGCGCTGGGCCGCTGATCATCACGCCCGGTATCCGCGCGGCGGACGAGCGGGGCGGGGATGATCAAAAGCGGACGATGACGCTGCGTGAAGCGTTCCTGGCGGGCGCGGATCACATCGTCGTCGGCCGGCCGATTCGCAAGGCAGCGGAGCCGCGGGCGAAGGCGGAGGAAATGCAGGCGGAGATTGCGGAGCTGTTTGCGCGGTGACTGGGGCGGGCCGCGTGGCCGGCCAGCAGGGGCAGGACGATGTCATCAACGACA
>CAXSDZ010000204.1:0-6385 GCA_964235505.1 uncultured Chthoniobacteraceae bacterium
GCCGAAGCACTCGGGGAGCCTTTAGGAGATGTGCAGGCCTTGCGAGCACGGCGCGCGCGAAAGGGGGCGGTTTCTCAGCCTGAAACAGGGGTGACGCAGATCGAAGCTGGTGTGGCGTGGGCGGAAGCGTCCATCGCATGAGCCGAATAAACAGGTCACGCGCTCCGCGCGAGGATTCCCGACCTGGAGCACCCATTTCAGCGCGTGAAGGGCCAATCGCATCTCCCTAAGGCGCGGTTTCTTCCGCATTTTCCCCTGCGGCTTTCTCTAGGCGATGCTGGTGAATCGCAATCTGTGGTTTCTCGATCCCGGCGCGGTGATCGCAGCCGTCGTTTGTTCCTCGGCACGTTTTCAAAAAGTTTCGCCTGCGTGCGGAATGGGAGAGTAGCCGGCAAAGACGCGGCAAAAGCCCTTTTCTGACTGGATCGTCATTTGCCAGCGAGGCGGGGAACCGCTAACGGCGGCGATGCCTGCGCCTTGCCAACCCACGCCATCGGCTTCGGCGTCGGGGCGCTTGCCGGGGCTCAGTGGCGTGCGCGGGCTGGCAGTGCTCCTCGTCCTCCTGGACCACGCGGGCGATGCCCGCATGCGGCTCTTTGACGCGGCCGACCTGAACCGCGCCGGCAAATACGGCGTCTATCTGTTCTTCGTCCTTTCCGCGTTCCTGCTCACCCACGGCTTTGCGCACCGCGAGGCGGCGGCGTTCTTCCGGTGGCGGACGTGGGCGGACTACGCGCTGCGGCGCTTTCTCCGCATCTTCCCACCCTACGCCGTCGTCATCGTCGCCTACGTCCTCATGCACAAGCTGAAGTGGCACCAGGCCGCCGAGCACCTGCTCCTGCGCGACGGCGTCGGTCAGTTTTGGACCATCCCCGTGGAGGTGAAATTCTACGTCCTCCTGCCCGGCATCGTTTTTGCGCTCTTCGGCGCGGGACGTCGGCACTGGGCGCTCGGCGCGGCGACGGCGATCGGAGTGGCGGCGCTGGCGTGGGGGTTTGCAGCGCTCGACCGTATCTGGTCGTTGCGCGAACCAATCCAACTCGTGCGCAATCTCGCCCCGTTCCTCTGCGGCGTGGGCCTCGCGCTGCTCTACGGCCGGCTCCTGCGCATCCCGGGCAGCGCGCGGCGCATGGCGCTTCCCCTGGAGCTCGGTGCGGTCGCGGCCGCGACGGCGATCGCCTTCCGCATCCCGGCGATCCACGAGGCGCTCCCGCTCCCCCAGCTCGTGCTGGGGAAGGAGTGGGACTCGGAGGTCGGCGGTGCGCTTTGCGCGATGTTCCTGCTGGGCGTGCTGCTGGGAAAAGGGTGGGTCCGCCGCGCGCTGGAGTGGGCGCCCCTGCACGGGCTGGGCGTGATTTCCTTCAGCGTCTATCTCTGGCACCGGCGCTTCCTCGGCGACATGGATGACTTTCCCGCCCCCTCGCCCGTGCGTCTCGCGCTTTATCTCGCGCTGGTCGTCGCCGTCGGCACCGTTTCCTGGTGGCTGCTGGAGCGCCCGCTCGCGCGGCTCCGCTGGGGCCGGCGCCCGGCGAGGGCGTAGAGATTCGCTCCTCCACCGGGGCGGGGGCTCGCACGGCGCGAGCGCAGCGGGGCGATCCGTCTCGACATCGTGCCGGGCGGAAAAGGAAGGTGGCGCATTCCCCACTCCGTCCCATGAAGCTGAAATTCGCCTGCGCGGTGTTTTGCGTGTGGTTTGCCGCCGCCTGGGCGCAGCAGGCGATCGAGGAAGGGAAAACTCCGGGGGCGGAAAGCGGGCTAGGACCGGCGACTTCCATTGGCACAGATGCGCCGGTGGAGCGCATCGCGACAACTACCGGCGGGCTCGGCCCGGAGACTTCGATCGCGAAATTCCACGGCGCATCGGTCGCGCTGCCGGCGCGGAACTTGATCGACCAGACCCACGCCGAGGCGCGCGCGAAGAGCGCCGGCTGCATGGAGTGCCACACGACGACCGACGCCATCTCCATGCATGCCTCGCCAAATGTGGTGCTCGGCTGCACCGATTGCCACGGCGGCAATGCGCGGCCCGGGCTCACCCTATCGCAGGCGCATGTGCTGCCGATGAATCCCGAGTTTTGGAAGAGCTCGGCCAATCCCGCGAACTCGACGGTGGTGCTGAATCACGAATCGCCGGAGTTCATCCGCTTCATGAATCCCGGCGATCTGCGCGTGGCGGAGCAGTCGTGCGGCGCGTGCCACGGCGATATCGTGCGGCGCGCGCCGACCTCCATGATGGCGCACGGCGCGATGCTCTGGAACGCGGCGGCTTACAACAACGGCGCGATCGACCAGAAGAACGCGATCGTCGGCCAGGCGTATGGGCAGGACGGCATCCCGCTGCGGCTCGATGCGCCCTTTGCGCCGACAAAACTGGAAACGCAATCGCGCGGCTGGCTGCCGTTTTTGCTGCCGCTGCCGCGCTTCAATCGCACGCAGCCGGGCAATGTCTTCCGCATCTTCGAGAAGGGCGGCGAGATCCCGCTGCAGCTCGGGATTCCCACGGTCGATGAGCCGCCGGGCAAGCCGGCGCGCCGCCTGTCGGAGCGCGGGCTCGGCACGCTGAACCGCACCGACCCGGTCTTCCTCGGCGCGCAGAAAACGCGGCTGCACGATCCGCTGCTCGGCTTCCTCGGCTCGAACGATCGGGCGGGCGATTACCGCTCCTCCGGCTGCACGGCGTGCCACGTCGTGTATGCCAATGACCGCTCGCCGAGCAACTCCGGCACGTGGAGCAAATACGGTCACCAGGGGCTTTCGTTTTCCACCGATCCGACCATCCCGAAGAACGAGCGCGGGCATCCGGTGAAGCACGAGTTCACCCGCGCGATCCCGAGCGCGCAGTGCATGAACTGCCACATGCATCAGGGGAACATGTTCGTAAATCCCTTCCTCGGCTACACGTGGTGGGACCAGGAAACGGAGGGCGCGCACATGTATCCGAAAGTGCAGCACGACCCGACGGACGATGAGCTCGTGCGCGCGACGGTGCAGAATCCCGAGGCCGCGGCGGCGCGCGGGCTGTGGGGAAAGCCGGAGTTTTTGGAGAAAGTCGCGGAGCTGAATCCGAAGCTGAAGAGCACGCAGTTCGCCGATTACCACGGGCACGGCTGGGTTTTCCGCGCCGTCTTCAAGAAGGACAAAAAGGGCAATCTGCTCGACCTCGACGACAACAAGGTCGCGCATGGCGACTGGAAGAACGCGGTGCACTTGAAGGACATCCATCTGCAAAAAGGGATGCAGTGCGTGGACTGCCATTTCGAGGTGGAGGTGCATGGAAACGGGCTGCTCTACGGCGAGCCGCGCAACGCGACGACGATTACGTGCATCGATTGCCACGGCACGATCGACGCGCGCGCGACGCTGCGGACGAGCGGCGCGGGCGGCACCTGGGATGTGAAGACGCGGCAGACCGCGCCCGTCGATCTCGCGAAGCTGGCGACGCCCTGGAAACCGCGCTTCGAGTGGGAGGAAGTGAAGGACGGGAGCGGCCAGGTGCGCGCGGATGCGAAGGGCGCCACGGTGCGTCGCTTGTGGCAAAACTCGACGACGGAAAAGGATCGGAAGTGGGAAGTGCCGCAGACTGCGGACGTGGTCGATCCCACGAATCTGCTCGGCAAATACAACGCCAAGGCACGCTACGCAAAGACGCTCCAGCGCGATGGCGGAACGTGGGGCGCGATCCCGGAAACGGCAGAGCGCTGTGAGAAGAATCTGGCGCACTCAAATGCGCGGATGGACTGCCAGATCTGCCACTCCTCGTGGGCGACGAGCTGCTTCGGCTGCCACCTGCCGATGAAGGCGAACCAGCGCGTGCCGCAGAACAAATTCGAGGGCGTAACCGACCGCAACTACACGACCTACAACCCGCAGGTCGTGCGCGATGATGTCTTCCAGCTCGGCATCGACGGCACGGTGAAAGGGCACCGCATGGCCGTGATCCGCTCCTCCAGTGCGGTGGTCGTCGGCTCGCAAAATCAGAACCGCGAATGGGTTTATTCGCAGCAGCAGACGGTAAGCGGCGACGGCTACTCCGGGCAGGCTTTTAACCCGCACTTCCCGCACACCACGAGCGGCAAGGGGACGACCAAAGGCTGCACCGATTGCCACCTCGCAAAGGCGAACGACAACAGCGCGTGGGTGACGTCGTTGCTCGGCTTTGGCACCGGCAGTGTGAACTTCTTCGGGCGCTACGCGTGGGTCGGCGGGGAGAAGGAATTGAACGGAATCATCTGGACCGAAAGCGACGAGCCGCAGGCGGCGATCGGCTCCTCGCTGCACCGGCTCGCTTATCCGCGATATTTCGCCGAGCACGTGGAGCGCGGGCGCATCCTGAGTGGCTCGGATGAGCGCGGAAAGGAGGGCGCGGCCTTTCACCACGACGCGCGGCAGGTGAACGACATCACACTGCACGGCGAATACGTTTACACCGCCGACGGACCCGCCGGGCTGAACGTGTTCGACATCGCGAACATCGACCAAAAGGGATTCTCGGAGCGGTTCGTCACGTCACCGGTTTCGCCGCTTGGGCAGCGGACTTATGTGCGCAGCCGCGACGCCACGAGCGCCGCGCTGCCGGGCACGATGATGAACGATCCGAAGCGCATTCAGGCGCCGGAAAACGAGGAGCAGCCGATCCACCCGATCTACGGCTACTGCTTCGTGACCGACCGCGTGGAAGGGCTCGTGGTGGTCGATGTGAGCTGTCTCGCGAACGGCAATCCGGAGGACAACTTCCTGCGCCGCGCGAAGCTGCGTGACGAAGCGGGCGCGAGCATCGGCGATGCGTGGAATCCCGGTGGTGTCCTGACCGGCGCGACGTATGGCGTTTGCGCGGGCGCGCGGCTTTACGTGACCACGCCGCGCGGTCTGGCTGTGGTGGATATTTCCAAGCCCGAGCAGCCGCGGCTGGTGGGCGAGCTGGCGGATGGATTTCTGCGCAATCCAAAGTCCGTCTCGATCCAGTATCGCTATGCCTTCGTGACCGATGACGATGGCTTGAAGGTCGTGGATCTTTCGCAACCGACGCGCCCGCGCGCGATCCCCGGCGCGACCGTGCGGCTCGCAAACGCTGGCAAACTCACGGTTGCGCGCACGTATGCCTACGTGGCGAATGGGCCGGATGGGCTCGCGATCATCGACGTGCAGAATCCCGAGCGCCCGCGGCTCGATCAAATGTTCAACGCGGGTGGCGCGCTGAACGACACGCGCGCGGTGCAGGTCGGCTCGGTGAATGCCTCGATGTATGCGCTGGTGGCCGACGGCAAAAACGGCCTGCGCGTAGTGCAGCTCATCTCGCCGGACACGGTGGAAACGAGCGCCGGATTTTCGCCGCGCCCAGACCCGCGGCTCATCGCCACCTATCCCACGCACGAGCCGGCGCTGAGCGTCTCGCGCGGGCTCGATCGCGATCGGGTGGTGGATGAGACCGGCAACCAAACCGTGGTCTTCGGCCGCCGCGGCGCGCGGCCGTTTCATCTCGATGAAATGCGCCCCTTTGTGCGGCACGCGGATGGCGCGCTTTTCAAAGTGGAAGATGTGCGGCTGACGAAGGAGGGCAAGCTCGCGACCCCGTCCGGTCGCTTCATCCCGATGCCGAACGATCCTCCGCAGGTGCTCGAACCCGCCGCTCCGATGCCGCTCATGCGCACGTTCGATTTCACCTCGCTGCCCGCGCTTCCGCTTCCCGTGAGCGATTTGCCGGCACTCCGCACGGCTCCAAAGCCTGCGCCATAGAAAACGAACTGATGGATTGCTGGCACCGCGCAAACTTGGCTAACTCCGCCTCAACCCAACGAATCCTATGGCCGACAACACGCACAAGCTTCCTGAAAACGTCCCCGGCGCATGGTATGTGGACGACACCTGCACTCCTTGCCGCGTCTGCCTCGACGTGCCGCTGGCCGAGACTTTTCTGAAATACAACGACGACGAGAGCTACGTCTATTTTCACAAGCAGCCGGAGGGCGACGAGGAGATCAACGCCGCTGCAGAGACGATGGCGATCTGCCCGCAGAACGCGATCGGCCAGGACGGGGAATGAGCCCGGTGTGAGGCGCGGAACGGTGCGCTAAAGATTCCGCCGCCGCACGCACGTGCGGCGGCATTTTCGTGCAGTGGCAGCTTCCGATTACCTCGACCGCTTTGGGGGCACTGCGCGTCTATTCGGAGTCGCAGGCCTGGAGCGTTTGCGCGCCGCGCACGTGTGCATCGTCGGCGTGGGCGGCGTCGGCTCGTGGAGTGTGGAAGCGTTGGCGCGATCCGGCATCGGTGCGCTCACGATGATCGATCTGGACGACGTCTGCATCACCAACATCAACCGCCAGCTTCCGGCGCTGGATGGCTGCATCGGCCGCGCAAAAGTGGACGTGCTGGCCGAGCGTGTGCG
>CAXSDZ010000204.1:6443-7388 GCA_964235505.1 uncultured Chthoniobacteraceae bacterium
CCGCATCTCCGCGGTGCCGGAGTTCTTTACCGCCGCGTCTGCCGCGCGGCTGCTCGCCGCGCCGTTCGACTTCGTCATCGATGCCACCGACACGCTTTCAAATAAATGCATCATCATCGCCGCTTGCCGGGAGCGCGGGGTGCCGGTGCTCACCGTCGGCAGCGCGGGCGGCAGGCGCGACGGGACCGGGGCGCGCGTCGCGGATCTCGCCCATTCCGAGCACGATGAACTCCTGCGGCAGGTGCGCCACAAGCTGCGCCGCGACTTCGGCTTTCCCAAAGGCAAACGCGTGGAGTTCGGCCTGCCGTGCGTCTTTTCACCGGAAGCGCCCGTGTTCCCCTGGCGCAATGGCACCGTAGCCGCAAACCCCGAACCCGGCAGCGAACTCGCGCTGGACTGCGCGAGCGGCCTAGGCACGGCGACGTTTGTCACGGGTGCATTTGGCTTTGCCGCAGCGGGCGAAGTCATCCGCCGGATTGCAGCGGGCCGAAGGGGTTTAGGAAATTCGCTTCCACCTGCGCTGCGAGCGTCTCCACGGGCACCCCGCGCACTTCCGCCAGACCTGCATAGGTAAGATCCAGATTTGCGGGATGCTTGATCGCCAGGCCGCTGGACGGATCGCCGGCAGCTTCGCGATAGAGCAATTTTCGTTTGCGTGAGCCCTCGCCGCCTTCGCTCCGATCCCTCCACTGCGCTCCGGGCCACCTTCTTTCGCTAGGCAACGCCGCCAGCCGGAGCTGCGGTCGGGATGACATCGCGAGAAGCGAGAGCTTCACCAAATGAAACTCGCTTCAAGGCGCAGGTCGTTCAGATGACTGTGCGCGGCGTAGAGATTCACGGCGCGGCCTCGGCCGGGAAGCCGTACAGCCGGGCCGGATTGTCGACCAGGATGCGCTGCCGCGTCTCCGGGTCCGGCACCCAATCCCCCAAAAGGTCGAGGAGCGC
>CAXSDZ010000204.1:7398-8711 GCA_964235505.1 uncultured Chthoniobacteraceae bacterium
CATCCGCTCCGCAAAGTCGCGCAGCGCGCGCTGCACCTGCGCGAGCCCGTGTTGTCGCGTCGGCGAGAGATGTTCGATCAGGTGCAGGCTTTCCAGCAGCGTCGATCGGAAGGCAGCGACCTCGCCCGGCGTCGCACCATCGACCACCTCGCACAGCAACGCCGCGAGCCCTTTGACAAGCGCCGAGTCGGCATCCACTTGGAAGCGGCAACGGCCTTCCTCCAAGGTCGCAGTGAGCCAGACGCGCGACGCGCAACCCTGCACGCGGTTCGTCTCCGAGCGCTCGCTTTCCGGCAGCGCAAGCAGGTGCCGCGCGCGATCCACCACGATCGCGAGCCGCTCGTGCAGGTCGTCGATCGGCAGGAAACGATTGATCAAGAGTTGCTGTTTTTGCGTGGGAGACATCGTGGGCGTCCAGGTCGTTTTCTCTACCTCCGATCGCGCCTCGCGTTCAACGCGCGATCCCACGCCCGTGTCCCGCAAACTGCTTGCGGGGAAAATCGCCCAGCGCATAGTCGGTGCTGCGCCAGCCGTGTGGCGCGCGTGCTGAGTCCCCGTAGTTCAACGGATAGAACAAGGGTTTCCTAAACCTTAAATGTGGGTTCGATTCCCGCCGGGGACATTTGCTTGGAGAGGGTTCCTCTTGGGTGAGTTTCTTCTCTGCGGTTGGGGGAGGCGGCTCGGTTCTGCGCTCGAGCAAAAAAATGCGCCGCAGTGAGCATCTGCTCAACGAAATGCGGCCGGTGGCAAATCTTCTCGCGCAGAATGAAGAACAGACGCTCCAGAACCACCGTGAGCGCAATGATCGAGGTGGCAAGAAGCGGTCGCATGATCGGCCCGCCTTTTCGAAAGAGTTCGAGCATCGCGGAGCTAAAACCTCGCTGTCACGCTCACGCGGAGCTGACGCGGCTCGGCGGGGTGAAAGTGAACATCATCGACGCCTTCGTCCGGCTCGCCTCGCCCGCGGCCGCCTTGAAAGTTGGCTCGTGGAAGAGCGCGCTGAGGTTGTCCTGATCCGGCAGCCGCAGCGCCGGGTCGCGCTTGTAGAGCTCAATGCATCGCCAGCTCCAGCGCCCGCCGCGCGTAGAGACACGCCGCCCACGCCTCGCTCATGGCCAGCGTCTCCGCCTGCTGTGCTGGCTCGCAGAGCTCCTGCCATTTCGCCGCTTGGAACTCAAACTTGGACGCCATCGCATGCACGCTTGTCACTCGTATCAGGTGGAAAGAGAACCGTGAACCTTTGCCTTCGGCATCGCTTTCACCCTCCGGAAAAAGTCCGTCTCTGTTATCTTCGTCTGCCATTCAAGACGGAT
>CAXSDZ010000205.1:0-8702 GCA_964235505.1 uncultured Chthoniobacteraceae bacterium
GCCTTCGCCGCCCGAGTGGTGGCCGATGAACTCAGCGCCATCCACCGAGAAAGGCCGGATGTAAATCGCAGTGGGCCGCTCCGTGACAACCGCGGCGACCTGCGTATCGATGACGCGCACGCCGGCGCAGGAAGTGAGCAGCAGCGCCGCCCCGAGAGTAAGAGGAAGATGTTTCATGCGGGAAGTTTGGTGAGGCGGGGAGATGCAGCTTCTGTGCCGGGGTGAGGGGTTGAATGTTGAGAGTTGTCTCATGCGGGGCCGCGGGTTTCGCCAAATCCGCGCCGCTCCACGTTCCACGCTCCACGCTCAACCATCAACTTCCCCCCGGCAGCGAAATCCCGCGCACCTTTTTGTAAAGCGACACAGCGTAGGAATCCGTCATACCGGAGACGAAATCGATCATCCGCAGAAAGCGCCAGTAAGCCTCCGCATGCGGTGCGCGATCGGGGCCGAGGAATTGCGTAGGCACCAGCTTCAGCAGTTTTTTGCTGCGCTCCGATGCCGCCTTGCCGCGGCGTGCGAGGTCATCCGCCGCGCCGAAGAAAACCTCCAGCAAGCCGCCTAGCACCTCGTAGCCTGCGGCCTCGATTTCCACGCCGCGCGTCGTCGCGTAGATCGTCTCCACCGACCGCGCGCGGATCGCTTCCAGCTCCGGCCCGGCGGCGATGTGATCGAGCAGCGGCGCATCCCAATCGCCGCGCAGCATCGCCCCTTCCTGCTCCAGAAAAACCGCGGCGGTCTGCTCCACGGCCGCGCCGATCGCCTTGGCGCGGAGGAAGGCGATGCGGTCTTTCTCATCCGCCATGCGGTCGCATCGCTCGCGATCTTTCGGGTCGCCGGTCACGCGCAGAAAGCGGTCGCGCACTTCCTCATAGCCGAGATGCTTCAGCCGGAAGCCGTCCTCGAAATCAACGAGCCGATAGCAAAGGTCGTCCGCGGCCTCGACGAGAAACACGAGCGGATGCCGCGCCCACCATGCGGCGCTCGGGTGCCGCCTCAGCAGCCCTGTGCGCTCGGCGACTTCGGAGAATAGCGCGCGCTCGCTTTGCAGAAAGCCGAACTTCTTCGTGCTCGCCCCAGCCGCCTCCGCATCCGGCGGCAGCGAGGATTCCCGCGGATATTTCGTGAAGGCGCCGAGCGTCGCGCAGGTGAGCCGCAGCCCGGGATTGTCCGGCATCTGCAAGCGCGTGATCAGCCGGAATCCCTGCGCATTTCCCTCGAAGCGCTCGATGTCCGCGCGCTCGCCCGGCGCGAGCTCTTCGCGCGCTTCCTTGGCACTGGGCGAAGTCTTGAACCAATGCCGGATCGCATCCTCGCCGGAGTGGCCGAAAGGCGGATTGCCGAGATCATGCGCGAGCGCCGCGGCGGACACGATCGCCCCGAAATCCGAAGCGTGAAATTGCCCGTCCAGCCCGTGCCGCCGCACTACTTCCGCCCCGACGCGCGCCCCAAGCGAACGCGCCACGCTGGCCACCTCCAGGGAATGCGTGAGCCGCGTGCGCACATAGTCGTTATCCGCGAGCGGGAAAACCTGCGTCTTGTCCTGCAGCCGCCGGAACGCGGAGCAGAAAATGATGCGGTCTGAATCGATCGTGAACGGCGAGCGGGCGGGATCGGCGAACGCGGGTTTGTGCAGGCCGAGCCGATCGGCGCAGAGGAGCTGGGGCCAGTGCATCACTGACGAATGACGAATGACGGACGACGAATGAAGCCCGAATGCGCGCCCATCCTCATCCTCATCCCTTCGTCATTCGTCATTCGTCACTCGCACCGCCGCCGCCTCCCACTCCGTCATCACGCGCGCCAGCTCACCGCTCACCGCCAGCAGCTCGCGGTTCAATGCCATCGCGCTTCCGCCGGAGTCGTAGGCGTCGGGCTTTTCGAGCTCAGCCGTGAGCTCCTTTTGGTGGCGCTCCAGCGCGATGACGCGCATTTCCAGATCGTGCGCGTGCTTTTCCTTGTCGCGCCGCACCTTCGCCTCCGCTTTGCGCTGGTCCGCTTCGAGCCGCCTTTGCTCTTTCTGCTCGCGCATGCCGGGGCCTCGCTCCGCGCGCGGCTCGGCGGCGGGGCCGGTCGGGCGCGCGTCGCTCAGCTTCTCGCCGGCGGTCAGCGCGGCGCGCGCGTTCGTGGCGCGCGACTTGTCGAGATAGTAGTCGTAATCGCCCGCGTATGGCGTGAGCTGGCCCGCCGAAATGTGCAGCACGGTGCGCGCGATCGAGCGGATGAAATGCACGTCGTGAGAGATGAAAACGAGCGTCCCTTCAAACTGCGACAGCGCATGGATGAGCGCGTCGATGGAGCCGATGTCGAGGTGCGTCGTCGGCTCATCCATCAGCAGGAGATTCGGCGGATCGAGCAGCAGCTTCACCAGGGCAAGGCGGCTTTTTTCACCGCCACTCAGCACCGCCACGGGCTTGAAGACATCGTCGCCGCGAAACAGAAACGAGCCGAGAATCGTGCGCGCCTGCTGCTCGCCGACGGGGTTAGGGGAATCCTGCACCGCCTCCAGCACAGTCTGCCGTCCATTCAGCATCTCCACCCGGTGCTGCGCGAAGTAGCCGACCTTCACATTGTGCCCGGCCTCGCACGTGCCGGCCTGCGGCTCCAGCACCCCGGCGAGCAGCTTCAGTAGCGTCGATTTTCCCGCGCCATTCGGTCCCACGAGCACCGTGCGCTGGCCGCGCTCCGCCTCGAAATCCATCCCGCGATAAATCGCCGTTTCGCCGTAGGCAAAATCCACGTTCTTCAGCGAGATCGCGCGCTGTCCGGAGCGCGCCGGCTGCGGAAAGCGGAACTTTCCCACCGTCTTTTCCGCCGCCATCGGCGCCTCGATTTTCTCCATCCGCTCGATCTGCTTCAGCTTGCTTTGCGCCTGCGATGCCTTGCTCGCCTTCGCGCGGAAGCGATCCGCAAACTCCTGCAAACTCGCGATCTCGCGCTGCTGGTTTTTGTAAGCGCCGAGGAGCTGCTCTTCGCGCGCGGCTTTTTCCGTCACGTAGCCGTCGTAGTTTCCGCGGTATCGCACCAGCCGCTGCCGCGCGATTTCCACGATGGAACCGACGAGCTGATTCAGAAACTCCCGGTCGTGCGAGATCATGAGGATCGCGCCGGGATACGCCTTGAGATGATCCTGAAACCAGCCGAGCGACTCCAGATCGAGATGGTTCGTCGGCTCATCGAGCAGCAGCAGATCTGGCTCCTGCACGAGCAGCCGCGCGAGGTGCGCGCGCATGATCCAGCCGCCGCTCAGCGTCTTTGCCAGCCGCTCGAAATCCGCCTCGCGAAAGGCGAGTCCTTTCAGGACGCGCTTCGCCCGCGCTTCCACGCCGAAGCCGTCGTTTTCCGCGAAAATGCGGAGCGCTTCGTGATACTCCTCGTCGCCCGTGGAGTGCGCGTCGGCCTCGTGTTTTTGGATCATCGCGCGCGCCTGCGCCAGCTCGGGCGACACCGCCGTGGCGAGCGCCAGCACAGTTTCCTCGCCGACCGCAGCGCTTTCCTGCGGCAGAAATCCCATCGTCGCGCCGCGCTCCAGGCTCACGCGCCCTTCGTCCGGCACGGCGTCTTTCAGGATCAGCGAAAAAAGGGTGGACTTGCCCGCGCCGTTCGGACCGACGAGCCCCAGCCGTTCGCCGCGGTTCACTTGCAGCGATGCTTCTTCAAAGAGCGTGCGCCCAGCAAAGGATTTGGAGACTTGGGAAACGGTAAGCATGGGTCGGTGAGAAAAGCTGCGCCTTCCACGCAGGCGCAAAAAGGGCGCAGAACCTCGCGGCTCTCCGCGCCGCACGCAAGGCTGCGCTGCATGGCGGCGCGGCTGGTCTCTTCACGGCATCCGCCGATGTCCGGACGCCCGGCGTCCCTTCAAGGCGTGCCCCACGCCACTGCTTCGAGTGACAGGCCGGGCGGAAGTGCGACCTTCTTCCATTCCATCAAATCCGGTCCCGCGCGAAAAAGATGTCCGCCCCAGGCGAAGCCGAACGCCCCGATGCCATCGCGCGCCCACGCGGGAGCGCACGGAGGCGAGCTCTTTTCCCGCGTCCAGACCACGCCATCGGGCGAGCTCCACAATGCTTTTCCCTTCGCGAGAAAGCGGCTCCCCGTCCACACGACGCGCTGGAAATCCTCTGCCGCATCGCTCTCGCGGCGCGTCCAGCTTTGCCCGTCGTGCGAGCTTTCGATCAAGCCGGCTGGCCCGACGCAGATGAAAAGACCCGCGCCATGCGCCACGTCGCTCGCGGGAGGTGAACCCACCGCGTGGTGCTCCCAGCGCGTCCCATCGCCAGTCGCGCCGCGCCAGGAAACGCGCCGCCCTTCGCCTGCAAGATCCACGTCGCCGATGAGGACGAAACGAAACCCGGCTTCGGTGTCGCCGCACGCGCTGCGCCGCGCATGCACGCTGCCTTGCACGGGAAGCTTCTCGCCCGCAGTGAAAGTCTCTCCATCCGTGGACCAGAGCAGCTCGGCATCGTGCCCGGCTACAAAGCGCTCGCGCCCGAAAGCAACCGTCGCCACACGCCCTTTTTGCCGTGGCAGCTCGCGCCATTCCTTGCCATCTCGCGTCGTCAGCAGGTGACCGACCATTGCCCCTCCTCCTACCGCAACAAATCGACCGAGGCCGAATGCGAGGTTGAAAAGCACGTTGTCATCGTCCTTCGCCTCGTCGCTCCAACGTTGATCGTTTTCCCAAAGGACGCCGTCGTGTGAACTGAGGCGGCGTCCCCCGTAGCCGACCGCCACAAAGAGCCCCGGCGGATCGGCTGAAGCTCTGACGGCCAGCGCAAAAAATGCAGCAAAGACGAGCCGCGAAAGCATCGGCCGAAAGCTGCCGCGCCACAGCGTTATTGGTCCAGCGTGAAGCCGATCTTCACCGTCACCTGCCAGTGCGCGACCTTGCCGTCCTCCAGGTGCGCGCGGGTTTCCACCACTTCCAGCCAGCGCAGATTGCGCAGCGTTTCCGCGGCGCGGGCGACGGCGTTTTTTACGGCTTCTTCGATCGAGACAGGCGATGAGCCGACGAGTTCGACTTTCTTGTAGATGTGATCACTCATGAGGAGAAAAGATTGGATTCGTGGAGAGTTCGCGTCCGCCCGCGCCCGTGCGCGTGAACAGCGCGCTCACACTTTTTCACTTGCCTCGCCCACGCCGGGCACGTTGACGCCTCGAAGCCGGAGTGCTAGCTTCCGCGCACCTTTGCCGGGGTTGGCAAATCTTCCTTTATGCTCGACCGCCAAGTGCTCGTCCTCAATCGACTGTGGCAGGCGATCAACGTCTGCTCGGTCCGCCGCGCCTTCACCCTTCTCTGCGCGGGCCACGCGCAAGTCGTGCATGCGAGCGCGACGAACAACTTTCTGACGCACGACTTTGCGAGCTGGCGCGATCTTTCCGACCGCGAGCCTCACGATGAGATGGTGCATACGATCGCCTTTCGGATCCGCATCCCGCGCGTCATCGTGCTGATGCTTTTCGACCGCATGCCTAGGAAGGAAGTGAAGTTCACGCGGCACAACATCTTCGAGCGCGACAAGAACACCTGCCAATACTGCCGCAAGCATCTTGACCGCAAAGACCTGAACCTGGACCACGTGATCCCGCGCGACAAAGGCGGTCTCACCACGTGGGAAAACATAGTTTGCTCGTGCATCCCCTGCAACACGCGCAAAGGCAACCGTCTCCCGCACGAGGTCCAGATGAAGCTCATCCGCAAGCCGGAACGTCCGAAGTGGCGTCCGTTCGTCCACATCACGTTCGACAGCACGGTGCATGAATCGTGGCGGCACTTCATCGACCTGGCGTATTGGAACGTGGAACTCGGGGAGTGATGCTTGCTGAATCGCAATCGGCTTGCCTGCCGCTTAGCTAGCTCGTTGTTCGAGGCTGATTTGGTGAATCTATCGGCAGCTTGCAGGCTGTTGAGGTGGATTGCATGGAGCTGCACTCCTAGGAGGATTTGGCGTTGAGCGCGCCACTTCGTCTTCCACTCGATTAGGGCGGCTCAGGCTTCACCCAAGTTCGTTACCGTCGCACGCGCTTCGTGGGCGAACTCTTCGGGTCGGTCGGGGGAGATGACAATCGTGCGGTTCGGAAACCGCAACACCACCGTTTGTTTCAAGTCCGTGACCCACACGCGATAGCGGCCGAGGCGGCGGCTCCACCACCAGCCGGAAAACGAGAATGCGCCGCCATTCCCGCAAAGGCGTATGCTGCGGCGCATCGCATCGCGTTCGACAGTCGCGGACATCAGCCCTGTGAGCGGGATGCAGGTCGTCCAATAGAGCCGCCGGATGTGCAGGAAGTCGCCCTCCAATCTGTAACCACGCACCGTGAACAGCGCCGCCACAAAGGGCACCGCCAGCAGCAATAGCGCAAGCCACCAGGGTGGCATGGTGCGGTGTTGGGCAGTGAAGAACGGCAGCAATGCGATTGCCCCAGCCACGCAGATGAGTGTGACCACGACAGAGCAGACTCGGAGCGCCCGTCCCCACGGAGCTGTATATGAGCTAGAATTCATTGGGATGATTGCATGAGCAGCTTTGGGTCTGGTCGCGAGTGGATCAGCAAACGCCCCGGCATCAAGCAACGTGAATCGGACAAGCAAAGCAGTGGGCGCGACAGCGAGAGGAAGAACTTTGAGGCTGACGAGCAAAGAAGAAGGGCGTGCTCACTTGGAGCGCGCCCTTCGGGAACTTCAATGCTGCTTATCCTACTTAGATATTCACTCGTCCGCACCGAATAGCCCCGCAGATAGCAGGTGCTCGATCGGCTTTTCTTTCTTCTGCAAGGCACGCCGAAGCTTTGCCAACGCGATGTTTTGCAACTGACGAATCCGCTCGCGGGTGACGCCAAATTTCTTACCGACCTCCTCCAGCGTTTTCGGCTTTCCGCCATCCAGCCCGAAGCGGGAGAAAATGATCTTCTTCTCGCGGTCGTCGAGCACCGCCAGCAGCTCTCCGACTTCATCGCGCAGATTCTGATCGCGCAATTGCTCGAAGGGAGTGAGCGCTTCCATGTCGCCGACGATCTCGCCGAATTCCGTCGTATCATCGTCGCTGATCGGAGCATCCAGTGAAGCCGGGCGAATGGAAACCGTCTTTAGCTGCGATACCTTTGACGCAGCGAGCCCAACCTCTTCTGCCAATTCGTCGTCCGTCGGCTCGCGCCCGAGTTCTTCGCTCATCTGGAGCGCGACCCGGCGCATCTTCGAGATTTTATCCACCAAATGCACCGGCAGCCGAATAGTTTTGCTTTGGTTCGCCAGTGCACGCTTGATGGACTGCTTGATCCACCATGCGGCGTAAGTAGAAAGCTTGCCTCCTTTTGCCGGGTCAAACCGCTCGACGGCTTTCATCAAGCCGATGTTGCCTTCAGAGATAAGGTCGAGCAGCGGAAGTCCGAGATTCGCGTAATCGTGCGCGATCTTTACAACTAGGCGCAGATTTGACCGGATCATCAGCGCGCGCGCTTTTTGATCGCCAACTTTGATCAATGCTGCGAGGTCGATTTCTTGTTGAGGTGTGAGCAGGGGAATCTGCCCAATCTCCCGAAGGTAGATCTTAATTCCCGAGTCGGAATCTTCGCCAGATTTGTAGTTCATTTTGGGTGCCTCGGACTTTGCGGGTGATTGAGCAGGATAAGTGCTCAGAAAGGGTTACGGCTTTGAGCGGGGTTCAGGCTGTAGGCGGGGAGAGGACAAACGAGGATTTCGGGATTGCAAATGTATATACGAAAAGAGGACGCAAACCGGATGTATATTTTTATCTCTCGTGGTGTGTAGTCAATCTCATTAAGAAGAACTCCACTCAGACATTCGTTCTTAGGATGCGTTCAGAAATTATTAGCAGCTTCTCGGAAACCTGGCGGCATCGGCAAAAAAGATAACTCGTCGGCAAGCGAAGAATCACTGCGGGCGAACTTCTTGAAATTTTAGAGTCTATAGGTCGCACTGCCTCGCCTCCTCTCGCTTCCGCTTCAAGCCTGAAAGTCGTTCAAGATTTAAGGAGCAGAACAGATTTTTTTCGGGCGACTCAGTGACAATGAGGCTCCCGCATCGCGGCACCGCGTCGGGTTCCCGCTGGCAGGAGAAGTGCCGCGATGCCAAACGGCAAACTGCGTCTTGTGCCGACGACATGAAATCCGCAAAACAAGAGGCGGAATCCCGCATGAAAAAGCTCCTGCCCGCCTTTCTCCTCGCCAGTTTTCTCGCCGCCTCTGCTTTCGCAGTGCCACCCGCCGCGAATATCGCGGTCGAGGTGGATGCCCGCGAGATCTCGCGCGCGCTGCTCCACGTCCGGCTCGAAATCCCCGCCGCACCCGGCGAGTTCATCGTCTGGTATCCGAAGTGGATTCCCGGCGTTCACGCGCCAGCCGGCCCATCGGAAAATCTCGGCGGTATGCGCGTTGAAACGGCGAAAGGTGAGCCGATCTCGTGGCGCCGCGACGACGAAGAGGTGAACCGGTTTCACCTCACGGTCCCTGTCGGTGCGGACCGGGTAATTGCGCGGCTCGACTACATCTGCAACCAGCCATCGGTGAACTCCAGCGGCGTCGATTCCTTCGGCAACTCGCTCCTCGGCGTCATCAACTGGAACACCGTCCTGCTTTATCCCGAGACTGCGAATATCGACGAGATGACCGCGACCGTTTCGCTGCGGCTGCCTGGCGGTTGGAAGTTCGGAACCGCCTTGAAACCGGGGGCGAAAGCGGAGGCC
>CAXSDZ010000206.1:0-8545 GCA_964235505.1 uncultured Chthoniobacteraceae bacterium
CTATTCCAAACGCCTGCGCGCGCTCTTCGCAAAGGCTGCCGCCGATTGATCGCCGAATCGCGCACCGCCTGGAGCAGCACGCGCTCGATTGGCTTGCCTTCGCGGTCGAGCACTTCGATCCGGGTATCCGCGGGGGAGCCGCGCTGCCCTGCGAGCGTTTCGATCGCCCAGACCGAGCCCGCTTTCGCCGCGAAGGCGAAAAGATCGACATCTCCATGCGGCGACGTTTGCGCGGGGTTCACGCCGGGCACGATCGGTGCCAGCGGTGAAACTTCCGGCACCTGCTCCACCCGCCGCTGATCATCGCGTGCGGCGCTGGACTTTGCCCTTTCCTCCGCTCGCGCCGACTCCGCTGGCCGAGCCGGGGCATCGGGACTGCGCGCTGCAAATCGTCCCGCGACCACGGCCGGCGGCGAGATGCGCGTGGCGGAGGCAGGCGTGTCGTTCAGTTCCGCCTCCGACGAGAGCGCGGCGTCGCGCACGAGCACTTTGAACCCGCTGCGACTGCGCACCTTCTCGGCGTCGAGCGGCAGCGCCATCTCCCCCGCTGCCGCCGCCGCGACGCGCACGGTTGCATCCGGCGGCAGATTGAAGCCGATGAGTGCCACGTCGCTTTCGCAGTTCGCGGAGACGGAAAGCGGAAAGCACGCGGTGACGAATGGCAACGCGCCCACGCTGAGCCGGTAGAAATGCTCGGGCGAGCCGCCGAGCTGCTGATCGCTGATCGTCACAAAATAGTTGCCGTCGCTCGGGAACGTGTAGCTCACGAACGGATCGCCGCTGCGGTCGAAGTCGTTGTTGCTCGCGAGCACGCGGCCCGTGGTGTCGGAAAGGGAAAGGACCGCGTCGCACTTGGAGCCGAGCCCCTTCGCCGCGAGATCGAAGACCAGCGTCTCGCCTGCTTTCGCATCGATCGGCACGCGGTCACTTTCGCCCGGCCGGCCCAGCACACCCCAGCGGCTCACGGGGAGCGGGAGCGGCGCGGTGAGCTCGCCTGCGGCCACTTCGTAAGACTGCGGCAGGTCGTCGATGTGCAGTTTCAGCGGCGCGCTTTCCTTGTCGTCCGCACCGACGACCTTCAGCTCATAAGCGCCGCGCGGCAGGTCGGCTGGCGCACGCACCTGAGCCCATCGCTCTGTCGCCGAGCCGCCTGCGAGCAGCTCCATGGCCAGTCTGGCGTCGGGTGATTTCGCCGCTTTCAAGTCGCTGAGATTCGTGCCGATGACCTTCACCTTCTGCTCCACGCCGCGCTGGATGCCGCGCGGCTCGAGCGCGGTGAGTGCCGGCGGAGGGAGCGGTTTCTTCTCCTCCGCCTGCACGGCAAGGATCGGTGCGCCGGTCCTTGCGTCGTAACACGCGAACGTGCCATCGAGCCGTCCGGCGATCACCGCGCCATCGCCTGCGAACGCGAGTGCGGCGGGCCAGTCGGGTTGCGCCTCCAGCCTCAGCCGCTCGCGAATTTCCGCGGCATCCCACAGCTTCACCGCGCCGTCTTGCGCGGCGGACGCGAGCGACTTCCCATCCGCCGACCACGCCAGTCGCAGCACCGGCGCTTCATGTGCGAAGCGCGCAAAGACGAGTTCGTTCGTCGTCTCCTTCGCGTCCGGCGTCACCTCCCAGACGCGAATGCGATTGTCGAATCCGCCCGCCGCGAGCCGCTTTCCATCGGGGCTCCACGCCAGCGCGACCTGCTCCTTCAGCGGCTGTGAAAGCGTGTCGCGGCGCGCGCCCGTCGCCACATCCCACAGCTTCACCGTGCGGTCCGCGCTCGCGCTGGCGAGCAGCTTTCCATCTGGTCGGAAAGCGAGCGCAAAGACCGCGCCGTTGTGCCCGCGCAGCGTCTTCAACTCGGCGCCTGTTTCGGTGTTCCAAAGCTTGATCTGCTGATCGTAGGAGCCGGTCGCGAGCGTCGCGCCATCGGGTGAAATCGCGAGCGCATAGAGCGTGTCGCGATGCGCCTGAATCGTGCGGACGAGTGCGCCATCCGCCACTCGCCACTGCTTCACCTCGCCGAAAAGCGCATTCTCCCCGGAGGCGGAAAAGAGCTGCGCGCCATCGGGTGAAAAGACGACGGCGTTCACGTTGCCGTGGTGTCCGCCGAGCGTGCGGACGGGTGCGCGCGTCTCCGCCGCGACCAGTTCCACCGCGCCGAACCGCCCGAGCGCGATGAGCTTTGGCCCAGGCGCAAACGCGAGCGAATGGATCGCGTCCGGTGTTGCGACGCGCGGCATGATCTTCGGCACGTGCAGCTCGCGCGGCCGCTGCGGCGCACCCGTGGAGGGCTTCGCGCCCGCATCGATCCACGCCGCGACGAGTGCGATCTCTTCGGGCGAAAGCTTTTCGCGCTTCCCCGGCGGCATGAACCGCCGCTTGCCGTCCTTCTCCACTGCGCCGCGCAGATACTTCACCAGCAGACTTTCCGCGCTTTTCCCCGCCTCGATCGACGCCCCGTTTTCGCCGCCCTTCAGCAGCGCCTCGTGACTTTCCAGCACCAGTCCGCCTTCGTTTTCCTCCTGCGCGTGGCACTCCACGCACCGCTCATCCAGCAGGCGGAAGACCGCGGCGAAATCCGGCGCATCCACCGCGCGGAGCGGCACTGGCGAGGGGGCGAGCAGGAGCGTGACGGCAGCGGCAAGGGCGAAAGCTTTCATGAGAGAAAAACGCGTGAAGGGCTGGCCGGGAATCTGCCCGCCGGGCGTAGGCGCGTCCAGAGCAGCGGCACCGCTGAGGACTGGCCGCGCGGGACGCAGTCCGCTACGCAAGGACACTTCCACATGGACACCCGCATCTTTCTCGTGCGCCACGGCGCCACCGTCCTCACTGCCGAGGATCGCTTTGCCGGCGCGACCGATGTGCCACTTTCAGAGGAAGGCCGCGAGCAGGAACAGCAACGCACCCACCACCGGGACGAGCGCGTGGCGACGGATCGCCGAGGTCGGCTTGGCCGGCTCGGGCACCCGCGTCGCGGCCACTTTCAGAGGAAGGCCGCGAGCAGGCGCGCCGCCTCGCGCAGCGGCTCAGCGCCGAGCCGATCGCCGCGGTGTATGCCTCGCCCCTCGGGCGCACGGTGGAAACGGCGCGCATCCTCGCCGAGGGGCACGCGCTCGCGGTGCAGACGCGCGATGGGCTGCGCGAGATTTCGCACGGTCGCTGGGAGCAGCTCACGCGGCGCGAAGTGGAAGCGCAGTTCCCGGAAGAAGCCGCCGCGTGGGACGCCGACCCCTATACCTCCGCGCCGATCGGCGGCGAGACCGGCCTCGCCGTCACCGCGCGCGCGCTGCCGGTGCTCCTGGAAATCGTGCGCGCGCACCCCGGCGAGACGGCGCTCATCGTTTCCCACAAAGCCACGATCCGGCTGCTGCTTTCCTCGCTGCTCGGCTTCGATCCACGCCGCTACCGCGACAACCTCGACCAAAGCCCCGCCGCCCTGAACATCGTCGATTTCAAAGACGCGGTGCGCGCCCGGCTCACCCTTTTCAACGACACCTCGCACTACGCCACCGCCGGCCACGCGATCCCGGCGGTCCCCGCCGGGCGCTTGTCCAAATGGTGGGACGGCCCCGCAAAAGCGTAGCGCCCTATCTCCTCGCTTGTCTCAATCGTCCCCTGCGTTGCAACGTCTCCTCGCGTCGATTCCCTCATTTCCCCAAGTTAGCGCAGCGGTTTAGGGACGCACCATTGAGGCGAAACTCTGTCTCCGAAAGGTGCATGAGCCGTATGATGACCGCTGTCACCGGAAACAGAGTCACGCAGAACTAATCATTACCAAAGCACTACGCTCAAATTGGAAAAGAGAGGGAAACATGCGACCGACGTGCGTTGCTCCTCATCATGGCCGTGAGTTGCTCGTTGCACGCCAAGCCTCTTCCCTCGAGGCACGGTCGCCAGGGAAAAAAGGACGACCCGACGGCCGATCACGCCGTCCGCGAGCTTCTCCAAAAAGCCCGCAACTAACCGCATTATGACCACTACCACTAAAACACTCATCGAGCTGCGCGTAATGGTGCCGCCGCTTCATAGCCCACAAATCGCGCGACGTTCCGCTGATTCGACGCGCGTCTTCGTCGACAAGGATCACCATGCGCGGTTCTGGTTCCTAGCCGCCGCGGCGGTGCTCGTCTGAGCCGCCGTCGAGCGCATCCACCTGGCTCGCACGTTGAAAGAGCGTGCGCGCGAGCTGCGCGCCCAGCAGAGCACGCTCGCGGTCGTGGCGTTTCTCACGCGCAATCCGAAGGGCTTCGACCACACGGACCTTCTCAAGCAGATGTTTCTGAAGGACGCGGAAGCAAAGGCGTGTTCACAGTTGAATGGCAAAGAGCGAGAGTTCAAAGAGAAGCAGCTCCACCAAAAGGCGGAGGTCGCAAAGATCGAGTTCATAGAGACGCGCACCGATGCGGTGCTCACGCAGGTAAGCGGACAGCCTATCCGCAGCGGCATGCGGGCTTTCAGCGAAGCCGTTCCCTTCATGCTCAAGCTCAAGATGAAGCGCAACCCCATCGTGATCGAGAGCAGGCGCTTCCTGACCGCAATCGAGGATTTCAAGTTTGAGCTGTCTCGCTAGTTCTAAATGTCTAAACTTTGGGATCGCTATTCCGCGCCCGGCACCTTCCCGGACTTACGGGGAATGTGGATGACGGCGTTGGCGGCTTGAACACAAATTTCGCTTTGCGTCCAAGTGAGCTGAATGGACTCAGGGCCTACGTCTTCGTGCTTTGCCATTTCTGTGAGCGGGGGCCGGATGTATCTCTCAAGAAAGATCGCCATCGTCTTACCGGCTTTCAATTCCATGTGCGCCCATGCGTTGGGTCCAACGTAGTGCTTGCCTTGGTTCGCTTCAAAGGCGGCAATCAATTCGGTGAGGCGCGGCGAAGGCGTGGGATCCAGGACCACCAAGACTGGCGTCAACCCAGCGGCGCGGCACTCACGCGGGTAGGAAAGCTCTTCTCCGAAGCGGCCTTGGCCGCTTGCAGCGATGGTGACGCGTAGCTTGAACTCATAAGCAAGCTGGTTGACGCCGTCATAGCAGTCGATTTGGCGAGCCTCGTCTGTAGGTTCTCCGCGCTCGTTGATGCGCTTCACTGGCGAGTTGCGTGACCCTACAGCTTCACCACCAAGACAACTCGCCAGCACCGGCTCAAAGAGGTAGCCGGTTTCCTGAGCTGCACGGTTGTCCACGTCGAATATCCACTTTCGCCAAATGAGCCATGAGGCGAGCAGGCTGTCGTTCACGCCGCCAAATTCCAGCAGGCTGCGCGGGCCGATTTGATTCATCGTGGGGCGGGGCTGAGTGGACAAAATCCGCTGATACTTGAGCCGGCGCTTGTGAAGGGTGGCGAGATTTCCGAAGTAAAGACGGAAGTCCGGCTCATGTGCTATGCACAAGGCCAAGCTCTCGACCAGCGCACTAGCGGAGGGACACCCTGCTTGCAGAGATTGAAACCAAGCTAAGGGAAGGCGGTAGTAGTCCGGGCTGGGCGCGAGTATGGACAGCGCGGGTAGATTTGAGACGCGTGCTGCGATCGAAAGGTCGGAACAGCACTGGACCAGGAGACAGAACAACTCGTTTTCGGTCAACGTCACGCGGTCATCACCGTTGCCGAGTAAGCGCACCGCGCTAAAAAGTTTCTTGATGTCGAGCGGCGCGGGCATGTTCAGGGATGGGGCTGTTCTAGCAGCGTCAGTTGATCTCCGTTGGACTGTAGCAACTCCGACAAGAGGGATTGCGTCAGAGCAAGGGCGGGACTCATGCCGCCCGAGCGTGTGAGGCGGAAGCGAAGAGAAGGCGAAAGAGTGTCGTGGTAGCGCGGCTGGAAGCCATAATTGCGCGCGATGTGTTCGCCGACGGTTTCGGCGAGCATCGGAGGAATGGCGTTGCCGATTTGCTGGATGCGGCTTGCGGCACTCCCCGCGAAAACAAACCAATCTGGAAAGGTCTGCAACCGGGCGCACTCCCGCAACGTGAGTAGCCGATCTTCGGTCGGATGCACAAACTCCCGAGTCGCCGCGCTGGTGATAGTCAGGCTCGGTTCGTCCGCGATAAGACGCTTGAGCCCGGACGGCGCGCCGCCGCGCCGCTCGACCGGAGTGCCGTCCATCACGCGCCGGAACGCGCGTCGGCGAAATGACTCATGCTGCAAACGCTCGGGCAAATCCTTCATGGTCTGCCCCGGCTGTAATCCGCGCACCCGCTCGAGCTGGAGTTCGGAGAGCTTCGGCGAAAAGTGGTCGGCAACCGTCTGCGCCGCCCCGCGTAGGTAGGCTTGCAACTCATTCTGTGGCTGCTCCACATGTGCGAGTGGACGATTGGCATCCGCAGTTGCCGGAGGCAAGTCGCCTACGGCCGTGGAAAAGGTGATCTCACCTTTCCGAAAGATGCTCCCCGAAAACCGGGTCACCGACTCCGGGAAAACAAAGTCATGTCCAAGCCGATTGCCCACAATCAGCACCCGCTTGCGTCGCTGCGGCACGCCATAGCCCTGCGCATAGACCTTTTCCAAATTCACAGCATACCCCGCCTCCAGAAACGCCGCGACTGCATCACGCACATGCACCCCTCCGTCATTCGTCAGTAGCCCTTCCACATTCTCCATCACAAACCACTTGGGCCTGATGCCGTCCAGCAACCGCACATAATGCCGCACGAGCGAGTTGCGTGGGTCTTCGCCCAACTTCGCTCCCGCGCTGCTGAATCCCTGACAAGGCGGACCGCCCAGCAACATGTCCAGTTCACCCACGCGAAGACCTACACGTTTCAACAGCTCCTCCGCTTCCAAATCGTGAATGTCTCCCGCCTCACAAGCCGTCTCCGGAAAATTGCGCCGGTAGGATTCGACCGCATCCCGGTCAATGTCGGCTGCAAATCGAATGTCATATCCCGCTTGCTGAAATCCCAGCGAGCAACCACCAGCTCCGGCGAACAGACTTATGGCACACGCATTAAGATCGGACTTCTTCAAAGCGCTTCTCGATTTCCAAATACAGCCTTTCCGGAACTCTTCCCTTCCCTAGAGCGTAAGTAAAGTGAACTCCAAAGTATTTGAACTAAAGCAATCCCTACACCTAAAATGCAAACAACCCTCCAATGCGGCGCAGCGGAATAACGGAAGAGATGCAAAGCCGCTCCAGCAAGAAACCCGTTCAATCCACTCATGACGTAGAGCAAAAGTGATTGCGAACTGCGCCAGTGGAAATAAGGAGGTTGATCCAAGTTGACATACATCTTCGAGTGATTTGCGAAGCCAAGCGGGCGATTCTGCAGAAAGTGCCGACGATGTTCATTTACATATCGAGCGACAATCACGAAGTAGGTTCGGTTGCGAACCATAAACGCCACGAAACAAAAACCAAAGCATAGACCTACGATCAGTGTGGCTACGGCCGGTCGAGAATAGTCCGCCTTCTCAGAGATGCCGTAACGGTAGAGGGCGAAAGCCAAGCCAACGATAGCAGAGTAGGCGGTGAATGCGAACTTACATAGATCAATAATCTGCCCGTCGTAATGTCGCATTTGTGAAAAGCATTGGTTGAAGTCTCCCTCAAGAAACTTCACCTCTTCTTTGAGCAAGTCTGCTGAGGAGAGCTTGTTGGATTCGAAGGACATATTTTCAGATCCAATGTTTAAAAAGTCCATGTCAGGCTTCCGTCTACATCTGTCCGATACACTTTCGCGGAGGTATGTTCTTGATAGCGTTGGAGAGCGGTGGCGTGGGGATTATTGCTATAGACTCCTGGTTCGGTAGAAATGACCGTGTATTTGGCACTGCATTTCTTGATAAATGACAAATCTGCGCCATTGATACTTCCGTGATGACTGGCATGGAGTATATCGTCACAGATGTGGGTCGTTTTCGAGGCTACGGCGGAAAGACTTGAATCAGAGGCATCGCCGGTGAAAAGGCAGCTTCGACTGCCCATATGAGCTTTGACTACTAAGCACGCGTCGTGAAGCTCACGAGTTTCGGAGGTTCCGATGTCTTTGAACGGCCCAAGAACCCAGAAATTCACCCCGCCCGCGACCCACCATGCTTTGTCAAAACTTTCCTGCCGATAAGGTGCCCGAAGTTCGGTTCCTGCGCCTTGGAACTTGTCCCTGAGCCCGTTGAATTCGTTCCACTCGTCGAATGAAACGCTTCCGTCGTTAAAGCGTCGTTCGTAGGGAGAATACACCAGAAATGTAATTCTATATCCATTGTCCCAAAGCCACGAAAGGCCTGAGTAATGGTCGTGATGCTGATGCGTGATGAATACCCCACGTAGCACCTTATTCGCAGGAAGGAGATTGGCGTATTCTCCAATTCGGTGACAATCGATCAGGTAGGTTGCAGTGTCCGTAGTGATGACACTCGCATCAGAGCACCCTGACTGCAGGTTATGTAGCTTTCCCATGTAGCTCTACTCTCCTTCTGCGATTGAACCGGATTAATAACTCAGGAAGACTAGGATGCCGGCTTCGGCGTCACCGGGGGAGTAGGCTTCTTCTCCCGCTGCGCTGCGCGCTCGATGTGGCTGGCGCTTTTCCAGGCGCGGAGCTTGTCGCCGTCGCGGG
>CAXSDZ010000207.1:0-5141 GCA_964235505.1 uncultured Chthoniobacteraceae bacterium
CCGGCGACACCGCCGTTGCGGTGAACCCGCGCGATTCGCGCTACGCGCATTTCACCGGGCAGGACGTGCGGCGCCCTTTGCCCGTCGAAAACCAGGCAATCATCCCGATTATCGGCGACGAGCACGTCGAGTTTGGCTTCGGCACCGGCGTGCTGAAAGTGACGCCCGCGCACGACAAAGCCGACTTCGAGATCGGCCAGCGCCACGGCCTGCCGATGATCGACGTGATGCACCCAAACGGCGTGATGAACGATCTCGCCGGCCTGGATCTCCGCGGCCTCGACCGCTTCGAAGCCCGCAAGGTCGCCGTCGAAAAACTGCGAGAGCTCGGGCTGCTGGAAAAGGAGGAGCCGTATCAAAACAACGTCGGCTACTCCGAGCGCGCGCAGGTGCCGATCGAGCCGCGGCTGAGCGAGCAGTGGTTCTTGAAATACCCGAGCGTGGACGCGGCGCGGCGGTGCGTGGAGCAGGAGGAAAATGGGGGGGCACCCGGCGGTAAACCTCTGGCAGCGCATCCCGCGCCGGGGAAGTTGGATGTCCAGCCTGCACCGGGTGCCCAAACGGCAAACCACGATGCATCGCCGAACTTTCACCGCCATGTCTCAGCAGATACTCCGTCGGCGACATCTACATTTGCCGGTGACAAAGGAGCAGAAGGGTCGCGCAATCTCAACAGCGAATCTGCGGAGCGGATGTGCTTCTACCCGCCGCGCTGGGCGAAGGTTTACGACCACTGGATGGGCAATCTCCAGGACTGGTGCATCTCGCGGCAGCTCTGGTGGGGGCACCGGGTGCCGGTGTGGCGGAAGACGTTACGAAGCACCTCCAACAAGATCACTGACCTCTGTCTTTCCATCTTTTACGGACGTGGCGATACGACGGAGCGCGACATCGACAAGACGGCGTTCTCAATCAACGGGCGCCTGATGGAAGATGTGCTCGCATTGCCGGTTCAAGAGCAACACGACGCAGCCGAGGAATCTGACTTCGAGATTCAGGTGGCGACCTTCGATCCGCATTGTGAGGAGAAGCTTCGCACGAACGGCTTCACCCAAGACCCTGACGTCCTCGACACCTGGTTCTCCTCCTGGCTCTGGCCTTTCGCCACGATGGAATGGCCGGAGAAGACCGGGACGCTCGCGAAGTTCTACCCGACCACCGATCTCGTCACCGGCCCGGACATCATCTTCTTCTGGGTCGCGCGGATGATCATGGCGGGGCTCGAGTGGATGGGCGAAATGCCGTTTCGGAACGTCTATTTCACCGGCCTCATCCGCGACAAACAGGGGCGCAAAATGTCGAAGACGCTCGGCAACTCGCCCGACCCGCTCGACCTCATCGCCAAGTATGGCGCCGACGCGCTGCGCTTCGGCGTCATGCGCTCGGCACCGCTCGGCGCGGACATTCTCTTCGATGAAAAGAACGTCGAGCTCGGCCGCAACTTCTGCACGAAGCTCTGGAACGCCTGCCGCTTTCGCCAGATGCAGGGGAGCGGAGTCGAGGGTCGAGAGTCGAGGGTCGAGGGTCTGAGCTCCGAGCCGCCTTCGCCCGATGCGCTTGCCGACGGTAGCGCTTCCGACTCTTCGACGTTCGACGTTCGACGTTCGACGTTCGACGTTGAAGGCGAGATCGACGCCAAGCTGCTCACGAGCGACGACAAATGGATCCTGCTCCGGCTCGACACCGCCATCGCCGAGATCTCCACCGCGCTCGACGAGTATCGCTTTTCCGACGCTGCGAACGGGCTGTATCGCTTCTTCTGGAGCGAGTTGTGCGACTGGTATCTGGAAGCAAGCAAAGCCTCGCTTTTCGCCGACGATCTCGCTCGCAAAGCGAACACCCTCGCCGTGATTGACTTCGTGCTCGGCCACACGCTGCGGCTCATGCACCCGTTCCTCCCGTTCATCACGGAAGAGCTCTGGCACGGGCTCGGATTCAAAGAAGAACTGCCCGACGACCAAGGCGGGAAGACGATCATGTTTGCGCATTGGCCAAAGGGGCTCGGCGAAGATTTCCGCGAGCACTACGGCCTCGACGAAACCGACGAGCAATTCGCCAACGCGAAATACGAAGTCGTGAACGCCGGCCGTGCGCTGCGGCGCGACTTCAACATCACGTCCAGCAAGCGCGTCCGCTTCGTCTTCCGCCCGCACGCGGCGCTCCCCGCACACGAGACCGACGTCATCCGGCTGCTGTTGAACGCAGAAACGCTGGAAATCGCAGACGCCGCGTGGACTTCGCCAAAAGGAACGCCTGCCGCCCTCACCCCACTGGGCGAGCTTTTCCTGCCGCTTGAAGGGATCATCGATGTCGCCGCCGAGCGCGAGCGCTTGCAAAAGGAAATCGCCAAAACTGAAAGCGAGCTGGCGAAAGTGCGCGCGAAACTGGCGGACCCGAACTTCGCACCAAAAGTTCCCGCCGCCGTGCTCGACGAGCACCGCCAGCGCGAGGCGACCTGGGCGGAAAAGCTCGCGCAGCTCCAGCGCATGGCCGAGGCGCTCGGCTCTTAACTCCATCGTGGGAACGCCGGATCTGCTTGCCGTCGCGGGCGTGCCGCGTGATCGCGCCCGGGCGGTCGCCATGCTCACCGCGGCGACGGTCGGCTGGGCGCTGTCGTTCCCGTTTGGAAAGGCGGCGATGCTCGCAATGGAAGCCGCCGCGCCGGGGCGCGCGTCGTGGCTGTATGCGGGTCTTTCGCTCGTCGTGCGCTTTGGCACCGCTGCGGTGCTGCTGGCAGTCTGGAAGCCCGGCGAGCTGCGGCGCATCACGCGGCTCGAGTGGTGGCAGGGTCTGGGGCTCGGGCTTTTCGGCGGCGCCGGCATCCTGCTGCAGGCCGATGGGCTGCACTACACGGAGGCGAGCACCTCGGCGTTTCTCACGCAGTTTTATTGCATGCTGCTGCCGCTGGTCGCAGTCGTGCGCACGCGGACTGCACCGCGCCCGGTTGTCATCGTGAGCTGCCTCGCGGTGCTCGCCGGCGTCGGGCTGCTCGCGGGCATCGATCTCCGCACCCTGCGCATCGGCCGCGGCGAGCTGGAAACGCTGGCGGCCTCCGTGCTCTTCGCGGCCCAAATGCTGTGGCTGGAGCGCGCGCGATTCCACGCCAATGATCCCAGGCGGATGAGCGTCGTGATGTTCGCGTCCACCGCCGCGCTGCTCGCGCTCATGACTGCGCCACACGCGCGCGCCGCCGCGGACTTCCTGCTCCCATTCGCAACGCTGCCGATCGCCGGTTTTCTCGCGGTGCTCACGCTCGCCTCCACCCTCTTCGCCTATACCGTGATGAACCGCTGGCAGCCGCACGTGGACGCCACGCACGCCGGGCTCATCTACTGCGCCGAGCCGGTCTTCACGAGCCTCTTCGCGCTGTTCCTCCCGGCGCTGCTTTCCGCCGCAGCCGGCATCGCGTATGCCGATGAGCAACCCGGCGTCAGCCTACTGATCGGCGGCGGGCTGATCACGGCGGCAAATATCCTGATGCTGTTGCGGCCTACGCCGAGAGTGGAAAGTGGGACGTGAAGAGAGGAGCGAAACGATGTGCGGAAGCGGTCGCCTCCTGCCGACGGTTCGCTCCGCGCACGTCTCCCAAACGTCACACCCAGCCGGTTGTCCCCGCTGCGAAACCGGCGCAGCATCCGCGGGAAGCCAAGTCCCGGCCCACTGCATGAGCGCCCGCGAAATCGAACGTAAATTCCTCGTCAAAACCGTGCCGCCGGATCTGCACCAGTTCCAGCATCGCCCGATCGCGCAGGGTTACATCGTGCATGAGTGCAAGCACGGCACGGTGCGGGTGCGCAAAAAAGGCCCGCGACATTTCCTCACGGTGAAACGCGGCGACGCGCGCAACCGCGAGGAGCTGGAGCTGCCGATCACGCGCGAGCAGTTCGAACAACTTTGGGTGTTCACCAAAGGCCGCCGCCTTTCCAAGATCCGCTACGACATCCCGTTCGGAAAAAGACTCGTGGAGCTCGATGTTTTTTGCGGGCGGCACGATGGGCTCATCCTCGCGGAGGTGGAGTTTCCAAGCTTGCGAGCGGCGCGCGCGTTCAAGCCGCCGGAGTGGTTCGGGCGCGAAGTCACGGGCGTGGCGAAGTTCCAGAACTCGCGGCTGGCGACGGATCGTTTGAAGAAGGATTGATGCGGGCGCCGCAGCGGTCCGGGCGCTGATCGGATCGCCGGCGTTGCTGTGCAAGCTGGCGGTTGCGGCGCGCTCGCCTCGCGCGCAGAGTGCCCGCACTTTGCGCTCCGCCGATCTGCCGCCGCTTTTCGACTCCGTGTTTTTGGCGAAGCTGGAGCAACTCCATCTGCTCTCGAAAAAGCTCAGCCGCGGCGATGCCCACGGCGCGCGCCGCTCGCGCCAGACGGGCTCTGCGCTGGAGTTCGCCGACTTCCGCGAATATTCCGCCGGCGACGATCTGCGCTCGATCGATTGGAATGTCTATGGCCGGCTGGACCGTCTCTTCGTGAAACTCTTTGAGCACGAGCAGGACCTCCCGATCGACCTGCTCATCGATGCCAGCGCCTCGATGCGATGGGGATCGGGGAGCGTGGAGCGTGAGGCGTCGAGCGTCCGAAATGCGGCGCCTCAAGAACGCTCCACGCTCTACGCTCCACGCTTCCCGGTCCCCCGCTCCACGAAGCTCGCGCAGGCGCAGCGCATCGCGGCGTCGCTCGCCTACATCGGGCTCGCAAATCTCGACCGGGTCCATGTGCAGTGGTTCGGCGGAGAGCTGGCGGGTGAAATGGGAGGTGTGCGCGGGAAGAGTCAATTTCACCGCGTGCTCGCCTTCCTGCGCGATCCTCCCGCGCTCACCGGTCCGACCCGGCTGCTGGCCAGCTTCCGCTCTTTTGCGCAGCGCGCGCGGCGGCGCAGCGTCGTCATTGTCATCAGCGACTTTTTCGATCCCGCAGGCTTCGAGGAAGCGCTCGCCCTGCTGCGGCACGCGCACTTTGAGATCCACGCGATCCAGGTGCTCGATCCCGCTGAACTCGATCCGCCGCACGCGGGCGATCTGCGGCTGGAGGAAAGCGAAACCGGCGGCTCGCTGGAGATCACCGCCACCGACGCGCTGCGCCGCCGCTATCGCGAGGAGGTGAACGCCTTTCTCCTCCAGCTGGCCACGGGCATAGCAACGGGGGGG
>CAXSDZ010000207.1:5151-8536 GCA_964235505.1 uncultured Chthoniobacteraceae bacterium
CGCAGTTATCGTAGCCGCGAGCGCGGCATCGGCTACGCGCAGGCATCGACGGCGATTCCATTTGAGGATCTCGTGCTGCGCGTGCTGCGCGACGGCGTGATGATTCGTTGAGCGTAGAGGGTGGAGCGTGAAGCGTTTGGAACTCGCGACGCCACCGACGCTCCGCGCTCCACGCTTCACTAACCATGACGTTCCTCAATCTCTCCGCGCTTGGCTTCACCGCCCTCGCGCCGGTCATCGTTCTGCGTTACCTGCGGAAGCTGAAGCGCCGGCCGGTGCCGGTTTCGACGTTGATGTTCTGGCAACTCGTGCTGGAGGAGAACCGGCGGCGCGCACTTTTCGGGCGGCTGCGGCAGGTTTGGTCGCTGCTGCTGCATCTGCTGATCTTCGCGCTCATCCTGCTCGCGCTCGCGCGGCCCGTGCTGCGGCGTGTGGTCGATGCAGGCACGTCCACCGTGCTCATCCTCGACACGCGCGCCCGCATGGGTGCGCGGGAAAATGCCGGCGGCACGCGGCTCCAGCATGCACTCCGGGAAGCGGAGGCCAGGCTCCAGCAAGCCGGCCCGGCGCGGCAGATCGCGGTGCTCACGACCGCGCCGCAGCCGGCAGTGGCCGCGCCATTTTCCGGGGATGAAAGGGCGCTGCGCGAAAGCCTCGCGTCTGTCTGCGGCACGGATGCGGGCGGCGAGCTCGCGCCCGCTCTGGCCCTTGCGGACACGCTGCTCGCATCGCGCGCGGGCGCGCGCCGCATCGTGCTGATCACGGCGTCGTCGGACGATCTTGCCGAAGTCCGTGCGGCGCATCCGGCGGCGGAAATCGTGCTGACCGGCGAGGCGCAGGGCAACGTGGCAATCACGCGCTTTGCCACCCGCGCGATGCCGGCGAGCCCAGAAACGTCCGAGGTTTTCCTGGAGGTGCAAAACTTCAGCACCGCGCCCGCGCGAGGAAATGTGGAGCTCTCGCTGGATGGCCCGGTTTCCCTGCGGCCAGGCGAGCGCAAACTCGATTTCTTCCCTTCCGTGCCGCGGCCCACGCGCGCCGCTTCCGTTCGAGGCTGGCTGACCGCGCGCTGGGATCAGCCGGACGCGCTCGCCGCGGACGATGTCGCCATTGCGGTGCTCCCGTCCGCGCCGCCGCGTCGCGTGCTGCTGGTCACGGCGGGCAATTGGTTTCTGGAAAAGCTGCTCGGCGCGGATGCGCGCGTGCGCTTCGAGCTGCTCGCGCCCGAGGCTTTCCAGATCGGCATGGCGGCGCAGTTCGATGCTGTGGTGCTCGATCGCGCGCTGCCGCCGGGCTTCGATCTTGCGACCGCGCAAGGCAATTTTATCTTTCTACGCGACACGCCATTTGCTGCGCGCGAGCCCGCCATCGAGCAGCCGGTCGCGACCGGGATCGACGCGCAGCATCCGGCGCTGCGGCTGGTGAATTTGGAGCATGTCACCTTTTCGCGCGCGGCGGCGCTCGCACTTCCGCCCGCCGACGATGGCTGGCGCTGGGAAGCCCCGCTGCGCGCGGGCGAGCAGCCGCTGATGATCACCGGCACGCGCCGCACCGAGCAGTCCGGCGAGCAGCGTCTCGCGGCATTCGCCTTCGATCTCGCCGATTCGGACCTGCCGCTGCGCGTCGCATTTCCGCTGCTGATGGGCAATACGCTCCACTGGCTCGGCGGCGGCGCCGGAGCGGAAGCGCGCTCCATCCGGGCTGGAGAAACGCTCGCGCTCGCGCCGGGTGAAAGCATTTCCGCCACGCCGGAAACGTCCGCCGACCACGCGGCGCCAGCGCTTCCGGCCGACGCGGTGCGCGACTCGTTCGTCCCGCTGCGCAACGGCTTTTACCGGCAGCAGCGAGCCGGCGGAACAGAATGGATCGCGGTGAATACCTTCGCCCCGGCGGAGTCCGATTTGCGCTCGATCGCGCCCGCGACGGCATCAATTCCGCCCGCTGCCGATCACGTCTTTTTGCGGCTGCCAAACTGGCCGGTCTGGCAAATCCTCGCCCTCGCCGCGCTCGCACTTTTGACGCTGGAATGGTGGCTGTGGCATCGTCGGCGCACGGAATGATTGGCGCGCTGCCCACGATGCACACACTTCACCACACGTTCGATTGCCTCTGTCTGAGCGCACCCGCCGCTTCACCTTTTCACAGCGTCGCCAGGAACTCCTGCAAATCCTCCAACTGCGGGCTCTGCGCGTTTCGCACGTAAAAGCCGGAAGTCGCCACGCCGATTTGCAAGCTCCCCTCCAGCCCGAGTCCGAGCAGACGCCCGATGCAAAAGCCCGCGTTGAAGTGATCTCCGGCACCGGTCGTGATCTTCGGCTTCGCCGTGAAAGGTCCGACCACATGAGCCGCGCCGGTCGCGTCCGCTGCCGCGGCGAAGTGCGTGGGATGGATCACCACGGTATCGATCGCGAGCGCCTCGCGGATGTTCGCCGCGTGGTGCGTCACCGTCCCATACGTTTCATCCGGCGCCTCGATCCCGAGCACTTCGCCGACCTGCCGGCTTTCCTGCAAGTTCAGCCCGAGGATCACGCGAAAATAGCGCTCGAACCTTGTGACCTGCGCGAGCACCGCGGCGATGTCTTCGCGCGAACGCTTCGCGGGATCGGCGAGGTCGAAAAAGAGCCACCGCTTTTCGCCCGTCAGCAGCGGCGCGACGCGGCTGAGCAGATTTTCCAGGATGCCATCCATCTGCGTGAGCATCGTCCAGTTCACCAGCGCGATCAGCGACGACTCCGAGAAGATGTGCACCAGCTCCGCCTCCGGCACATGCGCGAGGATCGTCTCCCAGCTCACCGCCTTCAGGCTCTCGTGCTTGCCAAACATCAGCTTCCCATCATCGAACTCGATCGCATCCGTGTAGCCCGGCTCGGCGATGGAATGCACCGTCGCGCGCTCGCACAGCTCGGCGAAGATGGGATGCACGGCAGGCGCGCCGAGATTGCCGATGTAGGTGACCGGCGTGCCATAAGCGCCGAGCGCATTTGCCATGATCGGCCCGTTGCCGCCGAGCTTCACCATCTGCGTCACCAGCTCCATGTTCGCGCTGAAACCGGCCGCGGCGGCGATGCGTTCGGCGAATTCCCCCATCCGCTCCATGCGCGTGAACTCCGTGAGCGACACGCGCGTTTGGACCACATGCAGGATGGTATCGACAAAGCCATCGAGCCCCACGAGCACCCGTGCCTGCGCCAGCCGGTCGCGAGATCCGGCGAGCTGGTCGAGCACTTGGGACGGGAGGCTGCTGGGCGAGGACATGGGGCGCAGGTTATAAAAGCGCCGGCTCGCGAGTGTCGAGCGCACGCGCGGCTATTCCGCTGCGACACGGATCACAAACCGCCGCGCTGAAAACCTCCTGCATTCGGGCGCTGACAAACCGATCTCCCTC
>CAXSDZ010000208.1:0-8512 GCA_964235505.1 uncultured Chthoniobacteraceae bacterium
CATCCACCACCGCGAGCTGTTTTCCCTGCGCCGTTGCCCACACGACTTTGTCACGGTTCGCGACCTTCACGTCGCGCTGCGCGAGCTCCTCGCCGAGGATCGTCGCATTGTCCACGCCCTCGTATTTGATGCGGGAGCGGCCGCCGAAAATGTTGAACTGATCGACCGTGCGATAGCGGTGGTGCCACTGCTCATTCTTCTCGATCACCGCCGCGCGAATCGCGGCGAGGCTCGGGTCATCCAGCGACGGCGCGGCCTTGCCAAAGATGCCCTCGAACTGCACGCCTGCCAGCTCCTTGTCGCCCTCTTCGTTCAGGTGAATGCCATTGATCGTGAGCGGCTTCACGGCGCTGCCGTAGAGCGCTTGCGACGGGTGGAAGAGATCGACAAAAGGCACGCCGTTCGCCTGCGCGACCTCGGCCATCACTGCGGTGTAAAGCTCGAGGTTTTTGTTGTTCGCGTAACCGTCCGGATAGTTCGGGTCGTGCAGGTTTTCGTGCGCGATCGGCGACAGCAGCACGAGCTTTGGATGGCCCGCGCCGTAGTCTGCGGCGAGGTGCTCTTTGAGGTAAGTGTCGAGCGCCGTCTTGAAGCGCGCGAGCCCCGCTTCGCCTTTGAACGATTCGTTGAAACCCCAATACGCGAGGATCACGTTCGCGTGAAAATCGGTGCCCGCCTTATAGACGACATCGCTCACGCCGTTGGAGTTCGAGTCCGCCTTTGACGCCACTTTCGCCGGCGTATCGCCCGCCTTCATCCCGAGGAAATACTCGGTCGTGGGAACCTCATCCGAGCGCGGATGCACGTTCACTTCGTCCGCCGCAAAGCCGAGATTGCGCACCGTGAGATTGAGGTCGGGATGCGCCTTGTGGATCAGCGTTTCCAGCCAGCCGAGATGCTGCTGCCGGTCAGCGAGTCCGCTGCCGACGATGGCGATGTGGTCACCCTTCGACAGCACCAGCGGTTTCGTTGCGAGCGGCTGCCGCGCGGGCGATTCAGCCGCCAGCCGCGCCGTGGCGGGCGCTGGTGCCGCGGCATTTTGAGCAGAGGCGGCGTTCGCCAGGACGGCAGCGCAAGCGAGGACGAGGGAAGGAAGTGTGAGACGTTTCATCGGGAAGGATTGCGAAGGAAAAACACGGGCCCGCAGGGGAGCTGGATCGGAGGGATCGGAAATATTGCTGGCTGCTGCGCGCACGTCAAAGGTTGGTGGCGCTTTGGGCGGCTGGCGCAGGGCGGGAAGGGGATCGTGGGTGGCAAGCGCTCGGGCGGGAAGTGTGTCGCGCCGACTCATTCACAACCACCGCTGTTGCAAAACCTTGGAGACACAATCGCGATCTGCCACGGTCCGCGCACCGCCATGGAAAAGACTCTGCACACCGGCTACTTCGCGCGCTGGCATCACACGCCGCTTTATCTCCGCATCGTCGGCGGGATGATCCTCGGCGTCGTCGCCGGCCTGCTGCTCGGCGGCTATGCCGACGACTTGGCAATCCCGAGCAGACTCGTCCTGCGCGTCCTCGGCGCGCTCGCGCCGCCGCTGATCCTTCTCGCCATCGTGCAGGCGCTCATGTCGGCGAAGTTCGAGCCCGGGACCGCGGGCCGGCTGATGCGGCTGCTGGTGCTCAATACGCTGGTCGCGATCTGCATCGGCTTGCTGGTGGCAAATGTGATCCGGCCCGGCCGCTGGTCGCCCCTCCAGGCACCCGGCGCTGGCCACTCGGACCCGGCGGGTGCACGGCCGGATTTGCTGCAGCAGTTCCTCGAAAACGTGCCGCAAAGCCTGCTCGGTCCGCTCGGCGACCACGGCAAGGTGATGGGCGTGATCTTCCTCGCCGTCGCCTTCGGCATCGCGCTGCGTCGTGTCGCGAAAAAGCCGCTCCACACGGTTGCCGACCTCGTCGATCTCGGATTGGAAACGCTTGTCGTGGTTCTGCATTGGGTGATCGACGCCGTGCCGATCGCCGTGTTCGGCCTCGTCGCCAGCATTGTCGGCACGCAAGGCTTCGGCGCCTTTCATGCGCTCGGCGCGTTCGTGCTGGCGGTCCTCGTGGCGCTCGCGCTGCAGGTTGCCTATTACCTCACGCGCATCCGCGCCGGCTCTTGGGTCCGCCCCCTGCCTCTGCTGCGCGGCTGCCGCGACGCGCTGGTCATGGCCTTTTCCACCGGCAGCTCGACGGTCACGATGCCGGTCACCTTTGAATGCTTGAAGGATCGCGTCGGGCTCCGGGAAAAGTCCGCGAGCCTCGGCGCGCTCGTCGGGTCAAACTTCAACAACGACGGAACGGCGCTTTATGAAGCGATGGCCGCGCTTTTCATCTCGCAGATGCTCGCGAAGCAGGGACTCGCCGTTGAGCTGACTCTTCTCCAGCAGTTGCTCGTGGTGGCCACTTCCGTGGTGGCATCGGTCGGCGCGGCAGGAATCCCGGAGGCGGGTCTGGTCACGATGACGCTCGTTTTCAGCGCGGTCGGGCTGCCGCCGGAATACATCGCGCTGCTGCTGCCGGTGGATTGGTTTCTGGACCGTTGCCGCACGGTGATCAACGTCATGGGCGACATCAACGTGAGCTGCCTGCTCGACGGGCAGACACCCGAAGCGGCGCGTGAGGCGATTGCCTTGAACGCGGCTGGGTAGGTCCGGTTGAGTTCGCAAAGGCACCGAGGGCGGGAGAATCTCCTCAGCCTTCGCAGTCCCGCGCAGACCGGCTGCCGAGTAGTTTAGGTGCAATAAGGTAAATGCCGTGAATTTCTTCTTGCGGCCGGCCTCAGGCTCGATACGGTCTTCCTTGTTCTGGGGGGAACAGCAGCCCTTCGGCAGCCATTCGGCTCCGGGGGGCTGCATTTTTTTTTGCCGGGACATGGCGGTTTCCGAACTGTCGGCGGGCTTCTTCGCAAATGCTGCGGCGTAAGCGGAGACCTGGAGTTCGGCATGATTTCGACGCACGCCAGCCAAACGTGACCCGCGGATGCGGCGATTTCACCGCGCCCGAAAACGATACCCCACGCCGCGCACCGTCTCGATGATCTCCGGCTGCGCGGGGTCGCGCTCGATGTGTTTGCGCAGCTTGGCGGGGTGCTGGCCGAGCGCGCGGCCGGTCCACATGAGGTGCCAAGTCTCAGCAGGCGCCGTGAAGCTGGAGGTGATCTTTGCGCGTGCGGAAGGACGGGACGAGCAGATCGCCCGGCTGCGCGCCGGGCAGCGGAGCCATGCTGTTTTGTTTGCCCTCGAAGCTCACCGCCTGCGCAACACAGTTGAGATCGTTCGTCCATCCGGTCCGACGACCGGCTCGACCTCGACGGTCCAGCCAGCGTGGCGCGATTCGAAGTCGATGCGTCGGCCTCTTATCTCGTCCGAGAAGTTCGCGAGCATGCCTGGCGTGGTGACGTAGCGAACTTCACGCACAGATTCCGCGATCGTGCGCTGTCTGTCACGTGTCTGCGCGACGTAAAAGTTTTGTAAAAGCGCGAACACGCTGCCCCTTTCTGAAAGTCCGCGGCTCCAGTCTCTGGCAGCCTGCTCCCGATCGCGACTGCACCGGGCTGCTTGACCCCGTTTTCCCGCCCGCTACCTTCTCGCTCCTCATTCCCCGCGTGAAGCACCACACACCTACCCACGAGTGCGGCGTCTTCGCCGTTTTTGGCCACCCGAACGCCGCGGTGCTCACGTATTACGGACTCTTCGCGTTGCAGCACCGCGGGCAGGAAAGCGCCGGAATCGTGACGGCCACGGGGCCGAACTCGCCCTTTGTGCGGCACGTCGCGATGGGGCTGGTATCGCAGGTTTTTACGCCGCCCGATCTGGAGCGGCTGAAGGGGACGCGCGCCATCGGGCACGTGCGCTACTCGACGACCGGCTCCAGCAATCTCACCAACGCGCAGCCTTTCTACTGCAACACGTCGCGCGGGCAGATCGCGATCGGGCACAATGGAAACCTGATCAATGCCGCGCAACTGCGCGATGAGCTGGAGCATCGCGGGTCCATTTTTCAAACCACGGTGGACAGCGAAATCATCCTGCATCTGCTCGCGCAGCCGCAA
The DNA here is from genome assembly GCA_964235505.1 of uncultured Chthoniobacteraceae bacterium. GTDB lineage: Bacteria > Verrucomicrobiota > Verrucomicrobiia > Chthoniobacterales > Chthoniobacteraceae > CAXSDZ01. Next base: position 4,036 of record CAXSDZ010000208.1, read on the forward strand.
GGAGCGAGCGGCGTGCTCGGCGCGCTGCGGCGCATCCAGGGCGCGTTTTCGCTGGTGATGATGAGCGAGCGCGAGCTGATCGGCGTGCGCGATCCGTTTGGGTTTCGGCCGCTCGCGCTGGGCATGTTGGATGGCGCTTACGTGCTGGCTTCGGAGACGTGCGCCTTCGATTTGATCCATGCGGAATTCATCCGCGAGATCGAACCGGGCGAAGTCGTCATTATCGATGAAAACGGCCTTCGCTCGGAGTTCCCGTTCAACGATGCGCGGCGGGCGTTTTGCATCTTCGAATACGTCTATTTCGCGCGACCCGACTCGATCATCTCGAACATCAACGTAGCGCGCGTGCGCACCGCGATGGGGCGCGAACTGGCGCGGCTCGCGCCAGCGGAGGCGGACATCGTGGTGCCGGTGCCGGACTCGGGGAACTACGCGGCGCTCGGCTTTGCGGAAGAGCTCGGGATTCCGTATTCGCATGCCTTTGTGCGTAACCACTACATCGGCCGCACCTTTCTCCAGCCGAGCCAGCTCATCCGCGATTTTAATGTGCGCGTGAAGTTGAACCTCATCAAAGAGGCTGTGGCGGGGAAGCGCGTGGTGGTGGTCGATGACTCGATTGTGCGCGGCACGACGGCGCGCGCGCGCGTCGTGAATCTGCGCGAAGCGGGCGCGAAAGAAGTCCACATGCGCATCTCGTGTCCGCCGCACCGATTTGCCTGCCACTACGGCATCGACTTTCCCGACCCGGAAAAGCTGCTCGCCAACCAGTGCTCGCTGGACCAGATCCGCGAGTATCTCGGCGCGGATTCCATCGGCTACCTCGACGTGCCCGGGATGGTGCGCGCCACGCAGCAGACGATCGATGGCTTCTGCCTGGCGTGCTTCACGGGCGACTACCCGATTCCGGTCGATCCGAACCTCGACAAGCACATCATGGAGCGGCGGGAGCAGCGGGCGAATCTGCTCGCAGACCACAGCGAGCACCCGGAGCTGTTTGCGCTGCGATAGGAGGGAGGTGGGTGTTGAGAGTTGAGTGTTGAGTGACGCCGGGCTTTAACCTGCTCGCATGTCCGCAAAATCCGCGCGCCCGGGAAACGCTCAACGCTCAACGCTCAACGCTCAACGCTCAACGCCGAAAGCCTACGCCTCCGCGGGCGTGGATGTGGACCTCGGGAACCGTGTGAAACGTGGCATCCACGACCGCGTGAAGGTGACGCACGGGCCGGAGGTTCTGGGGAAGGTCGGTGGGTTTGGCGGGCTGTTTCAGCCGGACTTTTCCGGGATGAAGGAGCCGGTGCTGGTGTCGAGCGTCGATGGCGTGGGGACGAAGCTGAAGGTGGCTTTCGCGATGGACCGGCACGACACGGTTGGCGCGGATTTGGTGAACCATTGCGTGAACGACATCGCCGTGGTCGGCGCGCGGCCACTGTTCTTTCTCGACTACATCGGCGGCGAGCGGCTGGAGCCCCGCGTCTTCGACCAGCTCCTCCGCGGCTTCACCAAAGCCTGCAGGGAAGCGGGCTGCGCGCTCATCGGCGGCGAGACGGCGCAGATGCCGGGGATGTATCAACGCGGCGAATACGACCTCGCCGGGACGATCGTCGGCGTCGTCGATCGGAAGAAAATGATCGACGGCTCGCGGATCAAACCGGGCGACGCGATCATCGGGTTGCAATCCACAGGGCTGCACACCAATGGCTACTCGCTCGCGCGCCGCGTGCTGCTGGAGGGGTTGGGGCTTGAGCTTTCCGCAAAGGCGGAGGGCTTCGCAAAAACGGTCGGCGAGGAGCTGCTGCGCACGCACAAGAACTACCAGCCGCTGCTGGCCACGCTGCCCGATGGCGTAGCAAAAGGACTGGCGCACATCACGGGCGGCGGCTTGGTGGACAATCTTCCGCGCATCCTGCCGAAAACGTGCGATGCAGTGATCGACACCGGTGCTTGGAAAGTGCCGGCGATCTTCCGGCTCATCGGCGAAGGCGGGAAGGTCGATCGCGAGGAGATGTATCAGGTTTTCAACATGGGCATTGGCATGGCAATCGTCGTGGCGGAGCGTGACCGCGCGGCCATCGTCGCGCAGACGAAAGGCCGCATGATCGGCCGGATCGAGGCGGGGAGCGGACGCGTCCGGCTCGTGTTTTGAAAGGGGGCGATTCGCTGGTGTTTTCGCATTGTCAGCCCCCAGACGATTCATTAAGAGCCTCGCCCAACTTATCTATGAAGCGACTCACCCTGCCGCACCTTGCCATCCTGTCGGTGACCTTTCTGCTCGTCGCATGCGAGACCGAACCGCCGCAAGTGCAACGCCGGCGGCCCGGTGGCATGAGCGGACAGAGCCAGCGCCGTGTGGTCGTGGAGGACGGTGATCTGGAGCGGGATCGCGAACGGAGCCGTGACCGCGAGCGGGATCGGGAACGTGATGCCGAAGCGCGGACGGCTCCCTCCGACGGCGCATCCGCGGAGCCGCGCCAAGATGCGCGCCCGACGGATGAATCGACTGCCGGTGCGGGTGGAACGGCGGGTGCAGCACCGAAGTCGGGCGGCACTGACTACGGCAAGGCCGTGCCGGGCAAGCCGGGGTTTGTGACCAGCCCTTACGCCCCGTATCAAGGGTATGTCGATGTGCGCGGCTTTCCCCCGGGCACCGAGGTGAAGGATCCTTACACGGGGAAGGTCTTTCTCGTTCCGTGACGGGGATTGTGGAGCGTCGAGCGTGAGGCTTGGAGCGGCTGCGGAGCGGCGCCTTCTACACGCTCGACGAATCAAGCTCCACGGCTCCGCGCTCTCATGACTCGTCTGGCGGTTTTCGGACCAGGCCTTCTCGGCGGCTCCATTGCACTGGCAGCGCGGGCGACGGGGCAGTTTGAGATCGCGCTCTGGGGCCGGCGGCAAGGGGCAATCGACGAGGCGCTTTCACGCAACCTGGCGGATCGCGTTTCGACCGATGCGCAGGAAATTGCGGAGGGTGCGGACATTGCAGTGTTTTGCGTGCCGATCGGCGCGATGTCCGGCTTGGCAGAACAGATCGCACCGTCGCTCCTGGCGGATGCGCTGGTCACGGATGTCGGCAGCGTGAAAGCGTGTGTGGTGCAGGCGCTGAGCCCGATCTTCCGCGGTCGGGCGCGCTTCGTCGGCAGCCATCCGATGGCGGGTTCGGAGCAGACCGGCCTTGCTGCGGCGCGTGCGGATCTCTTCGAGGGCAGCGTCTGCATCGTAACTCCGGAGCCGGCGACCGATCCGGCGGACGTGGCTGCAGTTCGCGCGTTTTGGGAAGCGCTGGGGTGCCGCGTGCGGACGCTTTCGCCGCTGGAGCACGACGAGATCATCGCGAGTGTGAGCCATTTTCCACACCTGCTCGCGGCGGTGCTGGTGCATGCGGTGGCCGCCGAGAGTCGCGGATCGCTGGACTTCGCCGGCCCGGGATTTCGCGATACCACACGTGTCGCGAGCGGGCCGCCCGAGATGTGGACGGAGATCCTGCGCACGAACCGCCGCGCGGTGCAAAAATCGGCTGAGGCTATGATTGAAAAGCTCCGCGAAGTCAGCACACTGCTCGCCGCTGACTCCCCGGGCGACGATCTCCGAATGAACGAATTTCTCACCCAAGCCAAAGTCCTGCGCGACGGCCTTGGGATCACGCGGCAGGCGCCCGTGCCCGGAGCGCCGCAGCCACATGCTGCGGAGCACTGATCCGGCGCGCAGCGAGCACTTTTACCCACACCACATGGACTGGAAAATCAGGCGAGCGCCAACTTTGCAATGGGAGCTGGAAGTCCCGGGCGACAAGAGCATTTCCCACCGCGCCGTCCTGCTCGCGGCGATGAGCAATGGCGCCTGCGTGATCCGCGGATTTCTGCCGAGCGAAGATTGCCTTTGCACCGTCGCGGCCATGCGGGCGCTCGGGATCGAAATCGAGACACCGGAGCCGACGACGCTGATCGTGCATGGGAAGAAAGGGGTCTTCGCCGCGCCGGACAGCGACATCGATTGCGGCAATTCCGGCACCACGATGCGGCTGCTCGCGGGGATTCTTGCCGGCCAGCCATTTCGCAGCCGCCTGGTGGGCGACGCCTCGCTTTCCAAGCGCCCGATGAAGCGCGTGATGGAGCCGCTGGCGCAGATGGGCGCGCGAATTTCCGCCGAAGGCGCGAATTTCCGGCCGCCGCTCGTGATCGAAGGCGGCGAACTCCAGCCGATCCACTACTACTCGCCCGTCGCGAGCGCGCAGGTGAAAAGCGCGGTGCTGCTGGCCGGCATGTTTGCCAAGGGCAAGACCAGCGTGACTGAGCCGACGCAAAGCCGCGACCATACGGAGCGGATGCTGGAGTTCTTCCAAGTCCGCCCGCAGCGGCACGACCTGACGGTTTCCATCCACGGACAGCAAGTGCTGGAATCGAACGACTTCCAAGTGCCGGGCGATGTCTCCAGCGCGGCGTTCTGGATGGTTGCCGCCGCCGGCCAGCCGCAGTCGCACCTG
>CAXSDZ010000209.1:0-6405 GCA_964235505.1 uncultured Chthoniobacteraceae bacterium
ATGCCGAAGTGGCCAATATCGGCATACAGCGCTTCGCCGCCGGTCACGACGAGAAAGACGGAGCCGAGAATGATGAAGCCGTGCCAGCCGTTCTGCAGAAAGAAGAGGATCCCATAGTGCGGACTGAGCGCGGCGAGAATGCCCGGCTCCCGCACGATTTGCGCAATACCGAGCGCGGAGATGACGGCGAACCAGAGCAGCGTGACGGGACCGAAGAGCGCGCCGATCTTTGCCGTGCCGCGGCTTTGCACGAGGAAGATGCCGATGAGGATGAGGATGGTGATCGGCTCGACCAGCGGAGTCAGCTTCGGCGTGGCGATCTCCAGACCCTCCACCGCGCCGAGCACCGTGATGGCCGGCGTGATCATGCCGTCGGAATACAGCAGCGCCGCGCCGAAAAGGCCGAGCAGCGTGAGCAGCCGGCTCGGCTTCACCTGCGAGACCAGCGCCGAAAGCGCGAGGATGCCACCTTCGCCGCGGTTGTCCGCGCGCAGGATGAAGACGAGGTATTTCACCGAAATGACCACAACCAGCGCCCAGAAAATGAGCGACAGGACGCCGTAGATATTCGCCGGCGTCGCGGCGATGCCGTGCGGCCCGTGAAAGCACTCGCGCATGGCGTAGAGCGGGCTGGTGCCGATGTCGCCGAAGACGACGCCAAGCGCGGCGAGCGAAAGCAGCAACAGGCGGCGCCGGCTGGTGGAATCTGGCGCGTGCGCGGCGGAGGCTCCATGCGCCGGAGCGGCGGTGGGTGAGGTCACTTGGGATGGGTTTTTCTTGGCGATCTGCCCGCGTGCGGCGGGGTGGATCTGGTGCGTCCTGTGGGAAGTGCGCGGCGCGGCTCTGGCGCGCGCGCAAATTTCCCCGGCGGAGGCGTTCCTTGCTCTCGGTGTGTGCGCTTACGAGGGTAGCTGTCGGGCTGGAGCCACCAAGTGCTCCCGGTGCCACGGGCACCGCACGCCCCAAGGCTCGCGCGGGTGCGCAAGCCGGTTTTGGGTTCCCCGTTGCCGCGGCCGTGGAGCCGGGACATTTAGCGATCAGGCAAAGAACTGGCGCGGAGCCTAAGGCGGAGGCGCGGCGAGTCAAGCGACGCCCGCGAGCACGGCACCCACGCCACACTCTGCCGATCTCAGCCCTGCGGTTGCCAGCGGAAATCCCAGCTCTTGCGACGCTGGAAAACACCCTGCCTCTGAGACAAGCCGCGTGCGTCAACTCAGCTAGCAGCCAGCGGCATGTCCAACCACCAAACGCACGAGCCTGCCATTCCGAGTGAGAAAGCGGCGCTTAAACCCTGATGAAAACAAGGTATCGGGATGGTGCGCGGTGCGGGGTTTGAACCCACGACCCCTGCCGTGTCAAGGCAGTGCTCTACCGCTGAGCTAACCGCGCGTTTCATCTCTCGCCGCGAGGCGGCAGGAACTCGGAAAAGTAGCGGGGCATGACGCCTTGGCAAGCGTTTTCCCGGCGCGGAATCCTGCGGAACACCCGCGGAGAGCCGCTCCGCTCCGCTCGACATCTGCGCGGAAAGCGGCAACTCTCCAGCCCCTCTTTCCCCGAATGAATCGCCGCTCGTTTGTGCATTTTGCCTTCGCCCTGAGTGTTGCCGCGCTCCTCCTTTCCCCGCGAGCGGAAGGTGCCAGTGCCGCTGGCACCCAGCACAGAATCCTCTTCTTCTCCAAGTCCAGCGGCTTCGAGCATTCAGCCATTTCCTACAAGGGCGGAGCGCCGAGCTTTGCGGAAAAGGTGCTCACCGAACTCGGCGCGAAGCAGGGCTGGGTGTGGACCTTTTCCAAGGACGGCTCGCTCTTCTCGCCGGAGTATCTCGCGCAGTTCGACGCGCTCGTTTTCTACACCACAGGCGACCTTTGCGCGCCGGGCACGGATGGGCAGCCGCCAATGTCGGCCGCCGGAAAGCAGGCGCTGCTCGACGCGGTAAAGGCCGGCAAGGGCTTCGTCGGCACGCACAGCGCGACGGATACTTTTCACACCGCAAATGAAGAGGTGAAAGGGCCCGATCGCTACGTGAACCACGGCGCGGATGCCGACCCGTATGTGCGGATGATCGGCGGCGAATTCATCAAGCATGGCGCGCAGCAAAAGGCGCGGATGCGGAGCGTGGACTCGAAATTTCCCGGCCTGGAAATCGCCGGGGAAGGTTTTGTGATGAACGAGGAGTGGTATTCGCTGAAGGACTTTTCCGACGATCTCCACGTGCTGCTGGTGCAGGAGACGGAGAGCATGAAAGGCGTGGAATATGTGCGCGGCGCGTATCCCGCCACGTGGGCGCGCATGCACGGAAAAGGACGCGTTTTTTACACGTCGATGGGCCACCGCGACGACGTTTGGACGAGCCCGGTTTTCCAGGAAATCCTCACCGGCGGCATTCGCTGGGCGCTGGGGGATGTGCAGGCCGATGTGACGCCGAATCTGAAAGATGCAGCGCCGCACGCGATGGAAGTGCCGCCTTTCCCGAAGAAGGAAGAAAAACCCGCCGCGCAATAGCACTGCGCAAGCGGCTCGCTCAGCGCCTGCCATGTTCAGTGACGGTGCTCATCATTGAGCTCCGAGCACTTATTTCGCAAGGGATCGGTCGCCGCGCGGGAGCTGCTTGAGCCATTTTTCGAGTCGCTCCGGCGATGAGGCGAGCGCTTGCGACACGGTGCGGATCGCGTCGTTGCGCTCGACTCCGGCAGGCAGCGCGCGGGCGAAGTTCATCGCGCCTTCCGGGCGCACGTTCAGCCAGTTCTCCAGCACGGCGCGGCGCACGTCGCCCGAGCGCTCGGCGGGCAGGCTTGCGGCCCATTGCATCGCGGCTTCGGGATTTTTCGAGGTCTGGCTGCGCGCCACACTTTGCAGCATCGAGGACGACGCCATTTGCCCGAATGGACCGGACACAAAGTCCCGCACCGCGTCGGGTTCGCGCGACATCCAGCCCCACTGCACGCGCTCCAGCGCGGCGGTGCGCGCGGAGGCATCGGGCAGCGCGGCGAGCCACGTGAAGGCCGCGTCGCGCCCTTCCTTCCCGTTCTTGAACCAGGTCTCGAAGATCGACGCGCACGCGCGATTCTGCGCCGGACCCGCCTCCATCCCGGCGACCAGCTCCGCGGCCGCTTCGAGGTTTTTTCCCGCTGCCGCCGTGATCAAGTCGCCGATCACTTCTGTGCGCGCGGCGCCGCGCAAATTCTCGTTGCTCCAGGCCAGCGCTCCGGCTGCATCCGTCTTGGCCCATTCCCCGACGAGGCCCTGCGCCAGTGACGCGCGAAAGGTCGGATCGCCCTGCGCAGTCGCAAACTCCACCGCTGCGCCGAGATCCTTTTTCGCCCATTCCTGCACGGCTTCGCCCGCGAGTGCGAATCTCCCAAAGGACTGCATCGTTGCGGCGAACTCCAGAGCAGCCCGCGGGTCGATCTGCGCCCACGCCTTGCCGATTTCCGTCAGCGTCACGTGCTCGATCATCGCGCCTCCGTCGGCGCCGAGCGCAAGCGCCGCCACGACTTCGGTGGCATGACGCGGGTCGCGTGCGGCCCACTCGCCGACTTTGCTCATGTCCGGGAGATAATGGTGGATCCCCCACTCTTTTATCAGGCGCAGTCCGCGCTCCACATCGGTCTTCATCGCGTCGTTGGAAACCGTCATCCGCAGATTGTCGCGACCGGGGAAGTTCGGCACGTCGGTCAGCGCCTTCGCCACCGCGGGCAGGTCGCTCTTGGTCCACTCGTCAAAGAGCACCTCGGTCAGCGCCCACCGGCCTGGCAGCGCGTCGCGTGAGCCTTCGGGTAGAAGCAGGTCGGTGAAAACCCAGCGGAACATGTGCTGCGGATCGAGCTCGGCCCAGCGCGCGGCCAGCATGCGGATCATGGCGGAATCTTCGCCTGCCACCCGCACCAGTCCGGGCATGTCTTCCGCCGTCGCCTTATCCGCGGCAGCGAGCATCGTGAGCCAGCGCTGCGCGCCCGTCGCAGTGCGCAGCGTTTCGGCGAGTTCAGGAGCGGCGGGATTCCATGGGAGCGAGGCGGGAACACTGGCTGAGCCGGTGGAAATGCCCGCGCCAGAAGCAGAAGAACGCGCTCCACCGGACGAACTCGATCCTGTCGCGGGAAAGGGAAACGGGACCACTCGCGCGAGGACTACGCCGAGTCCCAGCGCGAGCGCACAGCCCGCGAGCGACATTGCGATTGAGCGCCCGCCCATTGCGGCCTGGGGCGACGGAAGCGGAGTTGAAGCGGGTAAGATCATGGCTGGGGAGCAGTTTTTTGCAGCACCTGGATTTCCCTCGGCGAAAGATTTGCTCCAGCGAGCATCTGCCGCGCGATGCCTGCATCCTTGCCTTGGAGCGCCCGATAAGCCGTGGCGAGCGCCTCCATCCGCTGCTGGTGATCCCCAATGCTCAAGGCCCAAGTCCACGCGCTCTCCGGCGCGTGTTGAGCGATCGCGGAAACGAGGCTCAGTGTTGCATGATCGCGACTGCCGCCGGCTGGCAACTTATCGATCCACTCTGCGGCTTCGTATGGCTCTTTGCTCGCCCAGACTCCAGCCGCGGTGGCGATAGCGCCTTCCCGTTCTGCGGGCGCAGACAGCGATGTGGCCCATTGGATCGCCGCCTCGGGATCGAGATTTGCCCAGCCGCGAGCCAGCACCAGCGTTGCCTCGCGGCGACGCTCGATTGGCAGCTCATCAATCAGCCCGCTCCACGTCACGGGATTCTGCCCCGAGCTGAAATATCCTCCATTTTGAAATGCCGCCTGAACCAGATGTGACCGCAAGTTGGGCGATGCCTTCGCCAGCAGGTCTTCAAAGCGGCCCATCGTTAAGCCGCCGTTCAGCAGGCTGCTTGCGCTCTTGTCCAGCGCCTCGCGACCGCCTGCATCATCCGGCAGCGCTTCCAGCAACGCGAACGCCGCGTCGGGCTCTTTCCAGGCGACGGCAGACAGCACCGAAGCACGCGCGGCGTTGGCGAAAGCGGAGGGCGGCTGCTCGTCGAGCCAGTTCCAGATGGCGTCGCGCTTGGCGTAGCCGTCGTTCAGCAACGCGTTGCCGAGCACCGCGGAAAGCTCCTGCATGTCGTATCCGCGCAGCGCGTGCATGGTGCCGGCGGGATCGGCGGTGAGCCGCTCGCTCATCACATTTTGCAGGCCGTCGAGGCTGGCGCGGCCGAGCTTGCCGGGGTTCGCCTTCAGCCACGCCACCGTGCTGTTCCAGTCACGCTTCGCCGCTTCGCGTAGCACCTGCGCACCGGCATCGGAAGCATAAGCCATCTCATCGCCGCCGGGCGGGACGAGGTCGAGCTTCCCAAGCGCCGCGGTGGGATTGCTCTTCGCCCAGCCGATGAGCGCCGCCTTCAAAACAGCGTCGCGTTCTTCGCCCGCGGGCAGCGTTTGCGCCCACGCGAGCGTCCCTGCGCCATCGCTTTCGCCGAGCGCGTTTGCCACGCCGGCGAGTGCCTGCCCGCGCAGCGGTCCGCGCAACGCCTGCGCCGCGGCGCGGGCGGCCTCGGGATCTTTGGCGGCAAAAATCGCAAAGGCATCCTGTGCGGTGGTGTCCCAGCGGCTGTTGCTTTTCGGCAGCAGCGCGGCCACTTCCGCCAGCCGCTCCGGCGCGGCGCGCGCGATGTCGGAAAGCAGGCCGCGCAGGTCTTCGCGGCCCTTTTCGCCGCTTGCGAGCAGGCCCTCGATCGCCGCCTGCGGATCGAGCCGCAGCCATTCGCGCATGAGCTGGGCGGCCATGCCGTGATCCGCTTGATGGAGAAAGGCGAGCGCCGCGCGCGGGTCGAGCGCGGCCCATTCGGCGAGGAGCACGGAGCGAAACGCACGGCGGCGAAGCGTGTCCTTCATCCCTTTGATCTCGGCATACAGCGCGGGAAAATCCGCCGCGCCCGCGCCGTGCGCGCGGCGCAGCGCTTCCCACTCGGCGACCAGCGCGCGATCTGTCGCGGAGCTGCGCGCACTTTCCGCCGATGCCAGCGAACCGGGCAGCGATCCCGCTGCCGGTGGCGGAGCGGCTAGCACAGCGGAGGCCGCGGGTCCTTGCGCAGGGGAGCGTAGTGCGCTGGCGGTGAAGTAGCCCGCCAGACCGCACACGGCAGACATCAGAACGCGATGGAGCAGCGACATAGCATGCGGGGAACGCGCCGCAGCCTGCCAGCCGGGCGCGAGGCGTGGAAGGATTTTTGGTGGGGGCGATGGAAGCGGGGGGAAAGTGCTCGAAGGACAGGAGGCGTGGTGCGTGGTGCGTGGTGCGTGGTGCGTGGGAGAACCGGATTTGAGTCGCGCACCCACGCACCACGCCTCACTCCGCCCGGATTCCCGGCACGATCTGCAGCACGAGTTCCTTCAGCTCTTCCTCCGCGCCGCTGGAATAATTGCCCGCGAGCATTCCCTTCAACAAGTAACTGCCGATCGCGTGCCC
>CAXSDZ010000209.1:6415-8500 GCA_964235505.1 uncultured Chthoniobacteraceae bacterium
GTGATGGCGCAGGCGGGCCGCTTGTTTGAGCTGCGCGAGCAAATCGCCACCGCCCGCGAGGGCTGGCGCGTGATTTCCGCCTCCCTTTCCATCTCTTCATACAAGCCCGGCATGCCTTCATAAATGTAGAGGAACTCCTCCAGCACGCGCGTCTGCTCCTCGGCATCGTCCGTTTCCGCCGGGAGGTATTCGAAGGCCAGGTTGCGCACGTGGTCGGCAAGCTGCGCGAGCTCCGCGGGCATCTCGCTCATCGGGTGCGGCACGGTCACGGTGTGGCCGCAGTTGGGGCACTCTGCCGCGGTGCCAAACATCTCCTCCGTCGCGGCCACGCGTTGCCCGCAATGTGTGCATCCGAATTTGAAAGCCATAAAAATGAAGGGGCGAACCTTGCGCGAGGACGGCGCGCCCGCACAAACGGAAAGCGAACGTGAAGTCGTTGCGCCGGGTAGCAGCCGGGCTGATCGAGATGGCTTCTTGAATAAGGGAGCGCGATGGGCGTCAATGCAGGCTCTATGAAACTAACCCAGCTCGCCCTCGTCGCCCTCGCCTTCACCGGCGCCGCGACCACCAGCCTCCGCGCCGCAGACACTGCCGCCGCGGGTGCGAACAAAGAAACGACCTTCAAAGTGAGCGGCATGATGTGCTCCTCATGCGAAAACTCCGTGAAAAGCGCGGTGACCAAAGTCGATGGCGTGAAGTCCATCGAGGCCGACTCCGACAAAGGCACCGCGGTGGTGGCCTACGATCCGGCCAAGACCAGCGATGAGAAAATCGCCGCGGCGATCAACGCGACGAAGTTCAAAGTCGCGAAGTAACGCAGTCTCTGAAGGCAGCAAACATCGGCCTTGCAAAGCCGCCAGCGCAGCAACCCTGCGCTGGCGGTTTTTCGTTTTGCGAGGCAAAGCGCGCGGGCACCTGCTCCGCAGCACGCGGCCCGCTACGACGCTAGCCGCTCCACTTCCACCGCCACGAGGCACACGTCGTCGCTGAACTGCTTGCTCGCCGAGAACTCCTGAATCTCGGTCAGCACCTCGCGGCAAAGGTCGCTGGCGGTGAGGTCCGCGCGTTGATTCACGGTGTCGATCAGCGCGCGCTCGTCGTAAAGCTCGCCGTCCGCGCCTTCCACCTCGAAGAGCCCGTCGGTGAAAAGCAGCACCTTGTCGCGGGCGGAAAGCGGCGCGCGCGTGGTGCCATATTGCGCGCCCTCAAACATGCCGAGCACCGGCCCCCGCTTGCCCGGCAGCAGCGGCAGCGCGCGGGCCACGGGGGTATCGCCGCGGATGCAAAGCGGATTGGGATGCCCCGCATTGGCATACAGCAGCTCGCCTCCGGCGATGTCCGCCACCACATACGACGCGGTCGCAAACATCGGGATATCGGTCTGCCGCAAGATGCCCGAAAGCTTGCGGTTGAGTTGATTCAAGAACGCGCCGGGCGCGGACACGCTGGCGCTCAGCTCGCCGACCAGCGCGCGCACGATCGCGGCAACCAGCGCCGCACGCACACCGTGGCCCATCACGTCGCAAATGAAGATGCCCGCCGTGGTGTCGGAGAGTTTCAGGATGTCGAAGAAGTCGCCGCTCACCGCCGTTGAGGGATTGAAGAAATGCGAGAAACGCAACGCGCTTCCGGGCAACGCGGCGCTTTGGGAAAAGCCGGGATATTGCCGCGGCATCAGCGCATTCTGGAGCTCGCGCGCCATGTCCAGATCTTCCTCCAGCTCGGCGTTGCGCCGCCGCAGTTCTTCCGCGTAGCGGGCGAGTTGCTCTTCCGCGTGGCGGCGATCGGTGATGTCGCGCGAAAGCCCGAAGGTGCCGATGATCCGCCCGGCAGAGTCGCGCAGCGGGAGCTTCGTGGTGGAAACCCAAGTCTCGCGCCCGTCCGGCCAGGTCTCCTTTTCCACGCTGTCGAGCATCGGCTGACCGGTGACGATGATGCGCTGCTCATCGTCGAATGCCTGCCGGGCGTGTTCTTCGCTGAAGAAGTCGAAGTCGCTTTTGCCGATCACCTCGATCGGGCTCTTCGCTCCGAACCACGGCAGATTTGCGTCGCTCACGCCGAGGAAGCGGCTGTGTGCGTCCTTGA
>CAXSDZ010000210.1:0-7610 GCA_964235505.1 uncultured Chthoniobacteraceae bacterium
GCTTCGCGATGGATTCTTTCTTCTCGGCGCTGAGCGGCATTGCCGGGACGCCTTCCACCAGCCGCAGCATCGTGAATGGAATTGCGCAGACCGCGCGCTCGGCCTTCACCGTTTTCGAGCCGCCGTCGGTTGCGAAGGTAAAGGCGAGCCCCGCGCCGCTGCCGGTTACCTTGGAAAGCCGGAAGCCGTAATTGATCTTCACCTTGCCGGCGATTGCCTTCGCCAGTGCATTCGGCAGCGAGCTGCTGCCGCCTTTGATCCGCTTCGACTCGTCGCTAGTTCCGAATAGCTTGAATCCGTCGGTGGTGTCTGGATCGAGGTAAGTAATCAAGTTCAGCGCGCTTTGCTCATCTACATCGCGGCCATACTCGATCGTGTAGGCGACCCGCAGCATCTCCATGATCCACTTTTCCACTCCCTTTCCGGCATCTGCCAGATACTCGGCGATGCTCATCTTGTCGAACCTGGCCGCCGGCTCCGCGATGAGGTCTTCCTTGTCGTCGTAGATAGCCTCCTGCGCTTCCTTTAGTTTTGCCGCGAAGGGTTGAAAGAGCGGGATAAGTTGCTCGTCGGTAAAGTGTTTCCCGTTGAAGAAATAAAGATCGGCACCTTTGTCTTCCTCTCTGAGTTCCTGAATCTCGAGTCCCAGCTCCGCTGCGAGTGCAATCAGATCTTCATGGTCGCTGTCCACCAGTTCGCCCCCGAGCTCTACAAACTGCCCGTCTTTGTTGAAGTCATATTTTGTGAGCATCCGGCCACCGGTGCGCTCAGAAGCCTCGTAAATCTCGCAAGGCACGCCAGCCTGCATCAAGCGATAGGCTGCCGTGAGCCCCGCCGTGCCGGCACCGATGATTGCCACCGGCGCGCCGCCCGGCTGCTTCGGCATATCGATGATAGGCTCCTTGCCAAAACCGGCCCGCGGAACCGCGAGTCCACTTGCCGCCGTGGCAAAACCCGCCGCGCCTAGCAGCCGCACGAAGTCGCGCCGGGATACCCCGCGCGCTTCCCGTGCTTCCTGGAAGAGTTGCCGCTTGTCAGGATGGCTATTCAGCCAATCGGCTTGATGCACCGCGTGCATGAGCTTGCGAAAAAGAGGTGTGCGTCCGGCGGGCATAGGATGAGGAATGGAAGGTTGAACTGAAGTGACTACACAAACACTGACGCACAGAGCAACTTAGGGTCCGAGGCTGTGTGCGAGCACGTGCCGCATTGGACCGCTGATCGCACCGAAGATGACGGACCACAGATCACACAGATTTCACGGATGGAGAACCGCCAAAGGCCGTTGGCTAGGGCTGTGTGGCCTGTGCTTTGTTTCGGTCTCCCGCTACCTGAGATTATTAGGCGGCACGTCTGCTTTGTGAACAGAGCCGCCTCGCCAAAGTGAGCGCTCCGTCCCCGTTCCCATCTGTGTCATCTGTGTGATCTGTGGTTTCCTATCCTCTGTGTCATCAGCGGTGAGGCGGCAAGTGGTAGCACACCGAGCCACCTCCCCAGTTCGACTTACTCGTCGTTTGTCGGTCCGACGCAGATCATCCAGAGCTTGAAGAAGTTCATCACCTGCACCTTGGTGAGTTGATTCGCATTCAGCGCGTATTTCACCTTTGAAGTGCCAGGCATCTGCTTGTCTCCCACTGTCACCATCTGGTCTTCATAGGCAATGGTGCCTGTGAGTGACGGCAGGGAGTTATCCACCGCAAAGAAGGCTTCTTCGTCTGACATCTTGGCGAACGCATCCGCTTCGGAAGTTGCCGGCTTCGCCTTCGCCTCATTCCAGCGCAGGTTGAACTCATACTGCCCTTTGCCGTTCGTCGCGCGGTTCGGGTCTTCCACCCACTTGATCGAGCCAGTCACCACATCTTCGGCGTCCTTCCCGTTCGAGTTATAGGCAAAGCGGATGCCGTTCGTGTAGTAGTTCCCAGTCTCGTAATCATAGTCGAGGTTCCCGTTCACCGTGGAGCGCGGATAGCTTTGTGCCGGGCCTTGCGCCAGCGCGAGGCTTTCAAAGCGCATCGGATCGGTGTTCTTTACTTCCACTTTCACTTCCTTGCCCGCGAGCTGGCGGATGTAAGTCACCGCGTTCGCCGGCTTCTTGCCTTTGCCGACGAGCCTGCCGCCAAAGCGGTCCGTGAAAGCTTGCGCGCGGCCAATCGCATCCACCGCGATGCGCAGCGGACTATCGGCAGCCCCTTCCACAGCATACACGCCGTCTTTCGCGACCGGCACTGTCCCCACCCATTTGCCGATCGTCTTCTTCTGCGACATATCCACCGGATTGATCACAGAAAGATCGAGCGAGTAGTTGAGCTGCCCCTTTTGCTCCTGCAATCCGAGGATCCCACCGGCAAAAGGCAGGCGCTGGATCTGACCTTTGAACTCCGTTGTCTTCGCCACGTTCATCGCGACCGAGTAGGTATCGGCAACGCCTTTTTGCGGCTGGCCTTTGTCCGTCAGGTTCTTGCGGCTTTTGAAGTCGATCTCCATGGTGCCGGCGATGATGCCCGGTTGCGAAAGCTTCTCGGCCTCCTGGGCTTGGAGCGTCGCGGTGGCAGCGATGCACAATGTGAGACCAGCGAGGAGAGTGCTTTGGGGAAAGCGGGAAAGCGTGCGCGGAGTGTTCATGTTGGTGAGGAAATGCGGCGGAGTGCTTCGCAAGATGCGCACGGTGTGACAAGTCTCATCTCGGAGGCAACCTGTGAGCCGTGGAGAGCGGACTGTGCAACCCGCCGCGTGCGCGCCGACGCCTTCCTGCATGCTCTCGCCGCTCCACCCTGCTCCACGCGATTGACCTCCCCGCGCCGCCCGCTTAGATACCGCGCGTGTTCCGCCCGACCCTGCTTCTCCCCTTGCTGCTGCTCGGTGCCGCAGCGCTCGCGCAAAATACTACGCTGCCAAGCGGACTCCCGCCGCTGCCAGGTGTAGCTGTCGATGCCCAAGGCAGCATCACGCTCGAGTATTCGGATGTAACCGCTCGCACGGTGCTCGATCTGTATGAGCGACTTACGAAAAAGCGCCTCATCATCGATCCCGGAGCGCTCGTGATTCCGGTGAGCGTTTCTGTGAAGACGGCGGTGACGCCGGAGGAAGCCATCCGCATCATCGAACTGAATCTACTGATGAACGGCGTCATTTTTGTCCCCGCCGGCAAGGACACGCTCAAGGTGATCGGCACCGGCAAAAACCCGCGCGGCTTCGGCGTCCCGGTGTTCTCCGATGAGCTGGAATTGCCCGACAACGAACAGATCGTTTCGTTCTTCTATCAGCTCCGCTTCGGCGATGCGCAGGAAGTCGCGCAGGCGCTCGGCCAGTATGTTATTCCTTCCCAAGCCGGTTACACCCAGCTCCTCCCGCTACCGAAAAGCTCCGCCATCCTGATCACGGAGAACACCGCGATCATCCGACGCCTCATCCCGATCATCAATAGGATGGATGTCGCGCCGGCCGAAGTCGTCACCGAGTTCATCACGCTCGAGCGCGCCGATGCGAAGGAGGTTTTCGAGAAGCTCAACGAGATCTTCGGCAAGAAGGACGCCGCGGCGACGCAAGGCAGCGTGCGCGTCTCCGCCGGTGTCCCGCGCCCGAGCGCCACGATCACCGCGACGCTCCCTGATGGCACGCCTGCTCCGCCAAATGTGACCGCCGAAATCGCGGCGCCAAACACCCTTTCGATCACCGGCGCGACGCTCACTGAAGACGCCATCATCGTCGGTAAGATCACGCTCAACTTCGATCTCCGCACCAACCGCATCTACGTCGTCACGCGACCGATCAACCTGCCTTTCATCCGCAAGCTCATCCGCGAGTTCGACCGCGACGTCCCCTTTGGCGAACCGACCGTGCGCGCGCTGCAACACGTCGCCGCTGGCGACATCCTGCCCGCGATTGTCGATGCCATCAAAGAGCCCGGCACCGGCGAAGGCGGCGCGCAGGGTGGCACGAGCACGCAGGGCGGAAACCGCCAGGGGCAGACGGGCAATCGCACCGCGAGCAACGACAACTCCAGCCGGAGTTCCTTCGGCAACGACTCGAATGGTGGTCTCGGCGGCGGGAGCCGGTTCGGCAGTGGGAGCGGCAGCAGCACGCTTTCCGAAAGCCTCGACACGCCGGAGCGCCCAGACCAGCCGCAGACCTTCGTCAGCGGGAACACGAAGATCATTGCCGACCAGCGCGCGAACACGATCATCGTGCTCGGCAACAAAGATGTGAAAGCCAAGGTCTTCGCGATCATCGCCAAGCTCGATGTGCGCGCGCCGCAAGTGATGATCCACACGATCATCGGCGAGCTGAACCTGGACGACAATCAGCGCTTCGGAGTGAACTACCTCCTGCGCAATGGCAGCCGCAACGCGCTGCGTGGCAACCTCACCACGACACCCGGAACGGGCACCGGCACCGGCACTGGCACGACACCGGGAAATGATGGCACCGGCACCGGCGCCGCCGCTTCAGGCTCCCCGGTCGGCTTCAGCGGAAATACCCCGGTGCTGAACCTCGCCTCGCTGCTCGGCAGCCAGAGCATCACGCAAATCCTGAGCGCAGGCGCGGGCGGAGCGAGCGGCTTTGTCACGGCGGGCAATGCCTTCAACGCGATCATCGACGCGCTGGAATCGACCGATCGCTTCCGCGTCACGTCGCGGCCGATGATCTTCACGACCAACAACAAAAAGGCGACGTTCACCTCGGGCGAAGAAATCGCGGTGCCGGTCTCCTCCACCTCCACCTTCACCGGCGGCTCCAGTGTCACGCCGCTCACGCAATCCAACATTCAGTTCCGCGAAGTGCTGCTGCGGCTCGACGTGCTGCCGCTCATCAACTCCCAGCGCGAAGTGACGCTCGATATCGTGCAAAGCCTCAACGAAGTTTCCGGTCAGACCATCATCGACGGCAACTCCGTCCCGCGCATCGCGACCCGCAGCGTAAAGACCCACGTCTCGGTGCCAAACAACGGCACGCTCGTGATCGGCGGCTTGATCAAGCAGACCGAAAGCTCGACCCGCGCCGGGCTTCCCTATCTCAGCCGCATCCCGCTGCTCGGCCCGCTTTTCCGCACGACCGCGACGCGCAAAGCCCGCTCGGAGCTGGTCGTGATGATGCGCCCGGTTGTATCTTGGGATAACTGCGAGTCCTCCAATGTGCGCGAAAAGGAGATGGAATATTTTAACGTCGATACCGATCTCGAGTCCGGCATTTACCCGCGCAATTCGCGCAAGCGGGTTTCCTCCGAAGAGATGATCCGCCGCTCGCCCGTGCCGCTGCGGCAGGAGGTGGAATGCGTGGAAGAGCCGCGATTGATCGAGGGGTTCAAGAAATGACGACGGACGAATGACGAAAGCGCGCCCGCGCGTGCAGCTCACCATGAAGTTCCGTCCTTCCGCCCTGCGTCATTCATTCCGCCCATGACTTCCCGCCAAGCCCTCGTCGATGTCCTCCGCGCCTCCGGCCTCGCCGACGAAGAAGCCGCGCAACTCGCCAATCTGCCGGCGGTCAATGGCAACACTTGGACGGTGGAAGTGCTCAACACGGGCAAGGTCGATGAGCACAAATTTGCCGCTGAGCTCGCGACACTTTTTAAGAGCGCCTTTGCAAGCGTGGAGGCCAGCAAGATCGAACGCAGCGTGCTCTCGCTGCTGCCGAGCCGATTCGTTTTCAAGCATCAGGTTCTGCCGCTCGCCGCGACCGAGACTTCGGTGAAGCTCGCGACCTACGACGTCTTCAATGCCGTCGCCCGCCGCCTCGCGCAGCAGCAGCTTCCCGGGCGGAAGATCGAGTGGGTGATCGTGCCGCGCGGCCAGCTCATCCGCACCATCAAAACGCTCTACGGCGTCGGCGCGGAAACCTTCGACGAAATCCTCGCCTCGACCCGCACCTACGACAGCGACATCGAGCGCGAGCACGCGCAGGACATCACCGGCGACGACCCGGAGGCGAGCGTCGTGAAGTTCGTCAACCAGGTGATCCGCGAAGCGATCATCGAGCGCGCCACCGACATCCACGTGGAGCCGCTGGAAAATGATCTCCGCATCCGCTACCGCATCGACGGCATCCTGCACGAGGTCGCCGTCCCGCCGCAGCTCCGCGTGCTGCAGAATGCCATCCTTTCGCGGCTGAAAGTCATGGCACACATGGACATCGCCGAGCGCCGCCTCCCGCAGGATGGCCGCATCAATCTCTCGACCAATTCCGGCGCGATCGACGTCCGCGTTTCCACGATCCCGACGGTAAATGGCGAGAGCATTTCCCTCCGCCTGCTTTCGCGCAGCGAGACGCTGCAGTTCGGGCTCGACCGGCTGGACATGAGCGAGCAGCAGATCGGCCTCGTCAAAGCCCAGCTCGCCAGTCCGCACGGTATCATCCTCGTCACCGGCCCGACCGGCTCCGGCAAGAGCACCTCGCTTTACTCCTTTCTCACCAGCATCAACGCGGTGACGCGTCGCATCATCACCATCGAGGAGCCAGTCGAATACCGCCTCCCCGGGGTTTCGCAAATCGACGTGAAACCCGAGATCGGCCTCACCTTCGCCAGCGGCCTGCGTTCCATCCTGCGGCAGGATCCAAACGTCGTCATGGTTGGCGAGATTCGCGATACCGAGACTGCCGACATCGCTATCCGAGCCGCCATGACCGGCCACCTTGTCTTCTCCACGCTCCACACAAACGACGCCGTCGGCGGCATCACCCGTTTGATTGATATGAGCATCGAGCCCTTCCTGCTTGCCTCCGTCATCCGCTGCTTCCTCGCCCAGCGCCTCGTCCGCACGATCTGCCCGGATTGCCGCGAAGAAACCGGCTACCCCGTGGAATACCTGGCCCAGATCGACGCCCCGCTCGGCCTGGAGATGAAATACTACCATGGCCGCGGTTGCGACACCTGCCGCCAGACCGGTTACAAAGGCCGCACGGCTATCTACGAAATCTGCGTCATCACCGAAGGTCTGCGCCGCCTCATCATCCAGAAGTCCACCGGCACCGAGTTAAAAGCCCGCGCCATCGCCGACGGCATGCTCACACTCCGCGCCGACGGCTGGCGCCGCGTATTGCGAGGGCAGACCACGGTGGAGGAAGTAGTCCGCGTGACCCAAGCGGATGAGGCGATGATTGAGACTACCTAAGCGCGTGCTGGAGTCTGCTTAGAGCAGGCTATCTACACGTCCACACGCATAGCTTGGACTTGATGAGTCAATCACCACGATTACTCACACGACCAACAAAGCCAGCGCATCGCGCGATGATGAACTGGCATCCATCGAATGATGCTAACTGCTCCAAGCTGCCGAGCTGTCACATCAGTTGCCTCGGTCCTTGAGCCTTACTTCAGCCCCGCACCAACAAGTCGCACGCAATCGCGGACACGAAGATCACGCCGACTACCGCGTTGCTGGTGAAGAAGGCGCGGTTGATTGCGGCGAGGTCGCCTTTCGCTGCGCTGCGATGCTCGAAGACGATCGCGCCGGCGATGAGCGCGAGGCTGGCGAAGTAGATGAATCGCAGCCCCGCGCACCAGCCGAACCACGCGAGTGCGAGGAGCATCAGCCAGTGGAGCGCTTGCGCCCAGCGCAGGCTGCGCGGCACGCCGAGCCGCACGATGAGCGAGTGCAGGCCCGCGGCGCGGG
>CAXSDZ010000210.1:7620-8462 GCA_964235505.1 uncultured Chthoniobacteraceae bacterium
CGAACTCGTGGTCTTGCGTGGCGTAGATGATGTCGAAGCCCGCAACCCACAGCAGCACGGCGAGCGCGAGCACGAGCGGGGCAAAATCGAAGTGGCCGCGGACGGCGAGCCACGCGCCGACGGGCGACACGCTGAGCGCGAGGCCGAGGAAGAAGTGCGAGAACGAGGTGAACCGCTTGGTCAACGAGTAGCCGAAGACGAGGACGAGCGCGACGGGCGACAGCCGAAAGCAAAGCGGGTTGATCCACCACGTCGCGGCGACGAATGCTCCGGTGCAAACTGCGAGCAGCGCAGCCGCGGTGCCGCGCCCGACGAGGGTGTGCCGATCGGCGGTGCGGGGATTGCGCTGGTCGAGCTCCCAGTCGGCGAGGCGGTTAAATAGCATCGCCGCCGTGCGCGCGCTGACCATGCAGGCGAGGATCAGCAGGATGAGCCGCGCGCCGGGCAGCCCGCCCGCGGCGACCAGCATCGCGCCGAGCGCAAAGGGCAGTGCAAAGACCGTGTGCGAGAACCGGACGAAGCGCAGAACGCGCGCGATCACGGCTGCACGCCTTGGGACTGTGGCGCAGGCAGCGCAGGATCGTCCGTCTCGCCAAACATGCCATTCAGCCGGTCGTCCACGCGCAGGTCCACTAGCCGCCACTGCTTCTCCGAAAGGTAAAAATAGAACCGCCACCGCAGCGGGAAATCCCGGCCGAGCGACAGATAGGTGCGGCGCAGGAGATAGCGGCCGACGGTTTTCGTCTCGACCAAATCGAAGCCGCTCACCGGCCCGAAAAGCTCGAGCGCTTCGCGCGTCTTGTTCTTCAAACCGCGCAGCTCATCGGGCCGCTCCGCGATCT
>CAXSDZ010000211.1:0-8462 GCA_964235505.1 uncultured Chthoniobacteraceae bacterium
AGATTACCGAAACCAAGAAGCGCACCGCGCGGCCGTTCGGGGTCAATCTGATCACCATGCACCCGATGATCAGCGAGTTAATCGACGTCTGCGCGCGCCATGAGGTGACCCACGTCGTGCTCGCCGGCGGATTGCCGCCGGGCGGGGCGATCGAGCGGATCAAGGGCAATGGCGCCAAGCTGATCGCCTTCGCCCCCGCGCTGGCACTGGCTAAGAAGCTGATGCGCTCGGGCTCCGCGCCCGCTGCGGCCGTGGAGGAGCCCGCCGAGCCGGTGGCCGAGCAGCCGGATGAGGCCGCGGCTGATCAGGCCGAGCCCGCCGCCGCCAAAGCCGAAACGTTTCCAGCCTTCGATCTCACGGCCGCCGCCAGCCAGCGCGGCCAGTGCGGTGTCGATGCTCCCTTTGTCCGCGGCGGTGAAGTAGACCACGCTCCAGCTCGTTTCCGTGTTGGCGGCGAGCACTTCCAGCGCGTGGAGCAGCGGCACTTTCTTTACGTGCATCGTCACCTTCGCGTCAGCGGGCAGATTGCTGCGAAGCTGGATGCCGCCCTGCTTCTGGATGGAGCGGACGACCTCCGCCACGGGCGCGTCGTCGGCGTTGATGGTGATGCGGCCCCAGCCGGTCCAGATGCGCCACGCCACATTGGCGGCGCACAGGAGGGCGAGGAAAATGAAGGCGAGGCGGAGGCGGGGATTCATGCGAGTTCGGGTTGGTTGAGGCGGAAGGTAGTGGGTGTTTTCGGTGGTGCGACCGGTTTGGGATGAAGCGGTGGTTGCATGAGGCGAGGGCGGCTGATGCGCGGGGCGAAGCGGCCGGTAGATCACGCCGACGGAGCGCCGCGGTTCGGTGCGAGCGTGCGATTGAGGCCGTCGCGGAGCTGCTCTTCGGAGAGCGGGCTGCTCCCTTCGCCGTTCCATTCGGACCACCATTTCGCGAAGCCCTGCAATGCTTCTTCGCGGGTCAGGGACTCGTCCTTGTCAGTGTCAAAAGCCGCCATGAACGGGCGCCACAGAAAGTTGCCGGGGCCAAAGGCGCCCGGCCCGCCGGGACCGAAATCGCCGATGATCTCGCCCTTCGCAGTTCCCGCGAGCTGCGCCAGCACCGACTGCGCACGCGCCGCGACGAACCCCTTGATCGGCTTCCCTGCGCCGGGAAATCCAGGCGCTCCGCCGCCAGGCTGCGGCGGTGACCCGGCGGCTCCAGCGGGCGCTCCGGGTGGCGCTCCAAAGCCGGCGGGCGCGACGGTTTCTCCCGCCACGGCTTTGTCGAAGCGGGCCAGCTTTTCCTCGCTCTCCTCCGCAACCGTCGGGCGGATCGCGGCGGCAAGCTCATCGACCTGCGCGTGGAACCGCTCGGGAAGGAAGATCGTGCGGCTGAACTCTTCCAGGCGCGCGCGGTAGTGCTGCTGAAACGTCGTGGTCGCGAAGACGCGCGCCAGGAAAAGGTTCTCGCCGCGCCACGGCTTTTGCAGCGAGAGCGCTTCGCGCTGCTCCGGTGTGCCCATGAGGAAAAACTGGCCAAACGAGTGATCCAGATCCCACGGCAGGAACTGAAACTTCTGCGTCTTCGGATGGAGATAAACGTAATAGTTTTGACCCGGGCCGAGGATGCTATCGAGCGCGGAAAGCCAGACCGTGACCGACATGAACCGCGCGAACTCCTCGACGTCGAGGAAGTCCCCGAGCTTTGCGGCGAACTCCGCATCGTCTGCATGCGAGACGAGCTTGCAGAAGTCGATGACGCGCTGCTTCTGCGCCGCCTTGAGATCGGTTTTCGGATCGTAAGTCTGCGCGTAGGCCTTCCAGTCGTCGCCGAGATCGGTGAAAGGTTGTGGCGTGACCGGTTTGAAGAGCGCGCCCTTTTTCGAGCCGAAAAGCTCGTCGGCGAAATCCTTATCGACGTTTTCCACCAGCGCGTAGAGGCCGAGCAGCTTGCGATCCCACTTGCCCGGCACACTCACCGAGACACGTGCGTAAGCCGTGCGCGGCGCCGGCACTCCAGCATCCCGAAAGAGTCGGTAGGAAAGAACCTCGTTCATCCAGCTCGCGTCCGTGACGCTGTTGTGGAGGTTCAAAGTAGAAACGTGCGCGAGACTCTGGCCCTTCGCGAACTTGTTCAGATCCACCTTCAGCGAGCGCTTTTCCGAGCCGCGCGATTGCATGAAAGTGCCGTTGCCTTTGAAGCGGAGCGCCACGTTTGCGAAGGGCGCGCCGTCGAATTCCAGGTCTGCCGGGACGTAGTCGAATTCGATTCCCGCCGCGGCGGAAAGGCCGTTGCGCTTGCCTTCGGCACCTTGGAGGTTCATCCCACCCGGACGTGCGGGAGGCAGGCTGCCAGCGGGCGGAGCAGGCGGAGCGAGGGTGGCGTTCAGGCCGGCTTTGAGCTGATCGCCGCTCACCTTTCCGCTGCTCTCCTTGTCCCACTGCGCAAACCAGCTCTCGCCCAAGGCGCGGAACTCTTCGGCGGACAAAGCACGATCACCGTCGCGATCTCCCTGCTGCACAAAGGCGGGCGCCAGGAACATTCCCGGACCAAAGCCGCCGCGTGGTCCGGCGGGAGCACCGGGTCCGCCCGGCCCGCCGAATGGACCTCCTGTCCCGGCTTTCGGCTCCATCAGCGCCCATTGCTCCGGCGAAATGGTGAGATGCACAGGCCAGACTTTGCCCGCTTGGAAAAGGTCGGCGGAGCGCTGCGGCAGGCCGGCTGGTCCGAGATCGGCAGCGTGGCAGAATGTGCTGAGGGCAAGTGCGACGGCGCAGCGTAGAGAGGAAGGACGCATGGTTTTTCGGATAAAGAAACGGAGTGCGGACGTCGCGACCATAGCTCGACGTGATCGGGCCACGAGGCGATTGGGACGAACCTGCCCCACGACGCGCTGAGCGTGCGCCGCAGCGGGATGAACTGCTCGGGAACGGCGTGAATTGAACCGCTCGCGCAGCGCCGGCCCGTCACCCTTTCATGCGGTGCAGCAGAAACACGCGCTGATCGTAGCCCTTCATCTCTTCACGGATTTTCGCCAGCTCAGCGAGCGCTCCGAGCGCGTTTGCCTTGGACTTTGGGTCGCCGCCGCGGGACTCGGTTCCGAGCGGCGAAAGGCTTTTATCCAGCTCCGTCTTCGCCGCTTTACAGAGCGGCGCGACTTCCTCCGACTTTTGCGCGGAGTCGAGTTTCTTGAGCGCGGCGAAAACCGCCGGCGTTTGTTTGAACGCGAACTTCGCGATGGCCCGCGCGTAGTCCGCGGCAAAGTCCGTCGATGGCATCCGCGGAGGTGGCGGTGTCGGTGCGCCGTGGGTTTTGCAATACGCGGCGGCGGTTTTCTCCAGCTTGGTCACGCCATCCAGCAGGCTCCGCATGCCGCGGCCGGCGGCGGATCGCGCGCCGGGATCGGGCAGGGTTTTTGCAAGTTCAACGCCGTCGCGTTTGATTTCCGCCGCCTCGTCTTTGATCGCCTGCCTCAGCTTTTTCACGTTGTCGCTGAGCTTCTTCTTGGACGAATCGCGCTCGGCGTCCGGCAAATCCTTGCGCTGGAGCTGGCGCGCGAGGCGATCCAGGCGATTGAAAACCCGGACCGTTTCCACGTCCGCAGGCCGGCGGAAGCGGCGAAGGAGGCTGCGGTAATCCTTCTCGAACTGCGCGATGGCCATGCGCAGATCGTGTGCAAATGAGCGCGGCAACTCAAGCGAGCAATGCCAGTCGGAGTTCGACATTCCTCCCCGGACCGCGCACGGTCGCCGCCGCTCTCGACTCACCTTTTTTTGCACCATGGACCTCGAACCGCTGCTGCTCCCAATCTCGCCCGATGCTCCGTGTGGCGAAGACCTTTCCTACGACGCCGCGCTGCAGGAGCTGGACGCGCTCGTGAGAGGCAAGGAGGAAACGCAATTTTCCGCGTCGGAGGAGCCGGATTGGAAAGCGGTGCGCGACCGCTGCGTGGAGCTTTTCGGCCGCTCGAAAGATCTCCGCGTCGCGGTGACGCTTTGTCTGGCGCTGCTCAAAATCGAGGGTCTGGCAGGGCTGCGCGATGGGCTCGCACTGCTACAGCGCCTGCTCGGGGAGCAGTGGGACGGGCTTTATCCGCGGCTCGATCCCGACGACAGCAACGACCCGATGGAGCGCGTGAACATCATCGGCGGCATGGCAAAACCGCTTGGCACGTTTGGCGATCCGCTGCGTTTTCTCGAGCGCTTGCGGCAGGTGCCGCTCGCGGAATCGCCGCGCATCGGCCGCTTCAGCCTCGCGGAGATCACGCAGATCGGGCTCGCTTCTGGCGCCGACAAGCCTGCTCCGAAGCCGGCGGAAGTGGAGGCCGCCTTGCGCGACACCGCGCCGGAGAAGCTCGCCATCCTCGGCAGCGCGGCGAACGAAGCGCGGACGCTGCTCGGCGAAGTGGACGCGCAACTCATGGAACTCGTCGGCAGCGACCGCGCGCCGAGTCTGGAGGAGCTCAGCACCACGCTGAAGGAAATCCAAACGACGCTGCGGCCGTATCTCGCCGCCAGCGCAAGCCCGGTGGTGGCAGCGGACGACGCGGGCGCGCCCGGTTTGGAATCCACGACGGGCGGCCAGACTGGTGCGGGCTTTTCCGGCGCGATCCGCTCGCGGGCCGATGTCGTGCGCGTGCTGGAGGGAGTGTGCGACTACTACGCCAGCGCCGAGCCAGCGAGCCCGGTGCCGCTGCTGCTGCGGCGCGCGCAGCGGCTGGCGGAGATGGATTTCATGCAGCTCATGCAGGATCTCGCGCCGGATGCGCTGGCGCAGATCGGAGTGATCGCGGGCAAAACAAGCACGGCGGCAGAGGAAGCGCCGAGCGAGTAAGCGGCTCCGCGCGCTGCCGGTGTTATTTCAGCCGTCCTTCGATCCAGCGCACCACCGTCCGGCTTTTCCCTTCCGGCGCGTGCGTCACGAAAGACGCGAGCGCCACGACGGTGCGTTCGTCCTTCATCAGCAGCGAGGGAAAGAACGCGCCAGTCCGCGCATCCACCTCCGGCCACGGTTGCGACGCTGGGCTGAAGTGGCGCGCTTCCGCATCGCCCTGTTGCACCCACACATTTGCGAACATCCACGGCACCGGCGCATCGTCTGGCGGGCGTGCTTTTTGAAAGGCGGAATGGAATGCGAGCAGCGTGCGCCCGTCGTGGCGCGTGAGCAGAAACGGCGCGGCACCGAATGCGTAGCGTGTCTGCGCGACGGTTTCCTCCACGCGGTGTCCGCGCAGCGTTTCCGTGATCCAGGGCGAGTGCGGATCGCGCACCATTTCTTGCGCAAAGGCGACGCGGCCGCTGGCGAGCACCGCGGCGGCGGGCATTCCGTTGCGGCGGCCGGGATGCTGCGAGACTTCCTCCGGCTCGCTCCACGTCGCGCCGCCGTCGCCGGATCGGATCAGCTCGATCCGCTGATCCAGCCGCCCTTCGCGCAGCAAATCGGGCGCTTCATTCGCGTAGTAGATCTCGATCTCTCCCGTGGGCAACCGCACCGCGGACGGCTCCCACACGCGCCCTCGTCCGCGCGCGACTCGGATCGGCGCACCCCACGTCGCGCCGAAGTCCGCGGAAAAGCGCAGCCGCAGTTCGCTGCGCTCGCACTCGGAAAGGAACTCTGGTTTTCCCGGCTCCGCTTTCCCGCGCGCGGCGGAAACGAGCAGCATGTGCCCGCGGGGATCGAGCTCCAGAAAATCGACGTTGGAAAAACCCCAGAAACGCTCGCCTTCCGGGCCTTCCACGTCGCGCGTCTCCAGCCAAGTCGCACCG
The DNA here is from genome assembly GCA_964235505.1 of uncultured Chthoniobacteraceae bacterium. Lineage (GTDB taxonomy): Bacteria > Verrucomicrobiota > Verrucomicrobiia > Chthoniobacterales > Chthoniobacteraceae > CAXSDZ01. The sequence goes on from CAXSDZ010000211.1 coordinate 5,748, forward strand.
CCATCGCGCGAGCGCCGCAGGGTTACGAAGGTGCCGTATTCACCCAGTCCGCCGCCGTGATGGTAGCCGAGCAGGATGTCGCCGTTCGCGAGTCGCTTGGCGCGTGGATAAGCCGCGGCATCATCCGTGTGCGACACCACGCGATCCGTCGCGCGATTCCACGCGACCCAGTCCGCGGGGTCGCTGACGATGGCCGCAGCGCGCCATAGACTCCATGCGAGGAAGGTTGCGCTGAGGGCGACGCTGAGGTGAAACCTGGATTTCGCGATGAGCCGATTGGATCGCATGATTCGTGTCGTTTCCTAACAATTCGCGGTGTCGCGCGATACATGAATGCAGCGACTTGTTCGCAGCTTTTTCATCCATGTCTTCCCCACTCGCGTGCCGCTCCGCTGCTCTTGCACTCACCTTTTTCGCCGTGACCGCAATGGCCGCCGCGCCGATTACGAAAGTCGGTGCGGGTAGCTATTTGAGCGGCATTCCAGCCGGTGCAAAATCTCCGCCAGATGCGCCGTGGCGCGCGGAAACGCTGCACGGCCCGACGCCGACGAATGACTGGTGCTCCGCGCTGTGGTGGAGCGACAAGCCCTTCCCGCTGTTCCCTCATCCGCTCGCGGTGGCGCCCCATGAGAGCGGGCTGCGCATCGCGTATCCCGGCGCGAAGATTGCCACCACGAAAGGCGACGTGCTCGGTGTGATGCCGGGCGGTCTGGAGGATCTTGTGCTCGGCCATTCCGCAGTGGAAAAGTTCGAGCCGCCAGTGGTGGAGGCGTTCAGTGACTGGTTCGTGCGCCTGGTTTTCGCGGACGGCACAAAGCGGCTGAGTGTTTCGTTTGGACACGGCTCGCCCTTTGTTTTCGCACGGTTCGCAGGTGGTCAGCCGCGCGTGCGATTCGCTGCGGTTCCGAAGATTTGGGCGGAAGCGGCGGACGGTGCGGTGCTTGGCATTTCGATCAATGGGCGGCACTTCGGACTCTTCGGACCGACCGGCGCGAAGTGGAGCGGGCAGGGGAGCGCTGCGCTGGAGTGCCAGGCGGCGGGAAAGGACTACTGCTCGGTCGCGGTGCTGCCGGACGATCGGCTGGAAACGCTCGCGCTTTTCCAGCGCCACGCGCACGCGCACATCGCGGACACCCGCATGGAATGGGCCTATGACGAGCCCACGAGCGCGGCGACGACGCAATTCCACGTGACCACGCAGCCGATGGAGGGCGCGGAAAAGGGAACGCTTTTCGCGCTCTACCCGCACCAATGGCGCAATGCCACGACGCCGCTGCTGCCGCTTTCCTACGGCTCGGTGCGCGGCGCGATGAAGCTCGCGGAGGGCGAGTCTTTCACCGTTCGCATGATCTATCCCGGCGTGCTGCCGGCACTGCCAAATGCGGGCGGCGTGTCGCGCGACGCCATGGCCGCGCTGCTCGCCGGTGACTCGGCGCGGAAGGAGGGCGACTTCAAGGACACATATTGGGAAGGCAAGCAACTCGGCAGAGTCGCCACGCTCCTCCCGCTCGCGGAGCAATACGGACTGACGGAAATCGCGGCGAGTCTCCGCGCACGCCTACGCGAGCGAGTGGAGGCGTGGCTTTCCGCCGAAGCCCCGGACGGCACGCCGAAGACGCGTGGAGTCTTCGCCTATGAGCCGCGCTGGGGCACGCTCATCGGCTACCCGGCGAGCTTCGGCAGCGATGATCAGCTCAATGATCATCACTTTCACTACGGCTATTTCATCCGCGCGGCGGCGGAGATCGCGCGGCGCGATCCGGCGTGGGCACGGGATGAGAAATGGGGAGGCATGGTGAAGCTGCTCATCCGCGACATCGCCAGCGCCGACCGGCGCGATCCGCTCTTTCCCTTTCTGCGCTGCTTCGATCCGGGTGCGGGACACTCGTGGGCATCGGGCCACGCGCGCTTCGGCGATGGGAACAACAACGAGTCCTCTTCCGAAGCGCTCAACGCGTGGAGCGGCCTGATCCTGTGGGGCGATGCGACGGGCGACCGCGCGACGCGCGATCTCGGCATTTGGCTTTTCACCACGGAGCTGCATGCGGTGGAGGAGTATTGGTTTGATGTCCACGGCGACAACTTTCCAGCCGCGTTTCAGCGCGAATGCGTCGGCATGGTGTGGGGTGGCAAGAGCTCTTTCGCCACCTGGTTTTCGGCGAAGCCGGAGGCGATCCACGGCATCAACTGGCTGCCGATCACGGGCGCTTCCACTTACCTCGGGCGCTTCCCCGATTACGCCGCGCGGAACTACGCCGCGATGGCCGCGGAGAAAGGCGGCGCGTGGGACACGTGGCCGGACATCATGGCCATGTATCGCGCGCTCAGCGATCCCGCCGATGCCGCGCGCCAGCTCGATGCCGCGCCGCCCGACTGGAAACCGGAGGAGGGCAACAGCCGCGCGCAGACCGAGCACTGGATTCGCAATCTCGCGAAGCTCGGCCGCGTGGATCGCACGGTGACGGCGGATGCGCCGTGCTACGCCGTTTTCGACGATGGAAAACGCAAAGTCCACGCGGCCTACAACTCCAGCGCGGTGCCGCGCACCGTCATCTTTTCCGATGGCGTGAAGCTGTCCGTCGCGCCGGGCGGTTTCGCGCTCCAGTAATTGTTTGGCCATCGCGGCGTGCTCGCGCTTCCCTCTGCGCATGGCCGCGATCGAGACGCACGAACTGACGAAAATCTACCGCACTTACAAAAAGGCGCCGGGGCTGT
>CAXSDZ010000212.1:0-1164 GCA_964235505.1 uncultured Chthoniobacteraceae bacterium
CGCGTGCTGCTTTGCGACGAAAAGGGCGAGATCGTGGATGGCGATGAGATCATGGCCATCGCGGCGATTGACCTGATCAAAAGCGGGCGGCTCGCGAAGAACACGCTCGTGGCCACCGTGATGAGCAACTACGGGCTGAACGAGACCTTGACCAAGCACGAGGGGAATGTGCTGCGCACGAAGGTGGGCGACCGCTACGTGATCGAGGCGATGATGAAGAACGATCTGAACGTGGGCGGCGAGCAAAGCGGGCACATGATTTTCCGCGACTACACGACCACGGGCGACGGGATCATCAGCGCGATGCAAATCCTGCGCGTGATGGGCGAGACGGGGCGGAAGCTGTCCGAGTTGAAGACCTGTCTCAGCAAATATCCGCAGGCACAGCGCAACCTGAAGGTGCGCGAAAAGCCGCCGATCGAGACGATGCCGCAGGTGATGCGGCTCGTGCAGGAAGCCGAGCGCGAGCTGGCTGGCGCAGGCCGGGTGCTGCTGCGCTACTCGGGCACCGAGCCGAAGATCCGGCTGCTCATCGAAGGTCGCGACGGAGCGAGGATCGCGGCGCAGGCGGATGAAATCGCAGGAGTGCTGCAGGAGGCGATCGGCGCGGAGTAGGGGCTGCGAGCGGCACAGCAGGCACACGCGCTGCTATGCGGTGGCGGCATGCGTCTTCGCCTCACGGTTCCCATCTGCCTCTTCAGTTGCCTCGCGGCTGCCCTCCGCGCGCAGACACCCGCGACGCGGATCGACCAGGCGCGGCAGTTCAGCGCACCCGCGACGGCGACCGACACTCGCTCGCGCGAGGTGGTGTCGGACTTTCCCTCCAGCGAGCAGATCGTGCAGGACGACGACGCGTTTGGCGCGCAGCGCATCTTGAAAGAGCAGGAGCGAGTGAAAGGATTCAACGCCTTCGCGGAGGTGAGCGCTTTTTTCACGAACAACGTCGCTTTGACCAATCGAGCGCAGCAGGACGACGCTTTCGCAGTCGCAAACTTCGGCCTCAGCTATCGCCGCTCGATCGCCCGCGACCTCCAGATCGAGGCGGTCGCGCGCGGCGCGCTTTTTCGTTACGACGAGTTTCGCGCGCTCGATTTCAACACCATTGAGGCGAGCCTCGGAGCGACGTGGTCGCCGCCGCAGCTCAAGGGCGTCGCACTGTTCGCG
>CAXSDZ010000212.1:1174-8406 GCA_964235505.1 uncultured Chthoniobacteraceae bacterium
GCCTTCACGCCGGGGCAGAGTGGCGACCTGATTAAGGCGTGGGCGCTGAGCCGGACGCACGCGCTGTTTGCGGGCGCATCGGCGCAATGGGCGTTTTCCGATCCCGCGGAAGCCGAGCGCGACGAGTATGGCGCGTATCTCGGCTACCACTGGCAAGCGCTGCCAAAGCTCGGTGCGGACATTTTCTATCGCTACGGCTACTTCGTTTATTCCGACGCGGACAGCCGCCGCGATCACAACCAGACGCTCTCGCTCGGCGTGCGGTATGACGTGACGGAGTGGGCAAGCGTCACGGCGTCTGTCTTCACGGGGTGGAACCGGTCGAACCGGGAAGCGTTCGATTACGAGGTGTTCAACGGCGGCGGCGGTGTGGGTCTTTCGGTGCGTTTTTGAACGTCCGCTTGAGGCCTGAAGCACACCGCGCTGGCCGCCGAAGCGCCTTCCTTCCGCCAAACCGCCCTTACTCCCAAACGCCGCGGCATTGGCCTTGCTCTTCCCGCGACCGCTCTTCCAACGCATGACTCTCCGTTTCAGTCCCCTTTTCTTCGCCGCATTTTGCATCAGCCTGCCCGCCCTGGCCGGACCGCTGGAGCAGGCGAGCATCACGAGGATCATCAATGAAGTGCAGGTGGTCGCCCCCGGCCAGAGCGCCCGCGCGGCCGCGGTGCAGGATGTCATCAAAGAAGAGATCGGGGTGCGGACAGGGGTGAAATCGCGCGCTGAGCTGCTCTTCCAAGACCAGACGCTGACCCGGCTCGGCGCGGAGACGTTCTTCTCGTTCAAGCCCGGCACACGCGACATCACGCTGGATCGCGGCACCATGCTGCTGCAGGTGCCAAAGGGTCTCGGCGGCGCGAAGATCAGGACTGCGGCAGTCACCGCATCGATCACGGGCACCACGATCATGATGGAACACCTGCCCGGCAAAAACCTGAAGGTGGTGGTGCTGGAAGGCAGCCTCCAGCTTTCGCTCCATGGTCGCATCGGCGAGACGATCTCTCTTCTTCCTGGGAAAATGATCATCATGCGCCCGGACGCGCGCTCGCTGCCGGACCCGGTCTCCGTGGATCTGAAAAGCCTCGTGAAAACCTCCGCGCTGATCGACCCGAAAGCCTTCGACAGCGGCGGAAAAGGCAAGCGGACCGCAGTCGCACCGCTTCCGAGTCTCGGGTTGATCGAGAAAGAGATCGGCGACCAGCAGCAGCGCAAAGGCAGGGGCCGGCTCGTGGAGACAAATCTTGTGATCCTCGGCAAAGGGACAAAGGTCACGGCGGCTTCCGACCAGCTCGTGGCGCGGCTGGAAGGCGCGGCGGATTCGCGCGGCGGGCTGGCCACCGGGGACGACACGATTTCGCAACTGCTCGATCGCCGCGGGAAAGGACCGCGCAGGGCGGAAGGCGACGACAAGCCAGGACGCGGCGCGCCCGACGGCAAAGATCCGCAACCGGGCGACCCAAAGCCGGATGAACCGCAGATGCCCGAAGATCCAGGCACGCCGGAATATCCCGGCGCGCTGCTGCCCGAGATACTGGCGCGGCCCGACTGGAGCGCGCAGGCGGGCGCGGCGGCAGTTCCGGCGGCTGGCAAGAAAGGCCCCGGTAAATCCAGCCCGACACCGAAGCCGCGTCACAAAGCGCCCGCGCTTATCCCCTCGCCGTCCACTTTCCCGATCGCGGAAAACACGGCCATTTCGCTCAAGCCCAAAGATCCCACCGTGCAGCTCGGCGGCGGCCCAGCGGCGAAGGGCAGTGTGTATGGAGGCAACTCCGTGGACGTGCGGCCATCGGTCTTCCTGTTTGGCGCGCAATCCAACTTCGATGCGCAGGTCGCACTTGAAAGCCGCTTCGGCGCACCTGCCGGCGGCGCATTTCCGGCAGCCGGAGTCGCGGTGTTCCGATTCTCAGAGATCGAGCTCGGAGCGAGTCCCACGGCGAGGATCGCTGACGGCGCGCCGACCGATCTCGCGCTGATCTCGGACTCGGCGATCACCTCGGCAGCGACGGGTGGAGCCTGGACGCGCACCGGCGGCCTTACCTCGCTTTTTCTCGGCACCAAAAACGGGGCGATCACATTAGCGCAGAACTTCTCGCTTTCCGCACCGGCAGCATCGGGCTTTAACTTTGTGCATCTCTACAGCCGCGGGGCTGTGGGAACGACGGCGGTGGACTCCACGATCCGGCTTCCGGGCGGCGACCTTTTCATCGATGCGGAGCGCGACGTGATCGTCGGCCCCGCCGCGCAATTCACGCTGCGCCGAGGCGGCTTCAATGCCGGCAACGACGCGTCGATTGGCGGGAACATCACCGCCGGCCTACTCCAGGTGGAAGCGCGCAACACGCTGACCTGGACCGGCTCCGCCACGGCGGAGCGGCTGCTCGGCTTCGGCAGCGCGATCGAGGTGGATGGCGGATCGCTCACCGCGCGCGATCTGCGGCTGCAAAGCTCTGGCGGTCTGCAAATCGGCAGCGGCGGGAGTCTGGCGGGCAATGCCGTGACCCTGGCCGGCAACGCGATCACCGCGGATGGAGCGATCAATGCAGCGACGTTATATGACGGCACGGGCGGCGCGGTGAACATCATTGCGAAGGACTCGATCGCAGTCCGCGGAACGGTGCAGATCAAAAACAACGCCGCCAGCGCAACGCCGCCGCCCGGGAGCAATCGCATCCTGCTCGAAAGCAAAAAAACGAGCGGCACCGCGATCCAGATCGACAGCTCGGCACAGCTCCTTTCCCTGCTGGCCAATACGAAAACCGGTGCAGGCGGCACAATCAAATTCACCTCTGCGGGCGGCGACATCCTGGTGAACGGCGGCACGGTGCGGGCGGAGAAAGGCACCGTCGATATCCGCAACCAAGGCGCGGCAGGCACGATCTCGCTGAACAATGCCACGCTTCGAGGCGATGTGGTGAAGGTCGGCGCGCTCGGTGCGAACGGCCAGCTTCTCATCGGCGGCGGCACCATCGAGGCGAACACCGCGATCAAGCTCTACGCGCCCGGCAGCAATGGGACCGTGCGCTTCACCGGCGACGTGAGCCTCAACGGGCGCAGCATGAAAACCATCGCTGGCAACACCGTAACGATCGACAACAGCAAGACCGTCTCGATCGGCGGCGGCAAGCCAGCGAACGTCTTCACCAACAATCCGAACTACACCGGTTCAGGTGGCAATGGCTCGACGTCTGGGAAATTCGGCGGCGCTGGGGCCGCGACGAAACCGCTGTCCGGCGCGTCTGGATTCTAACGCACCCGCCGTTGCCGGACACTCACGCCACCAACGCCTGCACGAGCTTTCCCTCCACGTCGGTGAGCCGGTAGTAGCGGCCCTGGTGCTTAAACGTGAGCTGCGTGTGATCGATGCCGAGCTGATGCAGGATCGTCGCCTGCAAGTCATGCACGCTGACCGGATTTTCGATGACGTTGTAGCCGAACTCGTCCGTCGCGCCATACACCAGCCCCGGCTTCACGCCGCCGCCCGCCATCCACATTGTGAAGCAGCGCGGATGATGATCGCGCCCGTAATCGGTCGCGGTGAGCTTCCCCTGGCTATAGGCGGTGCGGCCAAATTCGCCGCCCCAAACCACGAGCGTGTCGTCCAGCAGGCCGCACTGTTTTAGGTCTGTAATCAGCGCCGCGCTCGCCTGATCCACATCGGCGCATTGTCGGCGGATCGCTTTCGGCAGGCCGCCGTGCTGATCCCAGCCCGGGTGGTAGAGCTGGATGAAGCGCACATCCTTTTCCGCCAAGCGACGTGCGAGCAGGCAGTTCGCCGCGAAGGTGCCGGGCTGGCGCGCTTCTTCTCCGTAAAGCTCAAAAGTCCCCTCTGGCTCCGCTGCGACATCCATGACTTCCGGCACGCTCGTCTGCATGCGAAAAGCCATCTCGTATTGCGCCACGCGCGCCGCGATCTCCGGGTCGCCGAGTTCCTCGAACTGAGCGGCGTGCAACTCCGCAAGGCGATCGAGCATTTTGCGGCGGCTCTCCGCGCTCACCCCATCAGGATTTTGCAGATAAAGCACCGGATCGCCGCCGCTCCGAAACTGCACGCCCTGGTGGACGCTAGGCAGAAAACCGTTGCCCCAGAGCCGTGCGTAGAGCGGCTGGTCGATGCGGTCTTTGGAGATGAGCACCACAAATCCGGGCAGGTTTTCATTGGCGCTGCCGAGTCCATAGGTGAGCCACGCGCCCATGCTCGGGCGCCCGGGAAGCTGGTGGCCGGTCTGGAAAAACGTGATTGCCGGGTCGTGATTGATGTGCTCGGTGTGCATCGAGCGGATGAAGCAAAGCTCATCCACGATCTTCGCGGTATGCGGCAGCAACTCGCTCACCCACGCGCCGCTTTGCCCGTGCTGCGCAAACGAAAACGCGGAGCCCGCGAGCGGCAGGCGCGCCTGATTCGCGGACATGCCAGTGAGCCGCTGCGCGCCGCGCACGCTTTCCGGCAGATCCTGGCCGTTCATCTCGCACAGCAGCGGCTTGTGATCGAAGAGGTCGTGCTGCGCCGGCCCGCCGGCCATGAAAAGGTAGATCACGCGCTTTGCCTTCGGCGCAAAGTGCGGCTGCGCGAGCACGCCCGCAAATGGGCTCGCCGCGGCAGACGCGGAGCGGTTCAGCAGCCCCATCAGCGCAGCGCCGCCGAGCCCCATCGCGAAGCGTCCGAAGAAATCGCGCCGACTCAAACCGAAGTTTTGGTGATCGCAGAACATCGTGTGCATCAGTCGGGAGCCGTGATGATCCCAGCGAGATCGGGTGCGAATGCGCGGAAGTCCCGCACGTCGCAGGTGTAGATCCGCTCGGCGCGCACTTTCCGCGCAGCGGCGAGATGGAGCAGGTCGTAAATGGCCCCGCTGCGAACCCCGCATTCTTTTGCCGCAGCCATCGCAGCCAGCGTTTCGCGCGCGGAAAGCGCCACAATCTCGCAGCGCTCCGCCACGCGTTTCAGGAACTCCGCCGCCTGAGCAGCCGGCACGCGATGCGCCGATGCCGCACCACCCGTAAGAGTCGAGAAGCACTCCGCGAGCGCATGGAGATAGATGGCGTTTTGCAATTTTCCACTGGCGAAAAGCCGCACGCTTCCTTCGTGGAGTGGCTCATCTTCGCGGGCCGCCGCGATGAGCACGGAGCTGTCGAGGAAGCAGATCATCGGCGGGGGGAGCGCACACGCTGGAGCATTGTTTTTTCGCGCTCGCCGCGCGTCTGCCGGATGGCCTCGGCTGCGCTGAACCGCTCGCCCGTTTTCGCAATGACCGGCAGCCCGTGCTTCTGGATCACCGTGAGTTCCGGCTCCGCGACAATCGGCGTCAGCTCAAGCCGCCCTCCGACCACTTCTGCGCGGAAGGAGGCCGATTGCTCCAGATGCAAGGTGGTGCGGAGCTCCTTTGGAATCACCAGCCGGCCAGCGCGATCCATGGCAATGGTAGAACTCATGGCACGACCAATGGCACGTGAATGGGAAGCAGGCAAGGAACTCAGCGCCGCATCACCGCCTCGTCGAAGTTCAGCAGTGCCTCTGCCAGCACGGTGTGCGCGGCGAGCAGCGCAGGATCGATGTTTGCCGAAAGCTTCGCTTCGCCGGTCGCGAGAAGCTTCCGCGCCGCCTCCGGCTGCTCGGAAAAGATCGCCTGCTGCTCTTCTACAAGCGCGGCGAGCACCGGCAGCTCATTCGCGCGTGGATGCCTGCCGGTGATCGCGCGGAAGCTCCACGCCATCGCATCCTCCGGCCCGCTGCACTCTTCCAGCGCGCGCTGCGCAATTGCGCGCGCGGCTTCCACCATCTGCACGTCGTTCAGCAGCGCCAGCGCTTGCAGCGGCGTGCTCGTGCTCTGGCGTTTGGCCGCGCAAAGATTCCGCTCGGCGGAATCGAAGGTCACCATCGCTGGCGGCGGCACCGTGCGCTTCCAAAAAGTGTAGAGCGAGCGCCGGTGCAGGTCTTCACCCGTGCCGACATCGTAGTGCGGCTTGCCCATCGCGATCTCCTCCCATAAGCCCGGCGGCTGAGGCGGCTTCACGCTGGGACCTCCGAGTTTCTCCACGAGCAGGCCACCCGCCGCGAGCGCCTGATCCCGGAGCATCTCGGCCGTGAGCCGGCGGGCTGGACCGTGCGCGAGCAGCACGTGTTGCGGATCGCGCGCCAGCAACTCGGGTGAGGCTTTGCTCGCCTGCCGATACGTCGCGGAGAGCGCAATCTTGCGCAGCAGCGCCTTCACGTCCCAGCCGCTCGCGATGAAATCGCGCGCCAGCCAGTCGAGCAGTTCGGGATGCGACGGCGCTGCGCCTTGCATCCCGAAGTTGTCGCTCGTTTCCACCAGTCCGCGTCCGAACATCGTCTGCCAGAGCCGGTTCACCGCGACGCGAGCAGTCAGCGGGTGCTCGGGATCGAAGAGCCACTGCGCAAGTCCCAGCCGGTTGTGCGGCGCGTCGGCCGGCAGCGGCGGAAGCGCATGCGGCGTGTCGGCGCTCACCGGCTCGCCGGGCGCGTCGTAGGCTCCGCGACGAAGCACAAAGGCGGGTTTCGGTTCCGGCAGCTCCCGCATCACCATCACCTCCGGCAATGTGCCCACGAAACCGCTCTCCCCTTCGCGCGCCGTGTGCAGCAGAGCCGCCGCCGCGCGCGCCGGCTCGCAAGCAGTGGCAGTGAAGATGGCAAACAATTCTTCGCGCTGATCGTCCGTGAGCGCGCCCGGGTCAGCATCCCAAGCATCCGAAAGATCGGTGAGGCCGGCGAGGTGCGCTGCTTCAAGTGGAGTGAGCGCGCGGTCCCAAACTCCGAACTCATCCACCCGCCCGCCCTTCAATCCTGCGTCGCGAAACCGGAAGCCGATCGCAAGGTCCGGCTCCCCGTTTTCATACGTGATGTCCTTGTCCAAGCCATCGCGCACCACGTCCAGCTCTGCCATTTTCCCATCGAGATAGATGCGCACGCCAGCCGCGCGGCCCGAGCCATCGTAGGTCACCGCCACATGCGTCCACGTGCCCACCGCCAGCGCGGTTTTCGTCCGCACTTTGAGGGACGAGCCCGGCCAGTAATAATGGAGTCCGAAGGCGGCGTGGCCGTCTTCCAACAGCAGCTCGTAGCCGCGGCTCCCCGCATCCACCGGCGCTTTCGAGTGATGCGCCACCACCATCCGCAGCGCGTGGGCGGGCACGGAAAGGGAGAGCGCCAGCGAGAAAAGATCGCTGCGCTTGAAGTGGCCGACGCCGGGAAAAGTGAAGCCGCTTTCGCCGTCGAACTC
>CAXSDZ010000213.1:0-8349 GCA_964235505.1 uncultured Chthoniobacteraceae bacterium
AAGCTCTGGCAAACGGGAGGTTCGCCCGAGCGTAGCACTGGCCCATACGCGCGCTCGTTTTTTTCTAGCCCGGCCGGCGGCTTTGCACGGGAAGGGAGTCAGGACTTGCAGCCGTTGGTTTTTGCGTCGCGTTTCACCGGGGCGGGGCCATGCTCCCGCGCGCGGCATTCGTCGCGTCCTTCAACTCCCAAACCTCCTGTATGACTCCCCTGCGCCCTTCCTCCTTCCGGTTCCCGAGGCATCTCGCTCCCGCCTGCTTCACAGCGCTCGCCGCGACGGCTTCACTCGTCGCGCAGGATGCGGCGACTTCACCTGCGCCAGCAAAAGCCGCCGATGCGACCGCCGCCCCTGAAGCCACCGACGCCACGCAAGCTTGGAAAACGCTGGCTTCCGCAGCCACGCGCCCGACTCCGCCGAAGGAATGGCGCACGAAAGAGCCGACGGACGCCGAGCAGGAGAGCTGGATGAAAACTGAGGGCGAGCGGCTCATGGCGGTGGCGGATCAAGCGCGCGATTTCTACACGCGCTTCCCAAAGCACGAGCGCGCCGCCGCCGCGCACCGGAAGGAAAGCGATGCTGCGATGGGGGCTGCGCAGATCGGCAACGAGAGCGCCGCGGCGCGCGTCGCCGAGATCGATGCCGCCCGGATCAGCGATCCGACTCTCCCCGCCGAAGAGCGCTTCGCCATCCGCGCCCGGCAGGTGCAAAGCGAGGCGCAGGCGAAGTTCGCGGAAAGCCCCGAGGCGGCGCGCAAGACTTTTTCGGACGGCGCGCGCGCGCTTTTGAAGGAGTTCCCGGGCAATCCGCAGCCTTACGCCATGCTGCTCCAGGTCGCGGCGGACGACACTTCCGAGGCAGGCCGGGCGATGCTCGACGAGATCATGAAGAGCGAAGCGCCGGAGGACTTGAAGGAGCGCGCGAGAGGAATCCTCAAGCGGCTGGAAGCGGTCGGCAAACCGGTGGCCGTCGCGTTCACCGCGCTCGATGGGCGCGCGGTGAATCTCCAGGAGATGAAGGGCAAAGTGGTGCTGGTCGATTTCTGGGCGACGTGGTGCGGCCCGTGTGTCGCGGAGATTCCAAACGTGAAGGCAACCTATGAAAAGCTGCACGACAAGGGCTTCGAGATCGTCGGCATTTCCTTCGATCAGGAGAAGGATGCGCTGGAGAAGTTCGTGAAGGAAAAGGCGATGCCGTGGCCGCAGTATTTCGACGGCAAAGGATGGGAGAACAAGTTTGGCAAGGAGTTCGGGATCAGCGGCATCCCGGCAATGTGGCTCGTGGACAAGAAAGGAAACCTGCGCGACCTCAGCGGACGCGAGGGGCTGGAGGAGAAGGTTGAGAAGCTGCTCGGGGAGAGCTGAGGACGCAGTTGCGACGCGGGTGGTTTGCGCCCGCCGCATCGCGCGAACCACATCGCTCTCGCACGACGACTCGGAGCCGGGCGCAGTTTCCCGCTTTCCCGTGCCATCCTTCCCGCTTCCGTGCCGCGCTTTCGCTCACCTCGCCGCGGCGCGCTTCAGAACCGCAACGCCATCGACACGCCGCCGCCGGTGTCGAACTTCTCGTAATCGGTGACCGTCGGATCGCCGGAATCGCGCAGCTCCCAGCTCGTGAAAAAGCGCACGGACGCCCAGTCGGTCAGCGCATACGCAACCGTGAGCCCGAGCGTGTGAAAGCGATCGTTGCGCGCGCCGCTTTCCCAGTAGTGCGTGTGCTGAAACCGGTAGAATGGCTGCACGATGAGCCGCGGCAGCAGCTCGTGCGCGAGGCTCGCGGACAGGATCGAGTCGAGGCGGTCGCTGGCGTGCGAAGTCGGATTCGGATCCGTGCGGGTGAAGTGCGCGGCCCCCACGTAGCCGAGCGAGAGCGCCGTCTTTTCCCCGAGCGGCACGGAGCGCTCCAGCCCCCAGCTCGGCACCAGCTCGGTGTAAAACTCGCGCCAGTCGTCCTCGTGACTCAGCAGCCGGTTGTAGTCCAGCCCGAGCGACGCGACCCAGTGCTCGCGGAAAACGTAGCGCGCGCCGAGATACGCCGTGCTCACGTCGAAGTCGAAGTTGTTGAGCTGATTCGACGTGTCGTCGAGGCCATACATCCAGCGCTGGTGGCGGTAGCCCGCGCGCACGGCGAGCTGCCCGCCGGGCACTTCCCACGCCGGCGGCGCGATGCCGGCGAGCGCCGTGGTGATGAGCACGCCGGTGTCCGTGTTTCCCTTTTCCGTGAGGAAGACGTTCGACGTGTAGAAGGACTGCACATCCGCCGCCGCCTCCCACCAGGTGCGCCGCTCGGCCGGGCGCACGCGCGTTTCCAGCAGGATGAGTTGCGGGCCGACGTCCGCCGATTCGCCGGGGTAAAGCTCCGGCGCGGCGGGTTGCTGGCGGCTCGTGCCGGTGCGGAAAGCGGGTGAACCAAAAGCCTGGCGCTGCTGAAAACTTTCCACCTGCTGCACCGCGCTCGCCGCGAGGCTCGGCGCGGCCTGCTGCGCGTGCGTAACGAGCGGGAGCAGCGCGGCCGCGAGAAGCGCGCGGTGCGCCGGGCGGAGGGAAGAAGTGCTCATCGTGGGGGCGTTGAAAATCCGCGCGGTCCGGTTCACTTGACGGTGATCCCTTTGCCAACCTCCTGCTGCGCGGGCGCGCCGCCGTAGGTCACCTGGCGGATGAAATTCACGAAGCCCGGTTGCGATGGCTGGCCGCTGTTTGGCCGCGGCGCGAGCTTCCCATTTTCGGAGTCGAGCACGACCCGCGATCCCGCGCGAAAGTTCACCTGGCGCAGGTTAATCGTTCGCGCCTGCATCGCTACGGTTCCCACGTCGAACTGGGCGGTGGCGAGATCGATGAGGCTCACGGCGCGCAGTCCCGCAAAGCTCCGCTTCGCGCCACCGCTGCCATCCGAAAAGAGCACCGCCCGACCCCGCACGGCGGTGCCCGACTGGAGAGCGCTGCGTTGCGCCGTGAGGTTCGCGCGACGCAGCCGCAGCTCGCCGCCAGCATCCACCGCGATCGTGCGCGCCAGCAACCCCGGGCGCGGACGCGGCCCGCCGCTGATCGCCCGGCCAGGCCCGCCGCTCTCCTCGATGGAAATGCTCGCGGGCGCGGCGAGCTCCAGCCTGCCCGCCGCAGCCAAAGCGCCACCGTGGAATGCGATCGAGGGGCCAAAGAGAGACACGTCGCCGCCGGCATTGCGCACGCTGAAGTCGGTGAGGCGAAGCGGGGTTCCGTCCGCGCTCACGTCCCGCATCGGCGTGCCCCCTCCGAGTTCAAAAGGCGCGCCAAACGCCGCCAGCTCCACGCGGCTGGTATCGGCGGAAAGCACCGTCCCGGGCGCGGCCAGGATCGTCCGCCCGGCCACTAGTGAAAGCGGCGTCGAGCGCAGCCCGCGGAAAGCGATCGGCCCGTCGATGCGCAGGTTTTCCGCGGAGAAAAGCTGGAATCCATCGCGGCCCTCGAAGCGGCTCAGGTCGATCGCGGGCGATCGGATCGTCGTGTTGCGCGCGACGAAAATCGCGCTGTCGCCCTGTGCCGCGCGGCGACCGGAGCGCGGCTCCGGCAAAGCAGAAAGCTCGGGCGCATCTTCCGCCGTTCCGCCGAAAAGAAAGATGCGCTCGCGCGCGAGCTCAGGTGTGGCGACGAGCGCGTCGCTGCCCGCCGCGAGCCGGAAGCGCGACTGCCGCCCGCCGTCTTCGCGCGCGGCACGGCGATCTCGCGGCCGCTGCTCCTCCGCGAAGTTTGCCTCGCGCGCGTTTGGGTCCACCTGGTAGCCGACCTCGGGCGAATCGCCCGTGAGTAGGCCGGTGCGCGCGAACTTGCCCCGCCCGATCGCAGCCTCCTGCTGCGCGATGGCGGCGGCGATCTTCGGCATGGATGGGAGCGGGCGCTTGAAGCCGCTGACCAGCTTCGACGCGCCGACCTGCTCGCGCAGTTGAAAGCGGATCACGGGCCCGAGCTTTTGGCCCGGCAGCAGGAAAGTCATCTGCCCGGCGGTGAGCACGCGCAGCTCACCGCGCGGCGTGACGACCCGTCCGGCGCCTTCCAGCAGCAGCACTTTGAAGCCGCCGCCTTTGGTGGAAACGACGATGAGCGTGGTGCCGAGCACCGACGCGGTCGCGGCAGCCGTCTTGATCGTGCCGCCGCCTTTGCCCGCGGGCGAATGGAACAAAATGCTGCCGCGCTCGAGATTCACCTCGCGCCGCTCGGGCTCAAAGGAAAAGAGCGTATTGGCACCGACGCGCGTGACGGTTTGATCCTCGGCGATCATCTCCGCGCGCGAGTCGGCGCCGGTGCGGAGCACGTCGGGGACGCCAAAGAATTCGCGCACGCGCGCGGGCTTTTGCGCGCGGGTGGAAGGGGCGATGACAGAGACGTCCTTCACCACGTCCGTGAAGGTGGAGCGGGTGAGCGGCGCGGCGAAGGCGGGCGGCGAGATCGCGAAGGCGCAGAAACCGAGCAGAGCAGCGGGGAACTTCATGGCGGGGGAGAACGGGAGCCAGAAGTATGCGCGGCGGGCGGGTGGGTCAACGCTGTGTCAACACGTGTTTGTAGCGGCCCCGGAGCGGCGAAGGCGGTTACTTTTCCGTCAGCGTGTGCGAACCGTCCCAATCATCACCGGGCGGTCCCAGCGCGAACTGCCCACAGCGCGCAGCATACATCGCGCACAGAAAATCGCCGCCGCCGAGCTGGGTATCCGCAGCGCGGAAAGCCGCCACCGCTTCCGCAAACTGCCGCCCGCGATACTGCGCGACCGCGGCGTGATAGGCCTCCAGCCACGGCGGCGCGGCCGTGGAGCGCTCGCTCAGCGGGATGAACACGTCCACGGGCTGCGTCTTGCCTTTGAAGCGCAGCCGGTCCACGCGCCGATACACGAACGCGTCGCGCGTGAGCGCCTCCGCCTGCTCGCCCACGAGGATGTCGCAGTGGAACTGCTTCGTCGCGCTTTCCAGGCGCGCCGCGAGATTCACCCCGTCGCCGAGCACCGTGAATTCCATCCGCTGCGGATGCCCGATTTCGCCGACGACGACTTCGCCGTGGTTGATGCCGATGCCGCTCGCGAGCTGGAGCCGGCTGGGTTTGCCGTTCCACTCTGCATTCAACCGCGCGAGCGCCGCGCGCATTTGCAGCGCGGTGCGGACAGCGCGCGTGGCGTCCTCTTCCAGCCCGAGCGAATGCGTGTCGCCCCACACGGCCATGATGGCGTCGCCGATGAATTTTTGCAGCGTGCCGCCTTCGCGGAGCACGGCATCGACCATCGGCAGAAAGTATTCGTTGAGCTGCCCGACGAGTTGCACGGCGTCGCTCGTTTCTGTCATCGAAGTGAAGCCGCGGATGTCGGAGAAAAGCACCGACACGCACTTCTTATCGCCACGCAGTGCGGCCTCAAAGGAGTCGCTGTTTTCCACCACGATGCTTGCGACATTCGCGGAGACATACTTGTCCAGCACCGCGCGGATGCGCGCCCGCTCGAACTGCTCCAGCGCGAAGTGAAAGAGCAGACCGAGCGCTCCGGTCCCGGCGAGCCCGGCGAGCGGCGGGATCACCTCGATCGCGAGATGCGAGCGCGCGAAAAGCGCCTGCGCCGCCGCGGCAAAGCCAAGGCCGAAAATCGCGAGCAACGCGGCCTGCCGCAGCGCGCGCCGCTCCAGCAATGCCGCGAGCGCGGCCAGCGCCACGCACGCCCAGGCGATGGCGCGGTTCGCGGCCGGGGAAGCGTCTCGCAGCCGCGCGCCGGCCAGGAGATCGGCGGCGACCTGCGCATGCACTTCCACGCCGGGCATATCGCCAAAAGGAGTCCGCAGGGTGTCGTGAAAGATGTTCGCGATCGGGCCGACGAAAACCAGTTTATCACGGAACGCAGCGGGCGAAGCGAAAGGGCGCAAGGTGCGCGCGCCGGGCGCGAGGAAGACCTCCTCGATCGGCAGATGCGGGTAAGTGCGCGCGGGACCTTGAAAGTCGATGAGCCGGCTGAAAGCCATGCCCGGCGCATGGCCGGTGGCGAGCTCCACGGCGCGCGCGGGGAAGCTCGCGCGGTCGCAATCCTCCGGCGCAAAACCGGCGCCGTGCATCTGCTCGCGCAGCTCGGAAGTGCGGTCGTCCGCGCGCCGCACGGCCCCGTCTTCATCGGGATGGTAGAAGACAAATCCCGTCCACTCGCCGGCTTCGCCCGGCAGCACGGTGGGCGAGGGATGGAGAAAATTCAGCATGCGCCGCGAGGGATCGGGCATCTGCTCTTCCAGACTCCAGCCGAGCAGCACGCGGCCGCGATGCCGCTCCAGCGCGGCGCGCAGTTCATCGTCTCCTTCCTTCGCCGCTGGAAAGACGAAATCGAACGCCACGGCGCGCGCGCCCTCGGCAAAAAGCCGGTCGAGCAGCTCCGCGAAAACCTTGCGGCTCCACGGAAATTCCCGCTCGCACATGAGCCGCAGCGCTTCCGCGGCCACCAGCTCTGCCGGGCGGAAATCGCTCGGCTTTGGGCTCACATTCAGCACGCCAACCACCGCGACTTGCGGATGCGCGGGCTGCGGTCCGCGCAGCCCGAATCGCACGTCCAGCGAGCGCGCCTCGATCCGCCCGGCCGCTTCGCGAAACCACTCCGACCCCACCGCGAGCCCGACCGCCAGCGCCGTGGCGAGCACGATCGGCACGCGCCCTTTGCGCAGGATGCGGGAAAGCCTCGGCAGGCGCAGGCGGCGGGCCATGGGGATGAAATGGAGTCCGCGGCGGCCGTCTCAGATCGGCTCGATCAAAGTCAGCGTCGTGGTGATGGTCCACGCGTCGTCATGCTCAACCGACGCACGGCTGCTGCTGCGTGAGGCAATGGAAAGCGCCAAGTCCCCAGATCAGCTCGCGGCAATCGATCGGCACAATTTTGCGATCTGGGAACGCCTTTTCCAGCACGGCAATGGCCCATTTATCGTGCGTATCCGCGAAAACCGGCAGCAGCACGACGCGGTTCGCGATGTAAAAATTTGCATAGCTCGCCGGCAGGCGCTGGCCGTCGCGCATGATTTTGTGCGGCATCGGCAGCTTCAGCACAGCGAGGGGCGTGCCGTCTTCTGTTTCCATCGCGCGCAGGGCTTCGAGGTTTTCCCGGAGCGGCTGAAAATTGCGGTCGTCCTCATCTTCTTCCACTGCGGTCACGACGGTGGTGCGGTCCACAAAACGCGTGATGTCGTCGATGTGCCCATCGGTGTCGTCGCCTTCGATTCCATCGCCGAGCCAGAGAATATTCTTCACGCCAAGGAAGTCGCGCAGGCGCGCCTCGATGTCGCTTTGCGTGAGCTCGGGATTGCGGTTGGGATTGAGCAGGCACGAGCGCGTCGTGAGCAGTGTGCCCGCGCCATTCACCTCAATCGAGCCGCCCTCCAGCACCATGCCGGGCGAGTAAACCGGCAGCTTGAAATGCTCGGCGACGCGCGTCGGCACCACGTCGTCATCATCGAAAGGCGGATACTTCCAGCCCCACGCATTGTAATCCCAATCGGTGATGGCGAGCGGCGGCGCGGCATCGCGCGTGAGAAAGATCGGGCCGTGATCGCGGCACCATGGCTCGTTCGTCGCGATGCGGAAAAACGTGACGTGATCCGCCGGCACCCGCGCTTTGGAAAGGACGCGCTTCACCTCCGCCTCGTGCTTCTCGTCGCACACATTGATGCGCACGGACTCCGAGCCCGCGAGCGCCGCGACCATCTTTGCGAAGGTCGGCATGACGCGGTCATACGCCTTTGGAAATGAGATGCCGTCGCGCCGCGGCCACGAAAGCCAAGTCGCCTCATGCGGCTCCCACTCGGCGGGCATGCGGTAGCCGAGAGAGGCGGGTGGAATTGCGGCTTCGTCAGACATGCAGAAGGGTGGAAATCCGAAACTCGAAACTCGAAATCCGAAACAAATCCGAAACGTCAGAAATTGGAAAATCGGAAAACGGGCGGCTCTGGGAGCGGAACGTTTTCTCCATTTCCTCCCATTTCACTTCCTTCGGATTTGTTTCGAGATTCGACATTCGGATTTCGGATTTTCAATCGATGAATCGCCGCTGGAGATCGCCGTAAGATTCGATCCGCCGGTCGCGGAAGAACGGCCAGTGCGTGCGCTGAGTATCGAGCACGTCGAGATCGACTTCTGCGATCAGGATTTCCTCCTGGTCCGTGGAGCCTTTCACAAGGATCTGGCCGGAAGGATCCGCCACGAAACTTTGCCCCCAAAACTCGATGCCCGGGCCGCCATCCGGCGCCTCGTGGCCGACGCGATTGGGCACCGCCACGTAGCAGCCATTGGCGATGGCATGCGAGCGCTGGATCGTCTCCCACGAGTCGTGCTGGCGGCGGCCGAATTCGCC
Organism: uncultured Chthoniobacteraceae bacterium; assembly: GCA_964235505.1. Lineage (GTDB taxonomy): Bacteria > Verrucomicrobiota > Verrucomicrobiia > Chthoniobacterales > Chthoniobacteraceae > CAXSDZ01. Next base: position 8,323 of record CAXSDZ010000213.1, read on the forward strand.
CTTCTCCGCCGGATGCCAGCCGATCGC
>CAXSDZ010000214.1:0-7802 GCA_964235505.1 uncultured Chthoniobacteraceae bacterium
CGATCTCGGCGACCACGATGGTCTGCCCGACACGAAACGACTCCGAGCGCTGGTCGGCGATATTCGCGCCGACCCCCGTGAGCTGCTTGGAATAGGTGCGCACCGAGAGCACGCCGCCACCATTCATCGAGTGAATCGCGTTCGTGAAAAGATTGATGAAGACCTGGCTGATCTTTGCCGCGTCGAGCTGCACCTCGGGGAGGTCCGGCTGTAGCTCGCGGATGATTTCACACGAGGCTCCTTTCATTTCGCCGCGCACCAGCTTGAGCGCGCCATCGATGATGAGATTGAGATCCTCGGGGAAGACTTCGAGCTGCTTCGGCGCGGAGAAATCGAGCAGCCCGCGGATCACGTCGTCGGCGCGCTGCACGGCGTCGCTCATTTCGCGCAGAATCATCGGCGCGCTTTCATCGCCGGTGTCGATCGTGGAAAGGAAATCGATGCCCATTTTCAGGATGGCGAGCGGGTTCTTCACCTCGTGCGCCACGCCGGCGGCGAGCCGGCCGATGGACTTCATTTTCTCCGCCTCGATGAGCTGGAGCTGCACCTGCCGCAGCTCGCTGTGGGCGGCCTGCAGCTTGCCCATCGCGCCGAGCACTTCCTCCCGGCTGCGCGCGAGCTCGGCGTAGGCGTGCTTCAGATTTTCCTCGGCGATCTTTTGCGCGGTGACATCGCGAGAGACGCACACGAGTCCGAGCACGTGCCCGGTTTCATCGCGCCACGGGACCTTGGTGGTGAGCACCCAGCGGATTGTGCCTGCGCGATCCATCAGCCGCTCCTCGTGGTTCACTAGCGCCACGCCAGAGCGAAAGATTGCCTGATCATCCTCGTGCAGATCGCGGGCGATTTCCGGCGGATAGAAGTCGAACACGGACTTGCCGAGCACTTGCGTATGCTCGTGGTAGCCCAGCCAGCGCAGGTGCGCCGCATTGTCGAGCAGGTAGCGGCCTTCCGGGTCTTTGAGGTAGATGAAGTCCGGCAGATTATCGATGACGCTGCGCAGGAAGTGGCGCTCGGTGGCGAGCTGATCCTCCATCTCCTTCAGTTGCGTGATTTCGCGCGAGATGCCGCACGTGCCGATGATCCGCCCGGCCTGATCGCGCAGCGGCAGCTTGGTGGTGAGTGACCAGGAACGCCCGCCGTGGACGAGCTCTTCCTTTTCGATCTTCCCCAGCAGCGGCTCACCGGTGCGCATCACGCGCCGCTCGTCTTCCAGCGCTTCCTGCGCGTGGGCGGCGTCGTAAAATTCTGCGTCGGTCCGGCCGTAAGCTTCCTCTGGCCGCTCCAGGCCGAGCAGCTCGGTGAGCGCGTGGTTGATGCGGATGAAGCGACTCTTTTCGTCCTTGAAGTAGATGCGGTCCGGGATGTTTTCGAGCAGCGTCTGGAGCAGATCGCGCTCGTGGGAAAGGGCTGCTTCCGCCCGCGAACGCTCGATCGCGTAGCGCAGCGCGCGGTGCAGCAGGTGGGTATCGGCCTGCCCTTTGACGAGGTATTCCTGCGCGCCAAGATGGACCGTCTCGAGCGCGAGTTCTTCGTCGTTCAACCCACTCAGCACGATGATCGGCACGTGCGGCGCGGCCTCATGCAGCCGGGTGAAGGTCTCCACTCCGCGGCTGTCCGGCAGCGAAAGATCGAGCAGGATCACGTCGATCCCGCCCGCGTGGATGGCCGCGATGCCGGCGTCGAGCCGGTCGGCTTCGCTCACGATGTGAAACCGGGAGCCTGGGGTTTGCTCTACGAGCTCATGCAGCAGGAAGACGTCGCCGGGATCGTCTTCGATCAGCAGGACGCGGAAGGTTTCGACGATGCGCGGAGCGGAGGCGGGCATGGGAAATTTCAATGACGAATGCCCGAATGATGAAGGGTCGTGACCTCGCGGATCATTCGTCATTCGTCATTCTACCGCTTCATCACTTTCCCAATCGCGCCGCGCAGCGTCGTAAGCGTGAACGGCTTCCCCACCACGAGGTCCACGCCCTCCGGCTGCTCGCCCGCGCCGGACATGAGGTCGCCGAAACCGGTGAGCAGGATCACCGGTTGCCCGGGATGGATGCGCTTGATCTCGGCGGCAAGCGCGTCGCCATTCATCTCCGGCATCGCGCGATCGGTGAGCACGAGGTCGAAGCCGCCACCGCGGAACTTCTCCAATCCCTCGCGGCCATCGCTCGCCGTCACGATCTCGTGATTGTCCTCGGAAAGATAAACGCCGAGCACTTCGCGCACGAGCGGCTCGTCTTCCACTACCAGGATGCGGAGTGAGTTGTTCGCGGGCGCGGCTGGTTTCACGGCTTCGGGCGCTTTCGCGTGCCGGTCGATCGGCAGACTGATGGCAACCGCAGTCCCCCGCCCCACTTCGCTCTGGATATCCACGTCGCCATCGTGCCGCCGCACGATCCCATACACGCTGCCGAGTCCGAGGCCGGTGCCTTGATCTTTCTTGGTCGTAAAAAAGGGCTCCAGGCAGCGCGCGCGCACTTCCTCCGACATGCCCGCGCCCGTGTCGCTCACCGTGACGACCACCCAGCGCCCCTGCACTTCCGTGCGGATCGTGATGGTGCCGCGTCCGCTGATCGAATCGATCGCGTTGAAGAGCAGATTCGCGAGCCCCTCGCGCAGCTCCGACTCGTCGCCGGGAATGGTCGGCACCTTGCCGAGTTCCGTGCGGATTTCGATGTGGATGCCCGCGGCGAGCGCCTGGTCTTTCCAGCGCGGTTGCGTGAGCGAGATGACTTGGAGGATGAGATCGTTGATCACCACGGGTGTGAAGAGTTCGCCATTGTCGCGGTAGCGGTAAAATTCGCGGAGCCGGGAGACCACCTTGGCGCTGTCCTTCGCCGCGGTGTGGATCATCTCCAGATAGGAGCGCGCCTTCGCCGCATCGATCAGCAGCTCAGGCTTCATGAGCAGCAGCTCGGAAAAGCCGAGGATCGGCGCCAGTGCGTTGTTGAAATCGTGTGCGATGCCGTTCGCCATGCGGCCCAGCGCCAGCATCCGCTCGCGCTGGATGATTTCCTTTTGCGCGGTCTGGAGCTGGTCGAGCGCGTTGGAAAGCTGGCGGTTGCTTTCCAGCGTCGCTTCCTCGGCTTTCTTGCGCTCGCCGACTTCGCGCTGCAGCCGCGCATTTGTGTCGCGCAGCGCCGCGGTGCGCTCCTGCACGCGGGTTTCCAGCTCGGCATACGCGCGCTTGAGCTGGAGCTGAATGCGCTTGCGCTCGATCGCGTATTGCAGCGAACGGAGCAGCAGGTGGTTATCGACGTGCCCTTTGACGAGGTAATCCTGTGCGCCGAGCTGCACGGTTTCGATGGCCAGCGCCACGTCGTTGATCCCGCTGAGCACCACGATCGGCACCTCCCGCGCCTGCTCGATCGCATGGATAAAAGTCTCCAGCCCATCGCTGTCCGGCAGTGTGAGATCGAGCAGGATCACGTCCGGCTTGCGCTCGCGGAATGCCTCCAGTCCGTCGCGCAGCGAACCGGCCGAGGCGACGTGAAATTGCGCTCCCTCCGCGGTTAAAAGCAGACGCGTGAGAAACTGGACGTGTTCCTCATTGTCTTCGACCAGCAGGACGTGGATCGGCTCGCTAACCATACGGGCACATCAGGACGAGTCCATTCGTCGCGACCGGCAAAAGGTGCGGGGGGACGGGCACAGGTTTCATGGGTGGAATCGGACAGCGATAAAAACCCATAGCAGTGCCGGAGTTCGCAAGGAAAGCCACAGGAATCGCATTCGAGAATATTCGCCATCATTCCAAGCTGACCCTTGCGGCGGCGAGCCAAGCGCAAAGCAACACCGCAAATCGGGCGAGCTGGGCAGGAATCGGCGTCGTTTTCTGCAACACAATCCTCCGGCAGCGAAGGCGCTCGCGCGTCGCCACAGTTGCAATTTCGATCTCCTCCGGTAACCACGTGCCCATGCTTACGAAAACGTTTCTCCTGCTCGCCGCACTTGTTTCGCTCGCTGCGAGCAGTTCCGCGGGATTGCAGTGGGACAAGCCGGTCCAGGAGTTTCAGCGCCTGCCGGATGCGCACTCGGTGGAAGCGCATTTCACCTTTCGCAACACCGGCGCGGCGCCGGTCACCATCAAGACGGTGAAGAGTTCGTGCGGCTGCACGACCGCGCGGCTGGAGAAGAAGACCTTCGCAGCAGGGGAAAGCGGAGAGATCGTTTCGGTCTTCAATCTCGGCAGCCGGATTGGCGCGCGCCGGACCGTCGTGACGGTCACCACCGACGATCGCCCGCAAGAGCCGGTCACGCTCGATCTGCGCGTGTTTGTGCATGAGCCGTTTGAGGTGAAGCCGGCGCTCGTCTTCTGGCGCACCGGCGAAGCGGCGGAAGCGAAGGTTGTGCAGCTCACGGCCAAGGGATTTCCGGTGCGCGTCCAAAGCGTGAGCAGCACCAATCCCCGGCTCGCGGCGAAGCTCGAAACCGTGAAGACAGGCGAGCAATACGCGATCACCATCGCCCCCGCCGACACCGCGCAACGTGAAGCGGGCGAGATCCTCGTCACCACGGATTTTCCTCCCGAAAATCCGCGCACTTACACCATCCACGCCCGGGTGAAGTAAGGCTGCAGAATGACGGCGCTTTTCCATCGGGCACGGCGATCGGAGTGGATGATGCGTGCGCTGAGGCAGCTTGCGATCGTGTTCGCGGCGGCGCTGCTCCCGGCGTTCGGGTCGGGCGCGCTCCAGCTCCAGTGGCGCAGCGTGGAGCCGCTGGAGGCAGGCGAAGTGCGCGTGGCGACTGCGCGGCAGTGGGCGAGTCACGTCCTGTGGGTGGACGCGCGGTCGGCGGCGAAGTTTGCGGAGGGTCACATTCCGGGCGCAGTCGCGCTGAATGAAGACGATTGGGAGACGCAAGTGCCGGCGTTTCTCGATGCTTGGGAGCCGGAAAAAACCGTCGTGGTTTATTGCGACGGCGGTCGCTGCGAAGCGAGCCGCCACGTGGCGGATCGGCTGAGTGGTGAGCTGCAAATCAAGAGCGTTTTTGTGCTGAAGGGAGGGTGGCCCGCTTGGCAGCACGACTGATCTTCCACGCGCTCCGCATCGCCGCGGGAGCGCTCTTTGTGGGTGCGGGCGCGGTGAAGATCTGGGATCTCGATGCCTGGCAGGAGTCGGGCCGGTGGGCGTGGGCGACTCCGCAGTTCGCGCTGGACGTGCAGAACTTTCAGCTCACGTCGTGGACGGTCGCGATCGTGGTCGCGACCTATCTACCTTGGCTGGAAGTGCTGGCCGGCACCGCTCTCATCGCGCGACGGCTCATGCTCGGGGCGCTCACGGCGCTGGCGGGAATGATGGGCGTTTTCATGGTTGCGCTCGGCAGCGCGTGGTGGCGCGGGCTGGATATTTCCTGCGGCTGTTTCGGGCATGACGCGGATGCGCCAGCGACCGATCCGCTCGCATTGCTGGTGCGCGATGCCGTGATCCTCGCGGTGCTCGCGGCGCTGCTCTGGCACGAAGCACGGCAGGCGGAACAAACAGACGCTTCGCCGCCCGGCGATGCGCTTTCATAAGCGCCGGGACAATCGTGGGCGACGCTCGACGGGCGAGCCTACTCGCCTCCTTGGCAGCGGCTGACATGCAGGCCCGGCTGCTTTCCAGTGCCACAGCGGCATCCCATGCATTTCTCGGTGCGGAGCTCGCGAGCAGCTCTGCGCCGATGCTCGTGGAGTTCCGAGACATCCTGCTCAAAGGGCTGGGGCGAACCCACCTCGGAACACCGTCCATCCATCTTGCTTCCGAGTTTTCATGATTACCCGCCGCGCCGCTCTCAGTCATCTCGCCCTCGCCACGGGCGCTCTCGCTTTTCCCACGCGCACGCTGCTGGCACAGGAGAAGCCTGCGCCTGCGGCGGGCGAAGCCGAGGGCGTCTATAAGCTGCCGCCGCTGGGTTATGATTACGATGCGCTGGAGCCTTTCATCGATGCGGAAACGATGAAGCTGCACCACGACAAGCACCACGCGGCGTATGTTTCCCGGCTGAATCTGGCGCTCGCAAAAGCGCCGGGCTTCGACAAAAAGCCGATCGAAGACCTTCTCGCGAACCTCGACGCGGTGCCGGAGGAAGTGCGCGCGGAAGTGCGGAACCAAGGCGGCGGGCACGCGAACCACGCGCTGTTTTGGCAGACGCTGAAGAAGAACGAGAACGGCCAGCCTGCCGGTGCGCTGGCGAAAGCGATCGAGAAAAGCTTCGGCAGCAACGACGACTTTTGGGGGCTTTTCAGCGGCGGCGCGATGAAGGTCTTTGGCAGCGGCTGGGCGTGGCTCGTGTGGCGCGACGACAAGCTGGCGGTGGAGACGACCTCAAATCAGGACAGCCCGCTGATGTCGGGTGGAACGCCCCTGCTCGGGCTCGATGTATGGGAGCACGCCTATTATTTGAAGTATCAAAATCGGCGGGCCGACTACGTGAAGGCGTTCGCAAACGTGATCAACTGGGAAAACGTGGCGGAGCGTTTCAGTCAGTTCGCAAAGGCGTAGGGCATGTCCGCCGCTGGCATTGCCCCGCTGCTCATTGGCGATCCACCCGCGTAGCCGCAGCCACGCGCCGACCATGAATCCGGCGGGGGTTTATGGCGTTCGCTCGCTGAGCTGGAGTTTCCCAAAGATCGGACGCAACGCCTCCGCCCACTTCGCGTAGCCCGCAGCGTTTGGGTGGAGCAGGTCGGGAAACTCATCCTTCTTCGCATTCCCCTGCTCGTCCGCAAAAAGGCCGAAAGTATCGACGCGGGTCACCAGTGGATCGTTGGCCACGGCTTCGTCCACCAACGCATTCAACCGCTGGATTTTGTCGGCGGGACGCTGCTTGCTCGCATCGCTCGGCATCACCCGGCAGGCGATGATCGGCAGCTTCGGATCGGCCGCGTGGAGTTCAGCGATAATCGCGTTCACATTCTCCGCGACCAGCTCCGGCGTAGCGCCCAGGCCGATATCGTTCGTGCCGATGAGCAGCGTCACCGCCCGCGGGTGCACGTCGAGCACGTCACCTTTCAAGCGCAGACGCACGCCGCGCGTGGTGTCACCGCTGATGCCGCGATTCGCCACCTTCACCCCCGCGAAATCCTGCGCGAGCGTGCCCCAGCCTTGCGTGATCGAATCGCCGAGAAACACCACCGCGCCCTCGTCCTGAGTCTTCGTCCGCGCCCACTCGCCGCGGCGGTTCTGCCAGAGCGCGCGAAACCAGATGCCCGGCTGCACCGGCCCCTCGCCCGGAAACAAGCTCGACGGCGGCTGCGCCAGCGCAGGCGCGATCTTCTCAAATGCCACGGCCGCCTGCCCGCGACGCTGCGCAAACATCCACGGCAGCAACTCGGGCTCCTGATATCCCGGGGTCCACGACTCGTGCCCGACGCCGGGATACTCGGAGTAAAGCGGCGCTCCGCCGGCAGCCTTGATCGCGGCGATCATGCGTCGCGTTTGATCCACCTGGACCGCCGGATCGGCGTCGCCATGGATCGCCCACACGGGCAGCTTCGCGATCACGGCAGCCTTCGCGGGATCACCGCCACCGCAGATCGGCACGGCGGCTGCGAAGCGATCGGGAAAGCGCGTGACGGCATCCCAAGTGCCGTAACCGCCCATCGAGATGCCGGTGATGTAAAGGCGATCGGTGTCCACATCGGGAAACTCCTTCAGCAGCGTGTCGAGCAAGCCGAGCGCGAGCACCATCGGCGCGGCGGGCTTTTCCGGCTGCTGCGTGAAGGACTGCCGCCAGTCCCAATCCACCCACTTCTGCTCCGCCGGGCATTGCGGCACCACGATGTAACACGGAAATTTCTCGCGCACTTCAGACTGGAGGAA
>CAXSDZ010000214.1:7812-8340 GCA_964235505.1 uncultured Chthoniobacteraceae bacterium
CGCCGTGACGAAGCTGCGCCTGATTGTCCGAGCCGCGCTCGCCTGATCCGTGCAGGAAAAGCACCAGCGGCACCTTGCCCTCGTGCGGTGGCGGAGTCAGCAGCCGATACGGCAGCGTGCCGCCATCCGGTGAGGAAAAAGTGCGCGCCGCGTATTCGTCGGCGCGGAGAATGCCTGCGAATGCAAGCAACGCAAAAAGGGCGGAAAGCAGCTTCATGGGAGGCGGAGAATCTGTGCCTGATCACCGCGCAGTTGCGAGCGGAAATGGATCGTGTGCGCGACAGCGTGATCACTGCGCAATGAGCTCTCGAAAACACAAAAAATCGCCGCCCGTTGCCAGGCGGAAATCGCAGTCTGCATTCAGCTATTGGATCGCGCGATGCCGCTACGCCTGCGGCGCGCCGCTTTCAGCAGGCTGGCCGCCTTCCTTCGCTGCCGCCTGATCGCGCTCTTTCATCGCGGCGCGACGGCTCAGCTTCACGCGGCCTTTGTCGTCGATCCCAACGCACTTCACCCAGACCATGTCGC
>CAXSDZ010000215.1:0-3175 GCA_964235505.1 uncultured Chthoniobacteraceae bacterium
GTTCGCGGAGGTATTTTTCAGTCATGGCGGGGAGGTGGGATTCTGGGGCAGTTGAACGACGGCGGCGGGAAATGGTTGCGCAGGAACCGCGCGGCGCAAGGGGCTGAGGGAATGACGAATGACGAATGCGCAATGGGAGATGGGAGATGGGAGATGGGAGATGGGAGATGGGGGTGTGCCGGGTTCCCCAAGCCGGAGGCTTGCAGGACCTTAGCCGGTGGTGAAACCACCGGTCCCCGGCACGCACACGCCCTGCGTCCCGGCGTGACGCCGGAGCCGTCTGGCGCAACTGATGAGGTTGTGGAAATGAGTTGATATCCTCATCACTGGCCCACACTTCCGCCGTCCCTGCCGGGGCGGGTGCGCTCTGGCGCGAGCCATCCGGTGGTTTCACCACCGGCTAATTTCCGGCAAGCCTCCGGCTTGAAAATGTGGCATCACACTCCGCTCACTCGCCACTCGCTCATCTGTTATTCGCCAAATCGCCAAATCGGTCATTCGTCATTTGTCCCATGCCCCACGTCCTCACCTTTGGCGAAATCATGCTGCGGCTCACCACGCCGGGCTTCCAGCGAATCGCGCAGGCGGCGCACTTTGAAATCACCTTTGGCGGAGCCGAGGCGAACGTGGCGGTCGCCATCGCCCAACTCGGCGGCAGCGCGGGTTTTCTCACGCGACTGCCCGCGAATGAAGTCGCCGATCGCGCAGTCGCGGAGCTGCGCGGCCTCGGCGTGGATGTCGGCGGCATCGTGCGCGGCGGTGAGCGCATCGGCGTTTATTTCCTCGAGCAAGGCGCCAGTCAGCGCGCGGGAAAGGTCATCTACGATCGCGCGCACTCCTCGATGGCGGAGGTGCAGCCAGGCGATTTCGATTGGGACACGCTTTTCGCTGGCGCGCGCTGGTTTCACTGGTCGGGAATCACGCCCGCTCTTTCACCTGCCGCTGCGGCAGTGACTGCGGAAGCGTGCGCCGTGGCGCGCCGACTTGGTCTGACCGTGAGCTTCGACCTGAACTTCCGCGCAAAGCTCTGGACGCCCGGGCAGGCCGGCACAGCGCTCGCGCCGCTGATGCAGCACGTCGATCTCTGCGTGACCAGCGTGGAGGAAGCGCGAGCGGTGTTCGGCATTGATCCGCCGGACACAGGCACGAGCCCGGAGGAAAGGACGGCGGCGCAACTCGCCGAGCGCTTCGGATTTCACACCGTGGCGCTCACGCAGCGGCACGCCGCCAGCGCCAGCTCCACGCGCTGGGGCGCGGTGCTCTGGCATGGCGGGCAGCTCTTCCGTTCCCGCCAGCACGAGATCACGATCGTGGATCGCGTCGGCGCCGGCGACTCCTTCACCGGCGCGCTGATCTTTTCCCTCCTGCGCCGTGACGAACCGCAGCGGGCGATCGAGTTCGCCGTCGCCGCGAGCTGCTTGAAGCACACGATCTCAGGCGACTACAATCGGGCCAGTCTCGCCGAAGTGGAGGCGCTCGCGTCCGGCGGCGATGGCGGGCGGGTGCAGCGGTGATCCGGCCCGTGCGTTGCTCTTTTTCTGTTTCCTCATCTACATCTTCTTCTTCGGAAGCGGGGGAAAATGATGAGGATGAAGAAAGAGACGAAGGGAACGCGCACTTGGGGCGAAACTACTGCCGATGAGCAGCGGGCGGACGCCGCAAAATATCCTTGCAAAGACCCTTTCGCCCGCTACTTTCCCGCCCCTGATTTATGGCGAAAAAGAGCTGGATCGAACGTGAAAAACGCAAAGCCGCAACCGTGGCGAAGTATTCTGTGTTGCGCGCTGAAATGAAGCAGAAGGGCGATTACATCGGCCTGTCGCTGCTGCCGCGCAATGCCAGCCCCGCGCGCATGTCGCGGCGCTGCCTGCTCACCGGGCGCAAGCGTGCTTATATCTCCCGCTTTAAGCTGTCCCGCATCGCATTTCGAGAGCTGGCGTCGAATGGAATGATCCCCGGCGTCACCAAATCGAGCTGGTAACCCACGCCATCTGAAGTTTGCCTTTTCGAGTCGCGGACCCCGTGTCCGCGACTCGTTTTGTTTTGTTCCATGAGCAGCCAGCCATTTCTTCTCGCGGCCACCGCGGGCCCGGCGACCCATTGGGACGATCCGGGGCTGATCGCGCTGAAGCTGCTGAGCATCCTGGTGCTCGTCTTTTTAAACGGCTTCTTCGTCGCGGCGGAGTTCGCGCTGGTGAAGCTCCGCGGCAGTCAGTTGGAGCCTTTGGTCGAGGATGGAAATAAGGTGGCGAAGCTCGCGCAGCAGATCACCGGCAACCTGGAAGCCTATCTGTCGGCCTGCCAGCTCGGCATCACGCTTGCCAGCCTCGGGCTCGGCTGGATCGGCGAGGCGTTCTTCGCGCAGATGATCGAGCCGGTCTTCTTCCACGTCGGCGTCACGTCGGCGACGGTGATTCATTCCATCTCGATCACGCTCGCATTCGCGAGCATCACGTTTCTTCACATCGTCCTCGGGGAGCAGGCGCCGAAGATCCTCGCCATCCGCAAGCCGCTGCCTTCCGCGCTCTGGGTCAGCCGGCCGCTGCAGCTTTTCTATGCGATCCTCCGGCCGGCGATCTGGTTTCTCAATGTCTCCTCCAACACGCTGCTGCGGCACGTCTTTCGCATCGAGCCGGTCAGTGGGCACGAACTCGCCCACAGCGAGGAAGAGCTGCGCATCATCCTCGCCGACAGCGTTGATCCGTCGGAAGTCACATCGGTAAGCAAAGAAATCCTGATCAACGCTCTCGACATGCGGCGGCGCGTCGTGCGCGACATCACCACACCGCGGAAGGAGGTCGTGTTTCTCAACATCGACGACACGTTTGAAGAAAACCTCCAGCGCGCGCAAGAGTCCCGCCACACTCGCTTTCCGCTCTGCTCGGGCCATCTGGACAACGCGATCGGCCTCGTTCACATCAAGGATCTGCTGACGCTCGTGCGCGATCCGAAGCCGGACCTGAACCGCATCAAGCGCGAACTGCTGCCGGTGCCGGAGATGATGGCGCTGGAGAAACTGCTCACGTTTTTCCTCACCCGCCACGCGCATCTCGCGCTAGCGGTGGATGAATACGGCGGCGCGGTCGGCATAGTGACGCTGGACAACGTGCTCGAGGAACTCGTGGGTGAAATTCAGGACGAGTTCGATGCCGACAAGGCCGAATTCAAGCGGATC
>CAXSDZ010000215.1:3185-8327 GCA_964235505.1 uncultured Chthoniobacteraceae bacterium
CCCGGTGAATTTGTGGTGGAAGGTGGCCTCGGACTTTACGAACTCAGCGACTTGGCCGGCCTGGAACTGGAAAGCGAGGATGTCAGCACGATCGGCGGCTACGTGACGCATCTGCTCGGCCACCTGCCGAAAACCGGCGAACACGTCCGCGTCGAAAACTACGTGGCGACCGTGACGAAGGCGGACAACCGCCGAGTAATCCAATTGCACTTCCGCGAGTGTGAGCGGACCGAAGCGGAAACAGTGGAAGAGACGGCCTGATGGTGCCTCCCGCCTGATCAGAAGGGCGAGCCGAAATTGATCAACTGCAACTCCGCATGGCAGGTCTGGTCTGCCAAAATCATGCGCAGCTAGCCACTGCCAATTCCCGCAAGCGACCGCGGCCGGCGTCGCTACACCCGCTCCGCCGCAGTGCGCTTCACTTCCAGCTTGCGGTAAAGCGTCGCCATCGAAATGCCGAGCATCTTCGCGGCTTTTTCCCGGGAGGCAGCGGTGAACTTGATCGTTTCCTCAATATACCGCCGCTCTTGTTCGCGGATGTATTCGTCGAGCGTCTGCCCGACCGGCAATCCACTTACCTCCGCGACGGGCGTGCTCGCCTGGCGGATGACTTGGGGCGGCAGATCCTGCACACGGATGAGCCCGTCGTCGCACAGTGCGCAGGCGCGCTCGATGGCGTTTTCCAGCTCCCGCACGTTGCCCGGCCAGCGGTAACCTTGCAGGGTATCGATCGCTTTGGGATCGATCTTTTTCGCCTCGGTGCCGCTCTGCGAAGCGTTCTTGTTCAGGAAGTGCTGCACGAGCAGCGGGATGTCGTCGAGCCGCTCGCGCAACGCCGGCATTTCGATCGGGATCACTGCGAGGCGATAGTAAAGATCTTCGCGAAAAGAGCCGGCCTTCGCCTTTTCGTAGAGTCCCTCGTTGGTCGCTGCCAGCACGCGCACGTTGATGGATGTGCTCTTCACGTCGCCGACTCGGCGGATCTGGCGCTCCTGCAGCACGCGCAGCAGTTTCGTCTGCAGCGAGAGCGCCATCGAGTTGACCTCGTCGAGAAAGATCGTCCCCATTTCCGCCTCCTCAAACAGCCCGCCCTTATCCGCGACGGCGCCGGTGAAGGATCCTTTCTTGTGCCCGAAAAGCTCGGATTCCAGCAGGTTCTCCGGGAGTGCTGAGCAGTTCAGCGCGACAAAGGGCTGGTGCTGGCGATTGGAGTTGAAGTGCAGCGCGCGCGCCACGAGTTCCTTGCCCGTGCCGCTTTCCCCTTGGATCAGGATGGTGGAGTCCGTGTCCGCGACTTTCGCGATGAGGTTATACACTTCCTGCATCCGCACGCTCGTGCCGATGATGTTTTCAAACCGATACTTCTCCTTGACGATCTGCCGCAGATTTTTGATCTCACGCCGGTCGTGCTGGTGATCTAGCGCGCGCTGGATGGAGAGCTGAAGATCGTCCACTTTGAACGGCTTCGTGATGTAGTCGTAGGCTCCCATCTTCATCGCCTCGATGCCTACTTCGAGCTGCTTGTAGGCTGTGATCATGATCACGGGCGTGCCGGGGATCACCTCCTTGCACTCGCGCAGCACGTCGAGCCCGCCGACCTTGTCCATGCGCACATCGGTGATGACGAGCTGCGGCGCGTTAGTCGCGAGATTGTCGATCGCCTTTTGGCCGGAGGAAAAAGCGACCGTTTGGTGTCCGCGTTCCTGGCAGATGTCAGAAATGACCTGAACCATCGCGGGATCGTCGTCGATAATGAGAATGCGCGCCATAAATGTGGTGAGAGGGAAAACCTACGAAGCTTTCGCGGAAGTGAGATATATCAGGATTGAGAACTTGAAAGCTGAAAATGTGTAGAATTTGAGAAGCGGCGAAATTTCATGGGTCGATGGCAGACGACTATTAGCGGAAATGCGACACCGGGTTCTGGCGCATGGATGGGATTCGACTTCCGCAACGCAGGGCGGCAGTGAATGGTGTGTCGCACGGCAGCAGCGCAGTCGGAGACCTGTCGCTGGCTACGAACTAATCCCGCCGCTCGCCACCACAGGTGTCGATTTAAGCCAGAACCTCGCGGATGACGCTCCCATGCACGTCCGTGAGCCGGCGGTTGATGCCGTTGTGGAGAACCGTCAGCCGGGTGTGATCGATCCCGAGCAGGTGCAAGATCGTGGCGTGCAGATCGTAGCACCACGTCGCGCCTTCCGCAGTTTTCCAGCCCCAATCATCGCTCCGGCCGTGCGCGACCCCGCCCTTCACGCCCGCGCCCGCGAGCCACGTCACAAACGAACCGCCATTGTGATCGCGCCCATCGCCGCCTTGCGCGAATGGCGTGCGGCCAAACTCCGTAGTCCAGATCACGAGCGTATCTTCCATGAGGCCGCGCTGCTTCAGGTCCGCGAGCAGCGCGGCGATTGGCTGGTCCACGCTGGCCGTCATCGGCGGCAGTTCTTTCGGGATGGAGCCGTGGTTGTCCCAATTGTTCACCGCGCCCTGCGGCCCGCTCCAGACCTGCACAAAGCGCACGCCGCGCTCCACCAGCCGCCGCGCCAGCAGACAACGCCGCCCGAAGTCCTCCGTTACCTTTCCGTCCATGCCATACGCCGCGCGGGTCGTCGCATTTTCGCGGGAAAGGTCGAACGCTTCCGGTGCGCTGAGCTGCATCTTCGCCGCCAGCTCGCTCGCGGCGATGCGGGCATCCAGGCGCGAATCGCCCGCATGCTCTGCCGCGTGCGCGCGGTTCATCTTTTCCAAAAGCGTGAGCCCGTCGCGGTCGGCATCGCGAGTGGCGAAGGCGATCACCGTCCCCTCGTGCGTCGCAGGCAGAAAGCCGGAGGAGAAATCGCCGCGCTGATTGTAAGGCAGTCCGCGCCCGTCCGGCAGCACCACGAAGCTCGGCAGATTGTCGGCGATGTTGCCGAGCGCGTAGCTCACCCACGCGCCGAGACACGGGAAGCCCGGGAGCAGAAAGCCGGTGTTCATCATGTAACTGCCCGGGCCGTGGACGCTCGTCTTCGTCGTCATCGCCATCAGAAAGGCGAGGTCATCCACGCAGCCGGCGACGTGCGGGAAAAGGCTGCTGACCCAGCGCCCGCTCTGCCCGTGCTGCGCAAACTCGAAGGGCGATTTCATCAGCGCGCCGGGGTCGCCCGTCTGCCCTTCCGGACGCTCCTTCGGACCGAGCTTTTGGCCATGCAGCCGCGTGAGCTCCGGCTTCGGATCGAAGGTATCCATCGGGCTCACGCCGCCATTCATGAAGAGCTGGATGACGCGCCGCGCCTTCGCGGGATGATGCAGGTCGCTGCCCAGCACTCCGCCCGCGCCGGCATCACGCGCGAGCATTTGCGCGAGCGCCAGTGAGCCAAAGCCGCCGCCGAGCTGGCGCAGAAAAGCGCGGCGGCCGAGCGGGAGCGGTGCGTTGAAATTCATGGCGGTGGGAAATCGGCGGGCAGCTCTTCGTCCTTTTCGTCATCCTCATCTGCTTCCCTCGCGAAGAGCGGAAAAGTCGGTGGCGGAGATGAAGATGAAGATGAAGATGAGAAAATGGACGAAGGAGTCAGTTCACAAACAGGAACTCGTTGGAATTGAACAGCACGCGACACAGCGCGGCGACTCCGTGCGTTTCGGCAAAAGCCGCAAAGTCGCGTTCCTCCTCCGCACTTGGCTCGCGAAGGAGGGAAAGCCGCATCGCAGCGCGGACACGCCCCGGCAGATCAGCCGCTTGGGCTGCTGCACGCGCGGCAAGATGCTCGCTCTGGCGCAACACGAAAGCGTCATTCCAGAGCGCCAGCGCCTGGAGCGCGGAGGCGGAAAACGGGCGCGTCGGCGCGAGCTGCGCGGCGTCGGGAAAATCGAGCGCCGCCATGAACGGATCGGCGATGTTGCGAAACACGAGGCGGTAAATCGAACGGCGCCTGACGCCCGGCAAATCCCAGTCGAACGCCGCGTAATCCAGCGTGGGCGTCCACTGCACGGCGGGGAGCAGTTTGAAGTGCATCGCAGCCGGTCCGCCGGTGCTCAAGTCCAGGCGGCCGCTGGTTTGCAGCACGATATCGCGGAATGCTTCCGCATCCAGACGGCGGCGGGGAAAGTGGCTGAGCAAACGGTTTTCCACATCGTCGGCAACAACGCCCGCCGACGATCGCCTATACGCTGCGCTGGTCACGATCATACGGTGCAGGCGCTTCAACGAACCGCCGTGATCGCGGAAATCCGCGGCCAGCCATTCGAGCAATTCCGGGTGCGAAGGCGCACCGCCCATCCGCCCGAAATCGTTCGGTGTGTCCACGAGTCCGTGGCCGAAATGACTTTGCCAGATGCGATTCACGATGGATCGCCACGTGAGCGGATTCTTTGGGTCTGCGAGCCAGTCGGCCAGCGCGGCCCGGCGCGCTCCTTCGCTGCCCGCAGCAGCCCCAGCGAAGCGCGCCGGCAGTGCTGCGATGCAGGAAAGCGCGCCGGGCGTGGCGAGTTCGCCGGGAGAAGCGAGATCACCGCGGCGGAGCACATGGACCGGACGCGGCTCAGGGAGGACAACCTTTTTGCCGTCCTGCGACACTTCCGAGCCGCCAGCATAGACCGCGATTTGCGCGGGCAGCTTCGCGATTTCATCGGCCGCGCGGATGCGCGTTGCGTGCGCGGCGATTGCCAGCCGCTGCGCATCCTCGCGCTGCCCGGCAGGCACGCGCAGCGCCGCCTCCACGTCGGCTGGCAGCGGCAGTGCGCGCTCAGGCGCATCGCCCGTAATCGACACGCGGACGCGCCCGCTCACGTGGCCCTGGCCGTAGCGATGCTTCACCACAAACTGCAGCCACGCTTCGCCCGAAATCGCCAGCGGCTCGGCGAGTTCAAACACGCCGGTGTGTGTCTCGCCTACGCGCGGGAAAATGCCCCAATCGGTGTTTTGCTTGCCGTCGATCGCGTTGGCGATGGGCAGGCCGGCCTGGTCGAAGTCCGCCGCCGCCCGCCGGAACGGCAGCTTCCGCGCGCCGCCTGCCCCGCTGATGTGCAGCTCGAACTCACTCGTATGCACGTTGCCATTGTCCTGCCTGCCCGGCCCGCGCTGCGGGAACGAATCGTCCGCCAGCAGCTCCAAACGGACCGCCGTGATCTTCGGCAGACGCGCCGCCGCGGCAATTGTCAGCG